>CABQHZ010000144.1 GCA_902464175.1 uncultured Collinsella sp. | reverse complement strand
GCCAACGCCTGCTCGGCATTTACCGTCAGGCCACGCAGCTCATGGTAGTCGCCCGAGACGACAGGAGCCGCGAACGTACAACACGATACATCCACGCCGGAAAGCGGCGTCTTGAACACATCGATTCGCGTCAGGTCGCAGCCGTCCAAGCGCAATTGCCCCAGCTTTGCCCCCTGGAGTGCGGCCTCGGTCAAACGCGTGTCACGCGCAGCCATGGGGCCAATGCTTCCCTCCGAAAGGTTCGCATAGCTCAAATCGCACAATGTAAACGACACACTCGACAGACGCGCCCTGAGCAAGTTGAGCCCCGGCGCCGAGCAATCGACAAAGTCGCAGCGGTTGAGCCAGCAGCCTTCCATATTGCAGCGGATAAAGCGGCAACCGCGAAACACGACGTCGCGAAACGTCGAACCGCTCCAGTCAACGCCATCGAACACGCAGGACCGGAACACGACGCCGTCAAAGGTCGCGCCGTTCGCCACGTCATAGACAAGTTCCAGGTCCTCAAAAGCAGTATTGGAGACGAGCTCATCGCCCTCGGCAAACAGGTCGAGGAGCTCGTCCATGCCCATATGACAGCCAAGTCGTTCGTTTACCCGGGCAAAACCACCACAAAGGTGCCTGTCCCCTTTGTGGTGGTTAGGAGTCGCGCTACTCACCGAGCATTTCCTGGAGCTTGGCTGCCACGGCGTGACCCAGGCTCTCGTGGCTTTCGGGCATCATATGCAGATAATCGATATCGCCCGGCTCGGCAAAATCGGCGGCATTCAAAAAGTCGCAGCCAAACTGCTCGGCCACATGCGCATAGTATTCGGCAAAATGCTCCGAAGCCTCGACGGAGTGTTCGTCAAAGTCGGTCATATACACATCGGCGATCTGCGGCTTAATCTTGATAGGAGCCATCAGCAGGATGCGCGGGCAAGGCGCAGCGTCGGTCCACGGAAACGCGCGGACGGCGCGAATCAGCGCCATGGCGCCACGGGCGATATCGGAAGCTGTCACGTTAAAGACCGTCTTACAGTCGTTGGTGCCCAGCATGATCACAATGGCGTCCAGCGGCTTATGGGCCTCGAGCAGCATCGGAAGCGCGCGAATGCCGTTGAGGTTAGTGTCCAGATGGCACATGTCGTCGCGTACCGTCGTGCGGCCGTTGAGGCCTTCTTCAATTACATGCCAGCCCTCGCCTAAGTCACGTTGGGCCACGCCGCACCAGCGCACATCCTGCGCATAGCGCACCGCGGTGCCATCGCGCATACCAGCCGGATCATAGCCATAGGTGTTGCTGTCACCAAAGCACAGAACGTTTTTCATCGTAAGCTCCCCACTCAATAAAAAGCCGACGGTAGCAGCCCCCGTCGGCTCGGCATGTCACATCACGCGCACCGATTACAGGTATTTGCGCCAGTCGTCGTCATCCTCGTCGTCCTCGGCAGCGGCCTGAGCCTGCTCGGCGGCACGGGCGGCCGCAGCGCGGGCGGCAACCTGAGCATAGGACTCCTCGTTACGCTCGGGGAAGTTTGTCAACACGTGCTCAAACTTGGCAAAGTCCTCATCCCAGCGCGTAGAAGGCACGGCAAAGAAGACCTGCTTGACCTTGAAGTCGCCCGATGCGAGTTCCTTGCGGAAGAGCTCGGCCACGGCCTCGGCATCAAAGCCGTTATTGTCGCAGCCCCAAGCACCCAGCACGAGCTTCTCGCGACCCAGCTCATCGCAGATGGCAAGGACAAAGCGGATACGGTCGCGCAGAGCATCCAACAGGGCATCGTCGCTCACGCGGTACTCCTGGCGGGCACGCTTGACGTTGGGTGCGGCGGCAACGATCACATCGGCGTATGCGTGCACGTGGTTGCGGTCGAAGCGCACGGCGGGCACCACCAGCGCACGATTGCGGTAAAGCTCGCAGTTGATGTTGCGACGACGGTTCTCGCCGTACCACTTGCGCTGCTTGTCGAGCACGTTGTACAGGTACGAATCGGCGCACAGCGTGGCCTCCTGGCCCAGATAACCCTGAATATATCCACCGCCCGGATTGGTAAACGAGGCAAAGGCGAGCACGGCCATGTCGCAGAACTGCGCATAGCCGCGACCGTTATCGAGGATTGCCTGCGTGGCGGAGGCATCAAGCACAGTGACCTCGGGCAGGACCGGAGCGGGCTCCTCAGCAGGCGCGGACTCAGCTTCGGCGATTTCCTCGGCAGGCTCCTCGACGGGCTCGGGCGCCGCCTCGACCTCGGCAGTCTCCGCGTTCTCGACGTCCTCGGCGACCTGCTCTTCGGGGGCCACAGTAGTCTGAACCTTGGCCTTCATCGCCGCGACAAAGCCGGCGGGCATGCCGTCAAACTCGCGAACACCAGCAAGCGAACGCTCGATATCCTTGGCGCACGCTTCGGACACAGTCATCACATGGCGCTCGGCGGCCTTGGCACGGGCCTCGCGCTTGGGATTGGGCTGACCCGCTCGGTTGGACCTGCGGTTACGGTTCCTGTTGTCGACGTCTGCCATAAGTGGTCACCTTTCCTGTCGCTGCCGCCATCGGCTTTTTCTCATCCATGATACCCCGCCGCGTACAAAAAAGACGGCCCCGAAGGACCGCCTTTCGCATCGATTTACACGCACGGCAAGCACCGCTGCAATTTGGCACTAGTCGCGACGACCGAGGATGTTCAGGATGCGCAGGAACACGTTGATAATGTCCACGAACAGATTGGACGCCATGAGCACCGCATTGGGCAGCGTGGGCGGCACCGTCGTGGCAACATAGGTGTCGTAGCCAATAAAGCCGGCGAACACCACGATCACGATCAGGTCGGTGATGGTCTGCGAGACGCCCATAAACATCAGCACGATCTCAACCAGAATCGTGGCAAGCAGGATGCCAAAACCAATGCCATACACACGCTGGAAGAACTTGGGGAAGGTCACGCCCAGCGCACCAAAGACAAAGGTGATGGCGGCCGTGGCGATAAAGGCAGTGTTGATGGTGGGCAGGTCGTAGTTGGCAAGGCCAAACGACGCGGTCAGGCCAAAGGTACTCGCAAAGATTACGTAGCCCACAAGGGACAGACCCACGGACTGCTTGCCCGCAGCAGCCGACATCATGACCATGCCGACGATGGTCAAAATAAATGAGCCAAAGACCAGTGGCAGGGCGGCGCCGCTCATCATCATGCGGGCAAACGCCATGGTGCTCGTAAAGTAAGCACCGGCGCCCATGGCGCAAAAGCCCAAGAAGATGAGGGCGGACATGGCAAGATTGTACGCGCGCGGCGACATCTCCTTGGCGCGGCTTGCGCCGGTCTCGATGGGGCCGTTCTGATAGCCCTGGATATCGTTCATACTTCGTCCTTTCAAAAAGCGCCACAACAGCGCCGTAGGTGACAAGATTCCTGCCATTGTACCCGAATGCCGCGCGCTCTTACCTGCGGCGCTCGCCCTCGAGCGTACGATCAAAAGCCCAGACCCACCAACGCATCACGTGCGCCTGCGAGCCGTCCGCCCGCTCACGCGTTTGGTCCTCCAGATACAACTCGGTCGCATGTCCGCCAAAACGTACCTTATAGGTTGCCGTACGAATGCCGTGAACCGTCAGGCCAAAACCGGTGGACGAGACAATCTCGTCGATCGTAAAGCAACGGCCGTCGACCCAGCAGACGGTGACCGGCACGACTTGTCCGCCCGCAAGGATGCGGGCCACGACGTCCACATACTGCTTGTGCACGCGCCGAGTTTTGCCGTCTGTCTGTCGATATTCCATGCCTCCTATTATCGAACGCATGTTTGCATATTGTAAAGCGAACAGACTGTGGTTTTGGGGTGTTGGGGCGCGCGCACGTGTCCTCATGGTGTGTTAGCAAAAAGAACACCCGCGGTCAACAGGGCTAATATTCATTTTTAGTGCCAAAAAATTCACTGCTCCCATCAGAACTCGGTAAAGAAACCCGCAGGAGGTGATACGATTTATCATGTT
>CABQHZ010000143.1 GCA_902464175.1 uncultured Collinsella sp. | reverse complement strand
TTTATCTGCACCGTGCAAGGCAAAGGCTGCTTTGTCGCCGAGGGCAACCAAGAGCTCTTGCGCGAAAACCAGCTCTGCCATGTCGAAGAGCTGCTTGCACAGGCAGCGACACAGGCAGAAGCCCTGGGCGTCACGCGCGAGAAGCTGCACGAAATGCTCGACCTGGTAGCCCCCGAAACCATGCAGTAGCCATCTGCAAGAAAGGCTATACCATGCAAAACTTGCTAGAACTCAAAGGTGCCTCACGCCGTGTAAGCGACCGCTTTTCGCTGCGCAACGTCACGTTTGCCGTGGAGCCCGGCCAGATTGTTGGCTTTGTGGGCGCAAACGGCGCCGGAAAGACAACGACCATCCGCGCCGCACTCGGGCTCATAAAGCTCGATTCCGGCGAGGTATATCTGCTTGGACAGCGCTGCGACGCCAACGCGCCCGATGAACAGCAACGTCGCACGCGCTCTCGCATCGGACTCGTGCTGGACACGTGCCCCTTCCCTACCACGCTCAAGGTGGCCGAGGTCGAGGCGCTCGTAGGCTCAGCGTACCCCACCTGGAACCATGACACGTTCACCGGCCTCAACGATCGATTTGGCCTCGACCCCAAGGCAAAGGTCAAAGACCTCTCCCGTGGCATGGGCATGAAGCTGCAGCTCGCGTGTGCGCTCAGCCACAAGGCCGAGCTGCTCATCCTGGATGAAGCCACGGCAGGCCTCGACCCCATGGCGCGTGAGGAGCTGCTCGATGAGCTGCTCGCCTTTGTCGCCGACGGGCAGCGCAGCATATTGTTCTCGAGCCACATTACATCCGAACTTGAACGTGCCGCCGACCGTGTTGTCTGCATCGATAACGGCTCGATCGCGTTCGATATGCCGCGCGAGGACATTACCGACCGCGCCGGCATTGCCCACTGCACCCAGGCGCAAGCTGTCGAGCTGATGGCTTGCGTCGAAGGCGCCCGCGCCACCCGTCATGCCTACAGCGTTGACGTGCTGGTCCCCAATCGCCGCGAAGCGCTCGAGGCCTTTCCCGAGATTCCCTGCGACCGGATTTCCATCGATGACTATCTTCGCCTTACGCTGAAAGGAGCCTCCAAATGAAACGCGCCTTTATGTCCGAGACCGCTATCATGCGTTCGTTTCTTCCGAGCATCGCCGGCGTCGGCCTGTTCATATTCGTCGTGCTGACCCTTGCCAACGCGACGGATGGCGACTCCGGCATGAGCGCCGGCACCTGTGCGGTCAGCGCCATGTCGCCCATCATAATCATGAACTCGCTGGCTGGCTACGATAACCAAAACGGCTGGGAGCGCTATCGAGCAACGCTGCCCTTTTCGCGCAAAGATATCATCTGCGCACGCTACCTGTGCATTATTGCCTTCTCGGCCGTCATGGCATGCGCGGCTACGCTTCTGAACATCCTCGCCCTTCCGTTCTTCGACCACGCGGGCATCCCTTCGACAGGCCAGACGGTCTTTGAAATCGCAACTGCCTCGGCGGCGTCGATGCTCATCTCCCTCATGATGGTGTTTTTGACACAGCCGATATTCTTCCGATTTGGCCATATGGAGGCGCTACGCCTTTCCGTTGGCCTGTTTGCCCTGCTTGGCTGCGGCACCATGGCAATGCTGAGCTCCTCCAACCCCATCAGCAACTGGCTCATGTCATTTGCCGGGGCAAACCCCGACCCCGCCGTCATCGGATGTCTGTGCGCAGGCATTGCCGTCCTTGCGTTCGTGCTACTCATGATCAGCTACGCTGTCAGCACCAAGGTCTATCAAGCACGCGACCTGTAGCCATGAGCGGTATCATCGGACGTGCGCTGTAGATTTGGCGCAGTCGTTCTTGGGGAGGCATTTCATCCATGTCGTGGGTCGCTGCAGCGCTTGGCTCGGCATTCTTTGCCGGCATCACATCTATCCTGGCCAAATGCGGCATCAAGCATACCGATTCCGATGTCGCGACTGCCATCCGCACCTGCATGGTGCTCGTATTTGCCTGGATGATGGCGGGCGTCTCCGGATCCATCGGGTCCATCGGCGGCATTCCCGCCAAGGCGTGTCTCTTCCTCGTCCTCTCAGGACTTGCCACTGGCGCTTCGTGGATCTGCTACTTTAAGGCGCTCAGCATTGGAGACGTCAATAAGGTCGTACCGGTCGACAAGATGAGCACCGTACTCGCCGCGCTGATCGCCATCGTCCTCTTTGGCGAGACGAGCAATCTGGCCGTAAAGCTTATCGGGACGGCCGTAATCACCCTCGGCACGTTCCTGATGATTGAGAAGAGGCAGCCAGCTGGCATGGGCAAGAAGCAAGACCGGACTTGGCTCGTCTACGCCATCGGCTCCGCCGTTTTCGCAGCACTCACGTCCATCCTTGCCAAGGTTGGCATCGAAGGCGTCGAGTCCAACCTGGCCACTGCCATCCGCACCTGCGTGGTGCTTGTTATGGCATGGGCAATCGTAGCCGCCAAAGGAAAACTGGGGCAGGTCGCGCGCGTTGACCGGTGCGAGCTTGCCTTTCTCGCAGCATCGGGCATTGCGACCGGCGCATCGTGGCTGCTGTACTACTACGCCATCGCCGCAGGCCAGGTGAGCGTCGTCGTGCAAATCGACAAACTATCGATTGTCGTATCGGTGCTGTTCGCACGACTGGCCTTCAACGAAAAGCTGTCGCATCGAAGCGCCATCGGCCTTTTCCTCATCGTGCTGGGCACCGCCGCGCTCGCGATTTGGAAGTAGCGTCGGTGCCAGGCGAGATTCAGTCCACCCGCAAATCCGTGACACAGCGCCCACACCGGGCTTGAGATGTTTGTATTGCCCGCGCGCTACCGTGCTACTTGCGCAGCGGCTTGGGCAGCGGAATGCCGGCGGCGATAACGGCGGCGATGATCATGCAGACAATGCCCTTGAGCGGGAAGCACATGAGCAGCAGGCCCACGACCATGACGGGCTGACGCATGACCGCGCCCATCGTCGATGCCGTGCAGACGGCGACGCAAAAGACCGGATCTGCGCCGGTGAGGATGGCAAGGCCGTAGCCCAGGCTTACGCCCGAGAAGATAACCGGAAAGAAGTGGCCACCGCGCCAGCCCATGTTGATGAGAGCCGGGGTCAGCATAGCCTTGACCAGACCGGTTGCGATGAGCACACCGGCGGGGATGGTGAGGTAGGTTTCCATAAGCACGTCGGCCTGCGTCTCGCCGGCAAACATGGTGTAGGGCAGAACCGTGCCACAAGCCGCAAGCACCAGACCGGCCAGCATGGCCTTAACGACAGGGCGCTCCCCTATGACATGGGCCAGTGCCTCGCTCGCGTGCTCAGAGACAAAGTACAGCCAGCCGCAGATTGTTCCGATCAGCGACAGAGGAATGAGCCAGGTAAGCTCCAGGTTGCCCACCTTGGCGGACTCGAACCTGGGCATACCCATGCCGCCGCCCATAAGCTGGCCGAGCAGCAGATAGGTACCCAAACCGCCAGCAATCGCGATGCCGTAGACCACGGTCTTCTGTGCCTTGGGCAACTTGATGGTGATCTCGTCAGACGCGGAGTCCTCGCCATCGGCGCTGCCGGCGAGCGGGGCCACAAAGCCAAAGACGGGCGCGGTAAAGAGTGCCGTCAGCGCGGCCTGGGTACCCAACAGCGTAAGCTCCCTAAACTCGGCGCCAAAGCGACGCATGCGGTCGCCGACCCAGCTGCACAGACCCGCGATAACGCCGGTCAGGCCGGCCTCCGGTCCAATGCTTCCGCCAAACAGCAGCGGCAGCAATGCCGCGAGCGAAAGCTTGCCCAAGTTGTCGTACGGGTAGCATCCGTCTTGCTTAACCTTAGCCATCACCTGGTTGAGGTCGTCGGTCTTGGTGCCCGTAAGCTTTTCGTACAGACCGATTAGCAGGCCGCCCAGCAAGCAGACGAAAAACGGGTACGGCAGAAAGCCAAACGGGCCGCTGGCAAGCTCGGGCGAAGCGACGCCCAGCGCGTGCGGAATCTCGGTCCATAGATAGTCGATACCGTGCTCCATCGCAAAAAAGAACAGCCAGACCGCGGCGCCTGCGAACGCACCGGTCAC
>CABQHZ010000142.1 GCA_902464175.1 uncultured Collinsella sp. | reverse complement strand
AGCGAATGGAGGCGTCGGAGATCAGCGACAGGTCACGGCTGGTGTGCGAGGTGCGGCCGGCGTTGAAGCAGGCGCTCTCGACCATCACGTCGACGGTATCGTCCTCAATCTCGGAATCCATGCCACCCATAACGCCGGCCAGCGCCACAGGACGCTCGCCGTCGGTGATGAGGCCCATGCCGGCGTCGAGCACGCGCTCCTCGCCATCGAGCGTCGTGAACTTCTCATCCTGCTGGGCGGCGCGAACCACCACGCGACGGTGGCCATCGCGCTCGGCAAAGGTGTCGAGGTCAAAGGCGTGCAGTGGCTGGCCGGTGAGCATCATCACGTAGTTGGTGATGTCGACGATGTTGTTGTGCGGGCGCACGCCCAGGGCGTTGAGGCGTTTGACCATCCAGTCAGGCGACGGGCCGACCTTCACGTTGCGCACGATACGGGCAACGTAGCGGTCACACAGGCCCTCGTCGGCAATCTCGACCGAAAGCTCGTCGTCGGTCGCGCGGCCGGTCTCGGCCTTGATGGCGGGCAGCTCAACGTGGAAATCGCGGTCGAAGATGGCGCCGGTCTCGCGGGCCATGCCGATCATGGACAGGCAGTCGGGGCGGTTGGGCGTGATCTCGCAGTCGAGCACGGTGTCGCTCGAGCCCACGTACTCGGCAAACGGCATGCCGCAGGGCGTATCCTCGGGCAGGATCATAATGCCGGAGTGGTCGCCGCCCAGGCCGAGCTCGCGCGCAGAGCAATTCATGCCCATGGACGCAACGCCGCGCAGTTTGCTCTTCTTGATTTTGATGTCGCCGGGAAGCTCGGCGCCGATCATGGCCGTGACGATGTGGTCGCCGGCCTCAAAGTTCTGCGCGCCGCAGACAATCTGCAGCGGGGCGGGGTTGCCGTCGGCGTCGAGGTTCTTGTCGCCCACGTCGACCGAGCACACATACATATGGTCGCTGTCGGGGTGCGGGGCCTTGGTGAGCACCTTGGCGGTCACCACGTGGTCGAAGGACTCGCCCACGGTGTCGATCGCCTCGACCTCGGTGCCGGTACGGATATATTCGTCCGAAAGGGTCTTGGGATCCTCCGGAATATCGATCATGGTCTTGAGCCAGTCGTAAGAAACACGCATCTAGCTCTCCTTTCATACTGAAAGCCTGCGAAGAGATGCAGGTGGAAACTTCAACTTTGTGAACATTCCTTACAAAGCGAGGGTTGTCCAAGTGCGGCAGATCGGCCCGAAAGAGGAGCGCCGCGTACTTTGGTACGCAAGCGACGAATGAGCGCCGAGGTGCCGTGCTTGGGCAAGCCGCAGCCTAGAACTGATTTAAGAAGCGCATATCGCCTGTCATCAGGGTTCGCAGGTCGGGCAGGTCGTAGCGCAGGGCCGCGACGCGCTCGGCGCCAATACCAAAGGCGAAGCCGGTGTACTTCTCGGGATCGATGCCGCAGTTGATCAGGACGTTGGGGTCGACCATGCCGCAGCCCAGGATCTCGATCCAGCCGCTGTGCTTGCAGAAGTTGCAGCCCTTGCCGCCGCAGACGTGGCAGCTTACGTCCACCTCGCAGGAAGGCTCGGTGAAGGGGAAGAAGTGCGGGCGGTAACGCGTCTTGCGGTCCTCGCCAAACATGCACTTAACAAAGTAGTCGAGCGTGCCCTTAAGGTCGCCAAAGGTGATGCCCTCGTCGACGACCAGGCCCTCGATCTGGTTGAACTGCGGCAGGTGGCAGGCGTCGGCCGTGTCGGGACGGTAGACGGTGCCCGGACAGATCATGTAGATGGGCGGCTTTTGCGACTCCATGGTGTGAATCTGCACGCCCGAGGTCTGGGTGCGCAGGAGCACGTCGGACTCGCCATGGGCGTGGGCCTCGGGGTGTGCGACGCTGCCGGGGTTGTTGTCGACCACGTAGAAGGTATCGCGGGCCGAGCGGCTCGGGTGATCCATGGGGGCGTTGAGCGCGGTGAAGTTGTAGTAGGAGGTGTCGACCATGGGGCCGGACTCGACGGTGTAGCCGATGCCGCAGAAGATGTCCTCGGCCTCCTCGATGATCTGCTTGATCAGGTGCTGGTGACCGATCTGCGGACGGATGCCCGGCAGCGTGATGTCGACGGCCTCGTGCTCAAGCGCGTGCTTGAGGGCAGCGGCCTTCATCTCGGTCGTGCGCTCGTCGAGCATACCCTCGATCAGCTGGCGCATCTCGTTGGCGCGCTTGCCCATGACGGGGCGATCCTCGGGGGCGAGCTTGCCCATCATGCGCATCAGGCCGGTGATGCGACCCTTGCGGCCGAGCAGCTCAATGCGTGCGGCCTCGAGCTTGGCGGCGTCGTCGGCGCCGGCGACGAGCTCCTTGGCCTCTTCCTCGAGTTTGACCAGATCATCAATCAGACTCATGTCTTCCCTTTCGTCTCTCGCGCATCCACTTGCCGCGACGGCCGGAGCCACGCGACGTTGCGGATGTGCGGCCCGGTTCGGTAACAAAAAACCGTCCTCGGGCATGTGCATTGCCCAAGGACGGTTGAATTCCGCGGTACCACCTTGTTTGACCCGGCGGATGTCTGGCCCGCCGTGCCCACTCTGCGCCCCTTATCGCGAGGCTCACGGCTTCCCTACTGGGGCTTCGCCGCCGCTAGCCGCGTGCCCGTTGAGGTCGCTGCTCGGGAGTGAACGCTTGGCCCTTGTCACCGCAGGAAGGCTTGCAGCCCATGACCTTCCCTCTCTTGCCGGCGACGCGGCGGGCAAAACCCTCTCCGTCAACGCATTGGGCTATAGGATAGCACATTCTGCGCGACGCTTGCCGCGTTCCGTTTTGTTCGCGCTGGGTACAAGGCAGGTAGCTGTGCAAACTGGCCGCACGTCCACCTTTGGCGCTCGGCCTGCGAGATCAAGGATATGGTATGGGAAAGAAGTTCGATAAGAAGGCCAAGGCCGCCGTGGCAAAAGCCGCCAAGGGCATCAAGGCCGAAAAGGCCGTCAAGAAGTTCCGCAAGCTCGAGGGCAAGCTGTGGACCCGCGAGTACCTGCTCAAGATTGCCGAGTTCGATGGCGCGACCATCGCCCCCGCCAACGGCGCCGCCGCCCGCGCCGACGCCATGGGCACGCTCGCCGGCGAACATCACAAGCTTCTGACCAGCGAAAAGTCCGTTGAACTCGTGCGTTCGCTGGCGCGCGAGACGGTTGTGGGCGGCAAGCTCGACGACCCGCAGCTGCTCGACGAGATCCGCGTGCTTGGCCGCGACCAGCGCGAGGCAAGCGCCATCCCCACCGAGGAGGCGGAGGCCTGGACCAGGCTCACCTGCGAGGCAGACGCCGTATGGCACAAGGCCAAGACGGCCAACGACTGGGCGAGCTTTGAGCCCTACGTGGACAAGATCGTCGCCGAGCTCAAGCATCAGGCCCAGCTTATGGATCCCAAGCGCGACCCGTACGATGTGTGGCTCGACCAGTACGAGCGCGGCCTTTCCACTCAGAGCTTCGACGCGTTTTGCGACGAGGTCAAGGCGACCGTCGTGCCGCTCGTGCACGCTATCGGCGAGCGCGGCCAGCAGCCCACTGCTGACTTTTTGCACGCCCGCGTGCCCGAAGCTGCCCAGCGCGCCATGAGCTTCGACCTTATGAAGCTCGTCGGCCTTAACCTGGACGACACCACGCTCGCCTTTACCGAGCATCCGTTTAGTGAGGGCTTCTCGGTGGGCGACGCACGCATCGCCACGCACATCTATGAGGACGATTGCATCTCCAACGTCTACAGCATCATCCACGAGGCCGGCCACGCCATGTACGAGCTGGGCGTGAACCCCGCTTACGCGCGCACGTGCCTGGAGGGCGGCACCTCCATGGGCATCCACGAGAGCCAGAGCCGTTTCTTTGAGAACACCGTGGGCCGCAGCCGCGCCTTTATGGGCCCGCTGCTCGAGGTGCTGCGCCGTCACGCGCCCGAAGTCTACGGCAACGTAGACGAGGATATGCTCTACCACGCCGTGAACATCGCGCAGCCGTCGCTGATCCGCACCGAGGCCGACGAGCTCACCTACCCGCTGCACGTTATGGTGCGCTACGAGATCGAGCGCATGCTGTTTGCCGGCGAGGCCACGGCCAAGGACATCCCCGCGCT
>CABQHZ010000141.1 GCA_902464175.1 uncultured Collinsella sp. | reverse complement strand
ACTTCTTGCTGATACCAATTATAGCCATACGATTACGCTTTATTTAATACCAATCTAAACTCACGAAGATTTGCGGCGAACGGTCGATTTCCCCGCCCGAGTGGTATTACAACGCCTTTAGTTGTCTAATTCGAGCACCGCAGCCAACGGACACTTCACAACTCAACACCTAAAAGCACGTTGCGCCAGACCCGCCCAAGCGTTTCCGGCGCAACCGCGCAGCCTCGTTATTCGGCTTCCATCTCCGCCATCACACGGCGATACATCTCAATAACCTGGGTCGTCGCTTTGGACGGGTCCTGATAGTAGCGACCGTCGCACGTCTCGGCCGAGACATAGCCCGTATAACCGTGACGCATAAGCGCCTCGAGGTCGGCGCGCATATCGCGCTCGCCGTCGCCCCAGGCAAGGTGCGTCGTGCCGCCGCCCACATCCACAAAATGGGTGTGGACAATCTTGTCGCCCAAAACCTCAAAATAGCTGTCGATCGTATCGCCGGCAACCTCCATGGCGCCAAAGTCGATGCAGGCCTTCAGGTTGGGACGGTCGACATCGGCCAAGATGTGCGCCACGTCCTGCGCGGTGTTAACCAGCACGGACTCCGACGGCTGCAGCGCCTCGAGCGCCACGCGAATGCCGCGCGAATCGGCATAATCGCATACCGAGCGCAGCATGGCCACGCTGCGAGCCCAGGCATCCTCGGCCGGCTCATCCAGATAGGCCCAGCCGCTCGTCACCAAAATCTGCGGCGCACCCAGCTCGACGGCAACATCGATAACGTTCTTAAAGTAGGACAGGATGCGCTTCTGACCGGCCTCGCCACGCACGGCAACGTTCCACGGCTTGGGGTTGTTCTGTTCGGGGCAGACGCACACGATCTTGATACCGTACTGGGCGGCCAGGTCGCGAATCTTGTCCACCGAATCGTGCTCATGGCAATCCACATACAGGTGCATCGAGCCAGTCCACAGCTCGATATTGCGATAACCGGCCTCGCCGGCAGCCTTAAAGAACGTCTCGATGCTGTAATAACGATGATTGATGTTCATGAGCGAAAGCTCGGGTACGGCCATAGCCCTCCCCTTTCGTACAAACTTGGAAAAAACAGGGGGCTGCCGCACCTGCGACAAGCCCCCAAAGATCGACGCTACCGTTAGACGCGATGGAAGCGCGATGTAAACATATTAGGCAAGCACGCCAAAGTAGGCGCCGATGATGCCCACGACCATGGTGCAGAGGATCAGGACCATCGGGTTGATCTTCTTGGAGAGCAGCCAATAGTAGAGCCAGAAGGCGGCCATGCCGAGCATGCCGGGCATGATGCCATCCAGGATGTCCTGGAGGGTCTGGGCGGAGTCGCCCTGGCCGATGGCGATGGGCATCGAGGCCCAGAACATGTCCTTGCTCATGGCACCGACGACCATGACGCCGACGATGCCGACGCAAGCCATGATCTTTTGCATCAGGCCGGTCTTCTGAGCCTCGTCGAGGAAGCCGATACCCAGCTCATAACCCTTGATGGCGCCAAAGATACGAATCAGGAACGCCGGGATGTTGTAGATGAGCAGGAAGGCGATGGGGCCAAAGGCGTTGCCGGCCTGGCACAGGCTGATGCCCACGGCAGCGGCGACGACGCGCAGGGTGGACAGGAAGAAGGAGTCGCCCAGACCGGAAAGCGGGCCCATGAGAGCGGCCTTGATGTCGTTGACGCTCTCGGGCTCGACCTCACCGCGAGCAACCTTCTCCTCCATGGCCATCGCGATGCCGCCCACGAAGGGAGCGAGCTGCGGGGTGATGTTGAAGAATGCGCTGTGGCGATGCAGGGCCTCGGCGTAATCGTCGGGACGGCCGGCGTAGATCTTCTTGAGCATGTTGGCGACCATCAGGCAGAAGGCGATGTTCATCTGCTTGTAGTAGGTCCAGGAGAACTCCATGCCCAGAGCGCCGGTGTTCAGAGAGCTCTTAATGAGGTCGGAGCGAGTAATCTGGTTCTCGGAATTAGAAGTCATCGTCCTCATCCCCTTCCACAGAAAGCTGGGGCTGGGCGCCACCAAGGCCCAGCAGGTCGAACTTGTCGATGCCGATGATGATTGCGATCAGAGCGACACCGAGGACGGGCACGTTGGCATAAGAGCACAGCAGGAAGCCCAGGAAGTAGAACGGCACGAGCTGCTTGGTAAGCACCAGACGGCCGAGCATGGCGAAGCCCATGGCAGGCAGGATGTTGGCTGCGACGCCAAAGCCATCGAGGACGAACGTCGGGATGAAGTCGAGCAGGCCCTGAACGGCGTCGGCACCCAGATAGAAGGAGACAGAGCACAGGAAGAAGGCAAGGGCGACGATCACGAGGCCGATGATCCAGTGCATGGCGTAGATGCCCTTGAGGTTGCCCTTGCTGGCAAAGACGTCGGCGCGGTCGACCAGAAGGGGCATACCGGCGTTGACGACGTTCTTGATGGCCAGGCACAGGGTGGCGATGGGCATCGCGAGCGCGATGGCGGCCTCGGTGCTCTGGCCCAGCTGAATAGCGAAGGCGCAGGCGAGCACGCCGCCGATCGTCTCATCGGGCGGCACGTAGGCGCCGATGGCGATAGAACCCATGAAGAGCAGCTCGAGGCTCGCGCCGATGGCGAGGCCGGACTGCAGGTCTCCGAGCACTATGCCCACGAGCGGGCACAGGACGATCGGACGGAACGCATAGAGCGTACCGAGCTGATAATCGAGCTTACCGAAGGCAGCGATAAGTCCGATGAGGATCGCTTGAACAAGCATTGTTCCTCCCTTTGATCCCTCTTGGATCTGTGCGGCGATTACCGACTTGTCAGCGCGCCCTTTTCCATGCCGACAATCGCTTGCCCAGACCCAGCTTGTACCGGTGTGCTGTTAACACCTAAACCGGTACAAATGATTTCATACCAATTATATAGTCATGCGGAAGCTATTTAATACCAATCGCTCAACGGGCAGGTACTCCCGGTGAACGGTAGGCGGGCTATCGGATAAAACGTTTAGCCGGTACGCCCACCGAGGGGGGGTGGCGCCGTGCACGCCGCCCCGTGGTCCCCAATTAGAGGGCGCTTACGGCGTCGACCTTGGGGTCATCGGCCAGAGCGCGAATCTCGACCTCGATACCGCGGCCGGCGAGCTCTCGAATGTCCTCTTCCTCGGCGGCGGTAACAAAGATCTGACGGGAAATCTTGCGGGCGTCGGGACGCTGCTCGTCCTTGGACTTGGTGTTGCCCAAGTTGATGGAGGTGATCTGCGGGCAGCCGTCGGCGAGCTGCTTGGCCTCGGCAATGCTGGCGACGCAGATGATCATCTTGTACTTATCGGTCACGCCGGAGTTAATGGCCTCGATGGCGTGCTCCATGTCCTTGATGACGAGCTTGGCATTGGCCGGCTTGCCCATCTTGAGCGTGGTCTTCCAGACGGGATCGTTGGCGACCTTATCACCGACGCAGAAGATGCAGTCGGAGCCCAGGCCCTGAACCCAAGAGACGGCCACCTGGCCATGAAGCAGACGATGGTCGACGCGAAGCAGTTGAATCATGATTGACCCCCAAAGGTCTCATGCCGGAAACCCGGCGCTGTTAATAGCAAGACGGTGACTAGAACTCTTCCTCGTCATCCGTATCGGTCAGCAGGTCGTTGACAAACTTGACGCGCGTGTCGTCGGCAGCGAGGATCTCGCGGATGACCTGGTCAGCAGGAGCCTCCTGGTCGGAGAACAGCAGCTGGATCAGCAGCGGCAGGTTCATGTTGGCGATCAGGTAGGTGTTGGGACGCGTCTGGACGATCTTGGTGAACTCGTTGTTGACGCTGCCGCCAAACAGGTCGGTGCACACAATCACGTCATCGGCGGGATCGAAGGTCGCTAGAAGTTTGGCGGCCTCCTCGGCGACATCGGTGCGACCGTCGACGAACATCGACAGATCGTGAACGTTATCGCGCGCGCCCGAAAGCAGCTCGGTGCTCTCCTTGATGCCGGTCGCAAAATGCGCGTGGCTGGCGAAGATGTATTGCCTCATTGCGGTTTCCCCCAAATGGAAATTAGTAGTCGAACTGGTGGTAGTAGCGGCGGTACTTGAGGTTGTGCTTGGTGACC
>CABQHZ010000140.1 GCA_902464175.1 uncultured Collinsella sp. | reverse complement strand
GTATGACGCTACTGTATTTCCTTACCCTGTTTCCGCTGGTACCGGCGCTGGGCATACTGCTCGCGCGCGGTGACCGCGCCCGCGATGCGGTGGGGCTCATAGGCTCCGGCATCATCATGGCGGTGACGGTTGTAGTCGCCGTCATGTTTTTTGGCACGGGCCCGCAGAGCTTCGAGGTCGCGCCGGGCACCTCGCACGTGCTCTCGATCATCAGCTCTGCCATCGATGTGATCCTGTGCGCCGTCATCCTGTACAACGCGCGCAAATATAGGAACACGCTCACCACGGTGCTCGGCGTGGTGCAGCTGGTGGGCTCGGTCGCCTTCGCGGCCATGACGCTGCCCGCGGCCGAGGTCGTCACCGCCACGCCGCTCTACCTGGACTACATGAGCGTGATCATGGTGCTTGCCGTCGGCATCGTCGGCAGCCTTATCTGCGTGTATGCCTTGGGTTATATGAAGGACTTCCAAGCGCACGATGAGCACGAGGCTGCGCTGCGCGGGCAAGCGGCGCCCGACCGACGCCCGCAGTTCCTGGCTCTTATGTTCCTGTTCCTCTCGGCCATGTTCGTCATCGTGACGAGCGACAACCTGGAGTGGCTGTTCTGCGGCTGGGAAATCACCACCGTGTGCTCGTTCCTCATGATTGGCTACACGCGCACGCCCGAGGCCATCAAAAACGCCTTTACCCAGATCATCCTCAACATGCTGGGCGGCATCGCGTTTTTGGCGGGCCTTATGTTCCTGCACCTTAACGGCATGCCGCTCACCATCTCGGGCATGATCGAGCTTTCCGGTGCCGGAACCGCGCAGTCCGCGCTGCTGGTGATGCCGGTTGTCCTGCTATCGCTTGCCGCGCTCACCAAGGCCGCGCAGATGCCGTTCCACACCTGGCTGCTCGGCGCCATGGTCGCCCCCACGCCCACGAGCGCCCTGCTGCATTCGTCCACCATGGTCAAGGCCGGCGTGTTCCTGATGGTCAAGCTCAGCCCGCTCTATGCCATCTATCCCGTGACCGGCTTTATGGTCACCAGCGTGGGTGCCATCACGTTTTTGCTGGCAGCCCTTATGGCCATCTCGCAGAGCAACGCAAAACGCGTGCTCGCGTACTCCACCATTTCCAACTTGGGCCTCATCAGCGCCTGCTTGGGTGTCGGCGCGCCCGAGGCCGTATGGGCGGCCATCTTCCTGATCTTGTTCCACACGGTGGCCAAGTCGCTACTGTTCCTGTGCGTGGGCACGGCCGAGCATCATATCGGCAGCCGCAATATCGAGGACATGGACGGTATGTTCAGCCGCATGCCGCACCTGACGCGCCTGATGATGCTGGGCATCATGGGCATGTTCGTTGCCCCGTTTGGCATGCTCGTGTCCAAGTGGGGCGCCCTGGTGGCGTTCGCGCAGACCGGCAACGTGCTCATGATCATGGTGCTGGCCTTTGGCTCGGCCGCGACGTTCTTCTTCTGGGGCAAGTGGCTCGCCAAGCTTTCGGGCGTCGACCCCACGGCCCAAAACGTCGAGGTCAATGTCCATAAGACCGAATGGATGGCGCTCAACACCATCGCCGCGCTGCTGATTCTGTGCTGCGTGGCGTTCCCGGTTATCTCGAGCGGTCTGGTGTCGCCTTACTTGGCCATGGTGTTTGGCCGCGTGCCGTACGTTATTGGCAAGGACGCCATGTATCTGATGGTGGTTATCGTGGCGTTTATCGCCGTGGTGCTGCTGACTTCATTCCGCGTGAGCAACAAACCGCACGTAAACGTATATCTTTCGGGCGTGGGAACCGACAAATATCGCCATTTCCGCGGCTCGATGGGACACGAGGTGAAGGCCGAAAAGCGCAATTGGTACTCGGAGGACGCCCTTGGCGAGAAGCGTATTGGCCCCGCGGGCAGCGTCGTGTGCTGCAGCATTATCCTGTTCGCGCTGCTGTGTTGCGCGTGGATTGGGCCCGAGCGGCTTGCCATGAGCGCGCCCTCGGTGCTGCGTGGCAAGTATTTCGAAGGCTCGGGTGTCGTGGGCATCTTTATTGGCACCGTGGCGTTTGCCTTGATTGCGCCGCTTGTGGGCGGCCTGATCGACGGCGTTGACCGCAAACTTTCGGCTCGCATGCAGGGCCGCGTGGGCCCGCGCCTGCTGCAGCCCTTCTACGACGTTGCCAAGCTGCTGCGCAAGGCCCCTGCCAGCGTAAACACCATGGACGACACCTATATGGCGTGCGCGCTCATCTTTACCGTGGTGGGCGGCGGCATCTTTGTGTCGGGTTCCAACACGCTGTTGTGCACCTTTATGGTTACGCTCGCCGCAATCTTTGTGGTGCTGGCGTCCGCCTCGACGCAAAGCCCGTTTGCGCAGGTCGGCGCGGACCGCGAGCTGCTGCAGGTTATGAGCTACGAGCCCGCCGTTCTGCTGATGAGCGTGGGCCTGTACCTTGCCACCGACAGCTTCGATTCCATCGCCGTGACGGGGCAGTCGGCCCCCATCATCGTGTACAGCGCGCCCATTTTCCTCGCGCTGCTCGCGGTGCTTACCATCAAGCTTCGCAAGTCGCCGTTCGATCTTTCGTACTCGCATCACGCGCATCAGGAGATTGTCCAGGGCGTCGCCACCGAGATGAGCGGCGGCACGCTGGCCAAGATGACCCTTATGCACTGGTGCGAGACCGTGCTGTTTTTGATGTGGGTGGGCATGTTCTTTGTCTGGGACAACCCGGTGAGCTGGGTCGTAGCCCTGGTCGTGATGGCCGCGACGTATTTTGTCGAGGTGCTGATCGACAACACCTTCGCCCGTAGCACCTGGCGCAGCTGCTTTAAGCTCGGCTGGGGCGTGGCGCTGGTGTTTGGCCTGCTCAACCTTATGCCCATCCTCGTCGACGTGTTTATTTAGGAGGTGGCATCCATGGATCATAAAATGTCGCGCTCGCCGTGGGTTATTCATTACGACGGCTCGAGCTGCAACGGATGCGATATCGAGGTGCTGGCCTCGCTTACCCCACTGTTTGATGCGGAGCGTTTTGGTGTGGTCAACACCGGCAATCCCAAGCATGCGGATATCTTTTTGGTGACGGGGTCGGTCAACGCGCAGAATCTGCCCGTCGTGCGCCAGATCTACAACCAGATGCTCGAGCCCAAGTGCGTGGTGGCCTGCGGTATCTGCGCGTGCTCGGGTGGCGTGTTCCGCGATGCCTACAACGTGATCGGCGGCGTGGACCGCGCGATTCCCGTGGACGTGTACGCGCCCGGGTGCGCCATTCGCCCCGAGACCGTGATCGATGCCATTGTGGAGGCGTGCGGCATCCTGGACCAGAAGGAGGCTGTGATGCGCGCCGGTGGCGATCCGCTTACCGTGGGCGGTGCCGCTACCTGGGATGGTGGCGTTGAGCTGGGCGAGGACGGGTTTGTGGCTGCTGCGGGTGCCGGGGCCGGTGGCGACGCAGGCACGGCTGACGGTGCGCCCGCCGCTGCAAAGGAGGCCGAGTAATGCAAGAGGCAATCTATACCACCGTCGGGATCGATGAGTTGCTGTCGCATGTCCAGACGCTCAAGGGCGTCGGCGCGCGCTTTGTGCAAATGCACGCCGAGCGCAACGTCGACGACGGGTCGTATCGCTTGGTCTATACGTTTATCAACGTTCGTGCTGCTCAGGAGCATATCGCGCAGGACGGCAGCTATGCGATTGAGAACCTGGTAGTCGAGGGCATCGACCGGTACCAGGAGATTCCGTCCATCAGCTCGTATTATCCGGCGGTGTTCCCGTTTGAGAACGAGGCGCATGACCTGTTTGGTCTTGCCATCACCGACATGCAGGTCGACTTTAACGGCTTTTTCTACCAGGTCTCGACCGCCGAGCCCATGAGTGTGATCACGCCCGAGGTGAAAGCCGCGCGCGAGAAGGCCATGAAGGTCCGCGCCGCCGCCGAGGCCAAGGCGCGCAAGGTCGCGGCCGAGAAAGCCGCCGCGGCTGCGGGGGAGGGCGCCGCGGGTGCTGCCGCTGCCCAACCCGCTGCGGCTGCTGGCTCCGATGCTCAACATGACGAGGCTGCTGCCAAGGCCGCGCTCAAAGCCGCCGAGATGGAGGCAAAGCTTGCCGCCATGGATCCCGAGAAAGCGGCCAAGGTCCGCGCGGCGCTTGCCGCCAAGGCCGCCCGCGACAAGCAGAAA
>CABQHZ010000139.1 GCA_902464175.1 uncultured Collinsella sp. | reverse complement strand
AAAGTTCAGCAGCTTCTTGGACTTCTTGACGGCCTCGCATGCCTTGACCTTCACAGCGCGGAAATCGCTCTTGGAGAAGGTATCAAAGTCGACGAACTCCTCAAACAGCGGCTCGACGGCAATCTTGGAATAATCAACCGTGGGCTTGAGCGGCTTGACGAAGGGGCTCGCGGCGTTGCCGGCCTCGGCAGCCTTGGCGGCAGCGGCACCGGACTGGAAACCCTTCTCGGGCTTCATGTGCGGGAACAGCAGCACGTCGCGGATGGAAGCCCGGTTGGTGAGCAGCATGACCACGCGGTCGATGCCGATGCCGATGCCGCCCGCAGGAGGCATACCGTACTCGAGGGCGCGCACGTAGTCCTCGTCGTACTCCATGGCCTCGTCGTCGCCGCCAGCTTTCTCGGCCATCTGGGCAGCAAAGCGCTCGGCCTGATCGACCGGGTCGTTGAGCTCGGAGAACGCGTTGGCGTACTCGTGGCCGGCAATAACCAGCTCAAAGCGGTGCGTCAGGCGCGGATCGTCCTCAAAGCGCTTGGCAAGCGGGCTGACCTCGATGGGGTAATCGCACACGAACGTGGGGTTGACGATGGTGTCCTCGCCCAGCTCATCGTAAATCTCGGCGATGATCTTGCCAGCAGTCCACTCGGGCTTGATCTCCAGACCCTTCTCGCGCGCGGCGGCAGCAAGCTCCTCGACCGGTGTGTCGATGGTGACCTGCTTGCCGAGCACGTCGGAGACGATGTCGGTCATGGGACGGCTGGCCCACTCACCGGACAGGTCGATAGTCTGGCCCTGGTACTCGATGACCTCGGGGTTGCCGATGGCCTTGTTAGCCGCCTTAATGACGCCCTGGGCGAGCGCCTTCATGCCCTCGAGGTCGGAGAAGGCACGGTAGGCCTCCATCGTGGTGAACTCGGGGTTGTGGGTAAGGTCCATGCCCTCGTTACGGAAGATGCGGCCGATCTCGAACACGCGCTCAAAACCACCGACGATGCAGCGCTTGAGGTGCAGCTCGGTGGCAATACGCAGGTAGCACTCCTGATCGAGCGCGTTGAAGTGCGTGATGAACGGCTTGGCAGTAGCGCCGCCCTGGATGGTCTGCAGGATGGGGGTCTCGACCTCCATGTAGCCGTCGGACTCCATAAAGCGACGGAAGGTGGAGAGAATCTGCGAACGCTTACGGAAGGTCTCGCGAACGTCGTCGTTGGCGATCAGGTCGACATAGCGCTGGCGATAGCGGGTCTCCTTGTCAGAAAGACCGTGGAACTTCTCGGGCAGCGGACGAACGGCCTTGGAAAGCAGGGTCGCGCTCTTAGGGGCAACGGAAAGCTGGCCGCGCTGGGTGCGCACAACCACGCCGGTCACGCCCAGGATGTCGCCCAGGTCGAGGGACTTGAGCGTATTCCAGGCAGCCTCGTCCATGTCGTTGATGCGGCAGAACAGCTGAATCTCGGCAGTCGCATCGCGTACGACGATGAACATGATCTTGCCCTGACCGCGCTTGGCGACCACACGGCCGGCGATCTTCACGACGTCCTTGGTGTCCTCGCCATCGGCAAGCTCGGCATACTTAGCCTCGATATCGGCAACGTAGTCCTCAAGCTCAGAGTGCTCGGGATAGGGGTTCTGGCCCGCCTCGAACAGGGCGGCACGCTTGGCCAGGCGGGTGGCGCGCTCGTCGTTGAGCGTCGATGCCTGATCGGCGGCGTTCTGGTTCTCTGCCATAAGTTAGCTCCTCAAACTAAAACGCTCCCCAGGATTCGGTCCCAGGGAGCGAAAACATACCTTTACGCGGGACCGTGGTCTAGCGTGCGATCTTGGCGATGGTGTAGATGCGGGTCTTGCCGGAAGGCGTAACGACCTCGACGGAATCGCCCTCGCCGTGACCGATGATGGCGTGACCGACCGGAGACTCGTTGGAAATCTTGTGCTCGAGCGAGTTGGTCTCGGTGGTACCGACGAGCGTGACTTCCATGACCTCACCGTTGGGATCAATCAGAGAAACGGTGGAACCGATGGAGACGGTCAGATCGCCCGTGGTGGCAGCAACCTGAGCGTTGGCGAGGATGGCCTGGATCTCGGCAATACGAGCGGCGTTCTGGGCCTGCTTGTCCTTAGCGGCGTCGTACTCGGAGTTCTCCGAAAGGTCGCCGAACGCGCGGGCTTCCTTGATGTCCTCGACGATCTCCTTGGCGTAATCGCCCTCACGCCAAGCGAGCTCCTCGACGAGCTTCTGGCGGCCCTCAGCGGTCAGTACGATCTGGCTTGCGTCCATACGGATATCTCCCCAACTCTGATCAAACAATCAACTGTCAACAAAACGAAAAAGACCGGCTAGCCTGCGGGCAAGCCGGTCAGGTGCTCACCCCAAAGGGATGGGACTACTCTGCGTCCGCGTCGCTGTCCTCTGCCTGCTTCTTCTTGGCAGCAGCGAGCTTGGCCTCGAGCTCAGCGATCTCCTTGTCCTCCTCGGACTGCTCGACCACAACCTCCTCGGCCTGCTTGGTCTCGGCCTTATCGTCGCCTTCCATACCCTCGCGGATATTCTTGACGGTAGAGCCGAGGGACTTGCCGAGCTTCGGCAAGTTCTTGGGCCCGAAGATAATCAGGACAACGACGAGAATAATGATGAGCTCAGGAGCCCTCAGTCCAAACATGTAGACCTCCACAATACAGCGAGACAAGCTCGAATGAGTATACCGCGGGTATCGCGGTATCACAACAATAGCTAAAAAAAGGGACCGCAAGAAGCGGTCCCTCCTCATGCTCTGGTCGGGTTGACTGGATTTGAACCAGCGACCCCTGCGTCCCGAACGCAGTGCTCTACCAAACTGAGCCACAACCCGTTAGCTCGACTATAGTAACAAAGATTTCCGTCGTGTGCTAGAGAAATTTTTACTTCTTTGGCACTTCGATGCGAACCGTGTTGGGAATGAGCTCCGTCGCGCAGGCCCACCAGCCGTTTTGCTGGGCAGCGTCGGCAAGCCTTTCGGCCGTGGCGGCGGTGTCGCAAATGGCAAACGAGCAGGCGCCCGATCCGCACACATCTACAGCAACGGTGCCGTCTTGTTTACGCAGCCAATCGAGAACCGTTTGTATCTGCGGCTCCATCTGTGCGGAAATGACACCCAGGTTGTTATGGATGAGCGCATATGCCGTCTCGGCATCACCAGCATGCAAGGCAGAAGCTATCGCGCCGGACTTGTCTGCAGGCACCGGAGCCTCGTCAAAACGTCGATAGGCTTCAATTGTCGAAACGCTTGCCTCGCGCGGCTTGACCAACACGACGGGCGTTGCGGGCAGCGCGGGATACTCAGTTGCCAGCACGTCTCCCCCACCTACGTAGAACGCAGGGCTCGCGTGCAAAAAGAACGGGACGTCAGCACCAATACCCCGCGCAATGTCGTCGAGCGCGGGGTCGGTGCGATCAATTCCCCAGAGCTCCGCCAAGGCGACAATGACCGCGGCCGCATCCGTCGAGGGGCCGCCCAAGCCGGCGCACAATGGAATGCGCTTCTCAATCGTCACGCAGATGTTTGCCTCGCGACCATAATGCTCGGCCATAGCAACCGCAGCCCGATACGCCGTATTCTTTTGCATGGGAAAATCTGATGCCGGAACCGTCTGGACGGTCAGCGCCTGTGCCGGCGTAACCGTCACGGTATCGGAAAGACCGACAGCTGCCATCAGGGAATCGACCCTGTGGTAGCCGCGGTCATCGCGCTCGGTATGAACCCCCAGGTAGAGGTTAATCTTTGCCGGCGCGGTAAGGGTGAGGGACCGATCGGTCACCGCTAGTGCTCCTCGAGCTGGTTGCCGAGCGGGGTAAAGATATGCTCGCCGCTCTCGGGGTCAAACAGTTCGACCTGCCCGGTGAGGACATCGATATACTGGTAGGACTGACGCGACTTGCGGCCGCGGCGCTCGTCAACCTCGACGATAAAGACTGCCGGATGGACGCTCTTGATGGTGCCCATGCGCTCGACGACGCGGGTGCGGCCCATGTTGGCCTTCACCTTAACGCGATCGCCCACCATATCGGTCAGCTTCTCGTGGATGTCGTCGACGTGATTGACTTCCATCTCTTCCATGAACAGGGCCTCCAGAAGATGCAATTCAAAAAGGGGATAATACCCCTAAGATAGACAAAACTCTAATACTATAGCACCCTG
>CABQHZ010000138.1 GCA_902464175.1 uncultured Collinsella sp. | reverse complement strand
CTGCTCTACAGTCCTGCGCAAGACGGAAAGCACATTAAGTGCTTTCCTTTGCGTGCGGAACTCGCGACAAACTTAACCCCCGCCCTCAGCCCCGGAGACCCTCCCTGCCGTCACTTTGTTCAACCTGTTTTGCGGGCGTGCGCCGCTGCGCGGCTCGCCCGCGTGCTCCTCGGCGGGGTTGGTCTGAGGATTGTTGTTGAAGCTCCACCTTTTGCTGAAAGAAAAACGGGGGATGCGGTTTTGCATCCCCCGTTTTTGTTGCGGTTAGTCCAAGTCAATAAACTTGGTGCTTAGGATCTTGCCGTCTTTGACGAGCATTCTGGCCATGGTGGGGCCTCGGGTGCCTCTGGGGTAGCTGGCGCTGCCCGGGTTGAGGACTAAGCAGCGGCCCACTTGGGCTTCTTTGGTTACGTGGGTGTGGCCGTTGATGGCTACGTCTACGGATCCCACCGGAAGGTCTTCGCGGTAGTGGGCTACGGCAAATTTGAGGCCTTCGTAGGTAAAGAGCGCAAGACGGTCTACATCGGGGCCGTAGTCGCGGTAGTAATCGTTGTTGCCCAATACGGCCCGCACGGGGGCGATGGTGCATAGGTGCTCGTAGTCCATCTCTGACGTAAGGTCGCCGGCGTGGATGATCAGGTCTGCGCCCTCAAGCTCATCCAAGAGCGCAGGCGATAAATAGCCGTGGGTGTCCGAGATGATGTCGATACGCTTGGCGCTTGCACTGTTCATGGGATCCCTTCCGCAAAAAACGATTCGGCAGATACATACAAAAAGCCCCACGGCTCCGCAGACGATGGGTCTACAGGGCTGCGGGGCCAGTGTGCTAGAGACTCAGAGCCTTCTTGAGCGGCACGACGCGGCGGCGTGAAACCGGCACGCGTTCGTCGACGCCCGTAATGCCCAGCTGGATGGCGCCCGAGGGCACCGTCTCAACGTCCGTGACGCACGCCAGGTTGACGATATAGCGGCGGTGAACACGGAAGAAGCCAAAGTCGCAGAGCTTGGCCTCAAACTGCGCCAGCGAGGTCGTCGACAAAAAGCGATCATCGACGGTATAGATGCAGGAGTAATCGTCCTTGGCCATGATAAAGCGAATGTCGTCCACGGGAATGAGCACCTTGCGGCCGCCCTTTTCCACCGGGATACGCTCGATGGTCACCTTGCTGTCCGTGACCGGCTTGGCGCGCTGCATAACCTTCTCGATCGCGCGATCCAAGCGAGCTTCCTCGACAGGCTTCATCAGATAATCGACGGCATCCACGTCGAATGCCTCGACCGCATGGTCGCTATACGCAGTCACAAACACGATCGCCGGCGGATTTTTGAGCTTATGCAGCGCCTCGGCAAGTTGCAGGCCCGAGGCACCGGGCATCGAGATATCGAGAAACACGACATCCACGCGACTTTCCATAAGCATCTCGATGGCGGAGCGAACGCTCGACGCCTCCGTGATCGTGCCGATCTTGCCCGTTTGCTCGAGCAAGAAGCGAAGCTCCGAGCGAGCCGGCGCCTCATCATCCACAATCATCGCACGCAGCATAGGGATAAAACCTTTCGTCAACTAACTACGCCGGGCATCCGTCGCATGACGTTGAGCCCGTAGCCTTTTATTTTACTCTTGAATGTCAAAGATGCTCTCTGACAAATCAAGATGCAGGAGCACTTTGGTGCCCTTGCCCGGCGCCGATTCGACACGTGTATAGGAGTGTGGCCCATAAAAGCGATGGATGCGTTCCGAAATATTGTGCATGGCCACACCGGCGCCGCCACCCTGGGGAGAGCTGGCGTCGGGACGGGCGGAGCGCTCGTCAAACAGTCTGGCGGCGGTACCCTCATCCATGCCCACGCCATTATCGGCCACGGCAATCAAGATTGCATCCTCGCCGTCTTGGTGAACGGTCACGTCAATCCTCAGGGCGCCGTCATCGCCCATACCATGACGCACGGCGTTCTCGACAATCGGCTGGATCACGAACGCCGGCACCAGCGTATCTTCCACGTCCTCGGACACATCGAACGTCGCGAGCACGCGGTCCTCGCCAAAGCGGGCCTTCTCAAAGGTAAGGTAGCGCTTGGTCTGTGCGACCTCGCGCGAGACCGGAATAAGCGATCCCGAGTTGTCGAGCGTGGCGCGATAGAACGATGAGAACTCACGAAGCAGTTCGCGGGCCCGCAGCGGATCGGTGCGCGTAAACGATGCGATGGTGTTGAGCGTGTTAAACAGAAAGTGCGGGTTAATCTGCGCCTGCAGCGCACGCACCTCGGCGCGCGCTGTGAGTTCCTTTTGCACCTCGAGCTCGTGGATGGCGAGCTGCGTGGACAAGATCTCGGCAAAGCCCGAGGCAAGCGCGTACTGGGTACGGTCGACGGCGCGCGGAGTCTTGTAGTAGAACTTGAGCGTGCCGACGGTACGATCGCCCACCTTGATGGGGGCGATAATGCCGGCGGGGACTTGGTTGTGCGAGCCGTCCGAGCCCACGACATCCACCATACGGTTGAACGACTGCACGATACCGTGCTCGATGACGTAGCGCGTGGCAAGCGTGTGAATGGGAGAATCGGGCAGCAGCTTTTCCTCAAACTCGCCCGCGCACGCCAGCACGTTGTCCTCGTCGGTAATGGCGACGGTCATGGCGCGCGTCTCGGGCAAGATGCGCTGGCACACCAAACGCGCCGATTCCTGGGTCAGACCACCCTTAATATCCTCGAGCATGGCAGAGGCCACCGAGAGCGTCTCCTCGGTGTACTGTGAGCGCACCGAATCGGGGTTGAGCGTCAAAAAGATAAAGATGCACAGAAAGATACACAGCAGCGCGCAGGCGACAACCGTCGCGATGGGCTCGATACCGGTCGCCAGGGCAAAGACAAAGTACGCCAGCACGCAGACGGCGCAGGCAACGGCGATGATGCGAAAGATTGATATTGAACTATCGCGCTGGGCGCGGCGGTCGATCATTCGGCCCCCTCCAGGATACTGATCAGCTGTGCGTCTCGCCAAAGCCCGTCCATGATCTTGGGCCAGAAGCTCTGGAAACGCAGGTAACTTGCGGCGTTTTGGCGCGCATACGCCTTGGCCTCGTCGATACCATGGCGCCAGATACGCAGATAGCCCTCGTGCTCGCGGGTAAACACGCTGCGGACCATGGCGGTCTTGCGCACACGGTCGTCGAGCTCGCGCGAGATCCACGGACCCGGATAGGGCATGAGCGACGCCGCCGTAACGGGAATGAGCTCCTTCTGGTGCGCGGCGAACGTCAGCTTGGCCCGCTCGTAGTACCAACGGTACACGTCCTGCATAAAGCGCGGCGAGCGCTTTTCGGACTCCGGGGGCAGATGGCGCACGGTCCACTCGTTATCGAACCACACGTCGTAGCCAAACATGCGCATGTTAAACAGGTAGTCGAGGTCCTCGCCACGGGTGATAAACGGGTCGAAGGCCACACGGGTAAAGGCACGGGCGTGCAGGGCCATCAGACCGCCGCACACGTAGTTGGAGCGCGAGATGCGGGTGCCCGAGAGTGCCTTTTTCATCCAGCGATTAAACTCAATGCGCTTGGTCCACCAGCGATGACAGATGCCCACCTTGTCCGTAGGGGCCAGCGGCGATCCATCGCGGTCGTAGAAATAACCGCTTTTGACCAAGATCGGCAAGCCCTGGCGCGTCTGCTGCCCCAGTGCATAGGTCGCACGCTTCATAAAGTCGGCATCGATGACGGTCTCGTCGTCATCCAAAAAGACAACCGCGTCGTGTCCCAGCACAGCGGCGCAGGCAAGGCCCATGTTGCGAATGGCGCCGTAACCGCGCAGGCTCACGCACTCACCCGAGCCCTTGGGCGCGATCTGCGCCACACGATCGGCGATACGTGATGCCTGAGTATTGGTGACAACAGTGACCTTGAGCGTAGGATGCGCGTTGACGATATCGTGCACGCGCAGCGACACATCGGCCGTGGCAGAAACGGGACAGACCACCAGCAAGATAATGCGCGGAATGTCGCGCACCTGCTCGAGCGATGCCAGGCAGCGGTCGAGTTCGGGATTGGCGGCGTTGAGTCGCGTCGAATGATCGTAGGTGCCCGGGGCGTTTGCGCGAGCGTCGTCGCCCGCCCAATACGTTGGAATCACGACCGTGGCGTTCATGCCTTACCCTCCCTGCAACACAAAAACGGG
>CABQHZ010000137.1 GCA_902464175.1 uncultured Collinsella sp. | reverse complement strand
GCCTCCATCTCGATACCCGTCTTGCCCGTCACGCCCGCCGTGACCAGCACGTGAAAGCCGACCTGCCCGTCCGAGCGCGCCGGCGCCCAGCCCTCGGGCACGTCCTCGGCAGGCATTCCTGCCGGAGCGATGGGCTCGATATCGCACTTGCTCTTGGTGATGAGCAGCGGATGGCACATAGGGATGATGTCGCTCGTGCGCTTGATGGCCATGATACCCGCCACGCGCGCGCAAGCGAGCACGTCACCCTTTTTGGCGCGGTCCTGCAGCACCATCGCCTGCGTCTCGGGATGCATGAGGATGGTGCCCTCGGCAATGGCGATGCGGTGCGTCTCGGCCTTGTCAGATACGTCGACCATACGTACCTCGCCCTTGGCATCCACGTGCGTCAGCTCGTCGCGGCGGGCGTCGCGGGCAGAGTCGACGACGTTATTGCTGGCGGTCGGCTGTGCGGTCGCGGACGCGGCGTCTTTGCTGGCTACCGCAGCTTTATGGGCAGACATTGCGGCCCTGCGAGCGGCCTTGGTGGCATCGGCGTACCTGCTCTTGGCCATATGATCATCCTCCGATTTGGGACATAAATCGTTGCGTGCCCTCAATTATCGCGTGTTCCTGCGGTTTGTGGGCCACGGCATCGCGCCAAATCGAAAGTACCTGCATATCATCACCACGGCGCAGCGCCTCGCGAACCGAATACTCGGCATCGCTGAACAGGCAGGGGCGCACGTTGCCGTCGGCCGTCAGGCGCAGACGGTTGCAGCTCGCGCAAAAATGGTTGGACATGGCGCTAATAAAGCCGACCGTGCCCGCTGCGCCCGGAAAGCGCCAATAGCGTGCGGGACCGGCACCGGCAGGAGCGTCGTTGATGTCGAGTGGCTCAAGCTCGCCCAGGCCAGCTGCGGCGGCGCCGGCATTGATGCGCGCCCGCAGCTCGTCGCTCGGTACGGTATCGCTCGCGTCCCACAGCTCGGGGTTGAGCGCGGGCGCATGCGGGTCCACAGCGCAATGCGAGCTCGTGTGTTCGTCGCCGATGGGCATGTATTCGATAAAGCGCAGGTGGATGGGGCGGTCGACGGTCAGCCGCGCAAGGGCCGCCACATCCTGGTTGAGCCGGCGCACTACAACGCAGTTGACCTTAACGGGCTCAAAGCCCCAAGCCAGCGCCGCGTCGATGCCGGCCATGGTCTGCTCGAGTCGACCCAGGCGCGTGATCTTTCCAAAGAGCGCGGGGTCGAGCGTGTCGAGCGAAATGTTGACGCGGTCGAGCCCGGCGTCTTTGAGCTGCGGTGCCAGCTTGGGCAGCAGCGCGCCGTTGGTGGTGAGCGAGATATCCTCGATCTGTGGGATCGCGCGGATGTCGCGAATGAGCGGGATAATGCGGCGGCTGACCAGCGGCTCGCCACCCGTCAGGCGCACGCGGCGAATGCCCTCCCCCGCCACCAGGCGCACAAAGCGGGCGATTTCCTCGGCGCTGAGCAGCTCGTCATGCGCGCGCGGAGCAACGCCGTCGGCGGGCATACAGTAGATGCAGCGAAAATTGCACTTGTCGGTCACGGCAATGCGCAGGTAGTTGATGTCGCGGCCAAAACCGTCATGTTGCGTGCGCTCGTCCACGCAATCCTCCCCTCGCGCAGGCCATTATTCTTCAGGGAATATAGTACCGCACACAGGAACTAGGTCGACACGCGTACGACAGGGCATGCCACTCGAGCAAGAAGGACTTCCTGAGCCCATCCTCACCATTCAAACCGTCCCAACATTCGACGCTTTTCCCGAAATTGGCAAAAAACGTTGAATGTTGGGACGGTTTAGGTGTCCGCAGGGCTCGGAAGACAAGCCAGACGCCCCTAAAGGCCGCCATTCCAGTGCCGAATCACGAATTCCCGCAGATCATTCTGCCGTTTCTGGAACGCCTCGCTTCGGTCGCACTTAAGACCCATAGCGAGCGCAATGGCGTTCATCGCCCGATGCAATTGCAACTGATGGGCAAACTGGGTCCCGGTGAGAACGATCATCCTAAAGCCCAGCGCGCTCAGCACGGTCATACGCTCCGCGTCCGACGCACTGCGTTGCTTATCGAGATGGTCCGAGCCGTTGTATTCAATCCCCGTACCGCTCGCAGGTGCATATACATCGATCTCGAAATACCCAGCCTTAGCGAGATATTTGAACTCGTTGGGAACATCGACCCGATGGTTGAGCTCGATCTTGGCGTATCCCAGCCCTCCCTGGGAACGTTTTGCTACGACCATGATTGCGGTGGCCGTCTCCATGGGCGACCGCGCACCATCGTACACGCGCCTGAGCACGCCGGCCGCGCGTATAGCCCCCTGACGAGATCGGTTCTCATCGCAATAAGCGATCAAGTCGGCAACGGTATACCTCTGCCCCATCTCGATATAATCGCCTGACGACAAATGATTCAAATGGTATCGGGCGCAGATTTCATACCCATATTCCAACTGTTCGGGTTCACTCATCCACGAGCCCGCCTGGACAAAGCACATGGCCTCATCAACCACCAAGAGACCCTCTGCCACCTCGATAAGATGATCCGAAGGTATGGGCGCCCCAAACACATGTCGTCGGAGACCCGCCGGCCGAGAGCGTTCAAAATCGAAGCCAACCAGCGTGTCAATACGATCGAGCTCCTCATGCGGGATGCCAAGTGAGGCCAGATAGTCGGCAACGATCTCGACCGCCGTAGATATTCTCAGTCCCTTGGCATCTAACCCCAGTTTGGGCAGGTCCGCGGTCGACTGCGCCTCATTGGCAATCGAGTCCTCATCGTATAGACTGCTTGCTCGCGAAAGCGGCTCAGATGGGCGCGCCACGTTGTGGTACAGCCAGGCAGTCTTATGGGACAGGACGATCGGCAGGTCCATGAGCCCTCCAATGGAGTCGGATAACCATCCTTATTCCCCTGCTCGCGGATTCGCACACCTTCGCATGCAAGTTAGCGATTCCACCCGATCGGATGACAGAAAAACCGTCCCAACATTCGATGCTTTTTCTCAAAATCGAGAAAAACATCGAATGTTGGGACGGTTTGAGGCGGGGTAAGGGGCGCGGAAAGCCAAAGTACCGTGCCCGAACGGGTTAATCCAGCTCCTTTAAGCCGTGCGCTAGCTGCCAGTATTCGCCGTGCTGGGCTAGGAGCTCCTCGTGGGTGCCGCGTTCGATGATGCGGCCGTGTTCGAGGACCATGATCGCGTCGGCGTCGCGGACGGTGGACAGGCGGTGCGCGATCATAAACGTGGTGCGTCCGCGCATGATGCGATCCATACCGCGCTCGATGAGCTTTTCGGTGCGCGTGTCGATGGAACTCGTGGCCTCGTCCAGGATGAGCACCGGCGGATCGGCGACGGCCACGCGCGCGATGGCGAGCAGCTGGCGCTGGCCCTGCGACAGGTTGGCGCCGTCGGCGGTGACCGGCGTGTCGTAGCCTTGCGGCAGGCGGCGGATAAACGAGTCGGCGCAGGCGGCCTCTGCGGCGGCGCGCACTTCCTCGTCGGTCGCGTCGAGCTTGCCAAAGCGGATGTTCTGCGCAATGGTGCCGCTAAACAGGTGCGTGTCCTGCAGCACAATGCCGAGCGATCCGCGCAGGCTGGCCTTGGCAATGTGCTTGACGTCGATGCCGTCGTACGTGATCTCGCCGTCATCGACCTCGTAAAAACGGTTGATGAGGTTGGTGATGGTCGTCTTTCCGGCGCCCGTCGAGCCCACAAACGCAATCTTTTGCCCCGGCTTGGCAAACAGGTTGAGATCCGTGAGCACGCGGGTGCCCGGCACGTAGGAAAAGTCCACGGCATGGAAGCGCACGTCGCCGGCAAGCGGGACCAGGCCGCACGTGAGCTCGGTACCGTCGGCCGCCACCGCTCGACCCGCATCGTCGACCGAGGCCACATCATGCAGGTGCCCGTACGCGCCCACACCCTGGCCCTCGGGAATCTTCCATGCCCACGCGGCGTCGCCCGTCTGCACCAGCTCCACGCAGCCCTCGTCCATCTCGGGCTCAAGGTCCATGGCGGCAAACAGACGCTCGGCACCGGCCAGCGCGTTGAGCAAGAAGTTGCCCAGCTGCGTAAACTGGTTGATGGGCATGGCGGCCTGACGTACAAAGACCAGGTAACTCGCGAGCGCGCCCACGTCGGCCAGGCCGTTGATGCAGAGCATGCCGCCCGCCA
>CABQHZ010000136.1 GCA_902464175.1 uncultured Collinsella sp. | reverse complement strand
TCCGGTTTGGTTTTGAAGTCTCCGCCATACGCCCCCGCACGCCGTAACACAATCGAAACATTACTGCTTTGGACTGTAGCACACGCGCCACATGCGGTCACGGGCGCCTCGCTCAGCGGTCATCGTCCTTCAGCAAGCGCCACAGGGTCGTGCGGCTTATTCCCAGCACCTCGGCAGCACGGGTCCGGTTGCCCTGAAGGTGGTCTACGACCAGTCGCGCAATGTCGCGCTCGGTATCGGCAAGCGGACGCAAGATATACAAGTCGCTGTCGAGCGTCGGGGCTCCAAAGGTTGCGGTCTTGATGACGTCCTCCTGGGCGAGCACCTCTTCCGCCACCGTGCGTTCCGCCACACCCGACCCTACTAATATATAGAGTCGTTCCGAGACCTCGCGAAGCTGCAGATAGTTACGTGGCCAGCGATAGCAGTTGAGCGTCGAGGCGGCCTCCTCGGACATACTCGGAGCGGCAGTTCCAAAGACATCTGACAGATATGACAAATACTGCACGACCTTTTTCGATGCGCCACCCTGCTCGGCAATAGCAGGCGCCACACTTACTGCGCACGCCAAGCGCTCGGTTACAAAAGCGGCCTGATCGCTTTCGCCACCGCCCGGCATGTCGTTTGCCGTCAGAACCACATGGCAACGCGCGGCCAGCGCCGTGTCGGTCATCGTAGAGACAAGCTCGCGCAGGCGCTGCGGCGAAAGTGCATGCCAGCCGCCAATACAAAGGGTCAGCCTTGCCTGGAACAGCGGCGATTCCGAGCTTTTGAGCAGATGGCGCCAGCCGCGATCTGTGAGCTCGTCAAGCGCCACGGACACAAAGGGTTCGTCAGCATAAGGCCCATCCAGATAGAGGCGTTTTGCAATCTCTGCCTGGCCAGCACCCAGCTCGCCCTCCAACATGAGGGGCACGCCGCGGGCATAGCTTTCGCAGACGGGGCCAGCGACCGCAGCGGCACCCTCGACAATGCCGTACGCGCTTGCCTCATAGCGCGCCTCGACCTCATCTGCGTTAAGCCACTCAATACCCGCGTGCGCCGCAACGCCGTGCACCTCGTGGACCACGACCACCCAAAGCGCGCCGTATTCCTTGGCGACCGGACGCACCGTGAGGCTCAAGCGCCCTCCCGCATGCCCCATCACCAGGCGCGTGCCGTTGCCCACGCGCCCCAGGCGCTCGGCGACAAATGCCGCGACATCTTGCTCGAGCACGGCATCATCCATGGTCGAAATCGCCACGTGTCCATGCCCATCGATTGCCAACGCCGAGGCCCCGGCAGCAGCCAGGGCCTCGATCAAGATTTGCAGCTTGGCGTCACTGTTCATATTGCGCCCCGTCCTCGGCGCCACGCCGCCACCGACGGCCGCGCGGGCAAGTGTTTCAAAATTGAACGATATTGCTCACCAAACACTATAGGGCAGAAGCCGCCGTCCTGCGAGTATATGAGTTGCCCCGCATCGCCATCCTGGCGGGGCGATAAGAGCTCTTCGGGACCTATAAACCTGCGGACAAGCCATACCCGCAAGAGCTCCTATCGCTCCACCGCGAGGATGCGCTCGCCAGCACGCAGCATGCAGCACGCAAATAAGCTACTTCTCTACCAGATTCCCAGCACGTGCTGCATTCCCAAACTCATGCACGCAATGCCAATCCAGCAGCAAAAGCCCAATGCGATGGGCTTGCCGCCCTTTTTGACCAGCTCGACGATATCGGTATTAAAGCCAATAGCCGCCATAGCCATCACGATAAAGAACTTCGACAGCTCCTTGATGGGCGCCGTAATGGATGCAGGGAGCTGAAGCACCGTGGTGATTACGCTCGCCAGCACAAAGAACAACACGAACATGGGAAACGCGCGTTTAAGCGAGAACGTGCTTTTGGCGTCACCGCCGGCCTTGCGCGCCAGATGCATCTGCCAGCATGCGAGGACCAACGTGATGGGAATGATTGCCAGCGTCCTGGTGAGCTTAACCACCGTGGCGCTCTCGAGCACATTGGCGCCGGGATGCATGCTGTCCCAAGCGCTCGCCGCAGCCGTTACGGACGAGGTGTCGTTGATGGCGGTGCCGGCAAACAGGCCAAAGCCCTCGTTGGTCAGCCCGAGCATACCGCCGAGCGTCGGAAACACGAGCGCCGCGATAACGTTAAACAGGAAGATGACCGAAATAGCCTGGGCAATCTCGCGATCGTCGGCATCGATGACGGGCGCGGTCGCGGCGATGGCAGAACCGCCGCAAATCGACGAACCCACACCCACCAGCGTCGCAATCTTCCCCGGCACGTTCATAACGCGGCAGAGCACAAAAGCGATGACAAGCGAGGTCGAGATCGTCGCCAGGATAATCGGCAGCGACTGGGCGCCCTTGGACAGAATCTGTGCGAGGTTCATGCCAAAGCCAAGCAGGATAACCGCATACTGCAGGATCTTTTTGGATGTATAGGTGACGCCGGCAGCGAGCGGTTCGCGACGATCCTTGGGGAAGGCAAGCGCCAAAACCATGCCGATGAGGATGGCAAATACCGGCCCGCCGACCACCTCAATCTGTTTGCCGAGTAACGTCGCGGGGATGGCGATGATCAGGCAGAACAAGACGCCCTTCCAGCGCTCGCGTACGATATTCGCCAGTTGCATATGGGATTCCTTCTTTCTATCTCACGTTTGCGACGGCTTATGATACGGCAACATTGAGCACAGCCCCGCGCAAATACAGACCAAGATGCCGCAATAGTTCTTGGGCAACAGCCGAATTACCCGCCGCGGAGAGCCGATTCGCGGCATAATTAACAGCTGACATATCAGTGTGATAGAACGGTTGCGAGGCACTATGGAAGAATCGATGCACGTCGGCGAGCAGGAAACGAGCCTACAGGACCAGTCCTACCACACCATTCGACGCAAAATCGTCTACCTGGACTACAAGCCGGGCGAAAAGCTGGGCGTCAAGCAGCTTTGCGACGACCTGGATATGGGGCGCACCCCCGTGCGCGAGGCGCTGGTGCGTCTGGCGCAAGAGGGCCTGGTGCGCACCGTGCCCCAAAGCGGCACCTATGTCTCGCCCATCAACCTCACTCTTGCCGAGAGCGCCTGCTACATTCGCGAGCACCTGGAAAAGCAGGTGATTGTGGAGTGCTGCGCCCGCGCCACCTCGGCAGGCATCGAGCAGCTCGACCGAGCCATCGCGCTGCAGGAAAAGACCATGGCCGAGGAGGATCGCATCGGCTTCTTTTTAAGCGACAACCTCATGCACCGCATGATCTTTAACATCGCGTGCCGCAGCACCGTGTGGTCGTGGCTCGAGGCGACCAATGCTGACCTGGAGCGCTTCCGCTGGCTGCGCGCCGCCACGCAGAGGCTCGACAATCAGGAGATTGTTAACGAGCACAAGCAAATCCGCCGCGCTATCGCCGGTCGCGACCCCATCGAGGCGAGCTTTTTGGTCAGCAAGCACCTGCATATGATGTTCCGCAACCAGACTGAGGTCCTGGACCAATATCCCAAGTACTTCGAGACCAGCAAGCTCCGCTAACCTGCCAAAACCACCACAAAGGGGACAGGCACCTTTGTGGTGGTTTCTCCGCACAAAAAGGCCCGGCTCCGTCTGATGACGCGGAGCCGGGCCTTATTCGTTAGGATGACGGAAACAATTACTCGACTGTCACGCTCTTGGCGAGGTTTCGGGGCTGGTCAACGTCGCATCCGCGCAGGATGGCGACCTCGCGGGCAAGCAGCTGCAGCGGGACGCTCGCCGTGATGGGGCTGAACACATCGCGGACGGCCGGCACGCGGATGATGCAGTCGGCAATCTTGTTGATCTCCTCGTCGCCCTCGGTAGCAACGACGATGACCTTGGCACCGCGCGCCTTGCACTCCATAAGGTTCGACACGGTCTTGTCGTAGGTGGCGCTCTTGGTGGCCACGGCGATGACGGGGAAGCCCGGATCGATCAGTGCGATGGGGCCGTGCTTCATCTCGCCAGCAGCATACGCCTCGGCGTGCAGGTAGCTGACTTCCTTAAGCTTGAGCGCGCCCTCGTAGGAGATAGCGGCGCCCATGCCGCGGCCCACGAACAGCGCCGATTGCGCGTCCTTGCACAGCAGGGCGGCCTCGTGCACGGCCTCGGTCTGCGTGTCCAGAATCCACTGGATCTGCTCGGCCGTATCGGAAAGCTCGCGGAACAGCATGCGCGCCTG
>CABQHZ010000135.1 GCA_902464175.1 uncultured Collinsella sp. | reverse complement strand
ATTGCCAGGAGCACACGACCAAAAAGGGCACAGATGGCGCCAACGATGATGCCGATAGGGATTCCGACGGCACCCATAAGCACGAGGCCGCTATAGGTGTTGACCAGGCGTTTAATCCTGCTCGATACGTTGCTTTCTGACATTTTGCTTTCCGACACTTGCTCTCTTGATAGAAAAAGAGCTGGAGTTGCGCATCGTTGAGAGGCTTTCCAGCTTTAGCAAAACAAACTTATAAGATGCGACGGGCCGCGTCAAGATTATTACCGGACGGCCTAGGAGGCGGCTGGTTGGCTGGCTTAAAACCTAGCGCGTGAAATGACGCCCCACGCTATTCAGCGCGCTTGATAGGATGACGAACCACTGTCTTAAGTTTCTCCGGTGCACATTTGCGTGGATCGGAGAGATAGATTTCGTGATGTAAACGGGCGTCTGAGAAGTCGGGGACATAGCCCTGCTCGGTCGCATATTCATGCATGGCGTCTACGGTTGCTGGCTCGTCGTCGTAGGGCCCGGTGTGCATGCATTGAACGCAGAGGCCCTCGTCAACTTTAAGCAGTTCGACGGCGGAAAAGTCTAGTTTCTTTTTGGTCGTGGCTTCCGCGACTGCCCAGTCAAAGTCATCTCGGGTGACGAAATCGGGCAGGCGGATGCACGAGATAAAGTTGAAATTGTCCTTGCGTACATAATCGATGTCACCGCTCGGGGACTCTTGCCACCAGAAACCCTCGAGCGGCGGTACCACAAAGTCGAAATAGCCCTCGATACTCCTTGAGCCTTTCTTTGACATCTTGACGGTATAGGCGATGCCGTAAAGTAGCGGCAGGGCGTTTTGATACTCGCCACCTTCGGTATTTGGGTCACCCTTTCCGCGAACGGCAACGTAGCTCATAGGCGGGACAGTTACGATACTCGGCTTGCTTGCAGGTTTGTAGAGCTCCTTGCATTCCTTCTTAAAGTCGAACGCCATGTTGGCCGCCTTTCTGCGTATTGGCCTGCTTAGATAGTTGAATCATATCATAGAAACGAACAGCTGTTCGAATGACTTGGCTGACAGATTGAGATGCGTGCGTTGTGTTTGGCGGTCGGCCTGACCCCGTCGATGATTTCTCGGCCTCCCCGGCGCCCTATCTATAGCTGCCGTTTCCCCATATAAAACCTGCCAAAATAAACCTGTCCCTTTTTGGTAGGTGCGAAATGGGTAATACTAAAGAGTTATCCGACCAGATGGGAATTAATCGATGGCCTATATCGAATTCAAAGACGTCATCAAAGCATACGGCGAAGGCGACGCCCGCATCCACGCACTCGACGGCGCGAGCTTTACGGTCGAGCGCGGTGAGCTCGCCATCATTTTGGGTGCTTCGGGTGCCGGCAAGACTACGGCCCTCAACATTCTGGGCGGCATGGATACGGCAACCTCCGGCACCGTGATGGTGGACGGGCGCGACGTGAGTTCCGCCAACGAGGCGCAGCTCGTGGAGTACCGCCGCGCCGACGTCGGCTTTGTCTTCCAGTTCTACAATCTGGTTCCTAACCTGACGGCGCTTGAGAACGTCGAACTCGCGGCGCAGATCTGCCCCGATTCGCTCGATGCCGAGCAAACGCTTCGTCAGGTTGGCCTGGGCGAGCGCCTGGGCAACTTTCCGGCGCAGCTTTCGGGCGGCGAGCAGCAGCGCGTATCCATCGCCCGCGCGCTGGCCAAGAACCCCAAGCTGCTTTTGTGCGACGAGCCTACGGGTGCACTCGACTACAAAACCGGCAAGCAGATCTTGCAGCTGCTACAGGACACTTGCCGCAAGCAGGGCATTACGGTCATTATCATCACCCACAACTCTGCGCTGGCGCCCATGGCCGATCGCCTGATTCGCTTTAAGAGCGGTCGCGTAGAGAGCGAGACAGTCCAGCAAAATCCCGTGCCGATCGAGACGATCGAGTGGTAGCGCCCATGGACCAGGACCGCCAAAACAGCCAGCGCCGCGATGCGCAGAACACGGAGCGCGAGCAGGATTTTACGACCTACCGCACCGCCCAAAGCTCAAACGATATGGTGCCGACGGTTTTTCGCCGTGGCATCTACCGCACGATTCGCGGCAGCCTTAAGCGCTTCTTGTCAATCGTGATCATCACGGCGCTTGGCGTGAGCGTGATGTGCGGCCTTAAGGCGGGCTGCGAGGACCTGTGCGATTCGGTTGACGCTTACTTTGACCAGCAGAATGTTTATGACATCAACGTGCAGTCGACCTATGGTCTGACCGATGACGATCTTGCTGCGATCCAAGAGGTCGATGGCGTCGAGACGGCCGAGGGCATCTATACCGAGACCGCCTATACCGCCGTGGGTACGACGCGCGAGCGTGTCGTCGTACAGAGCCTCTCCAAAGAGAATATTGACCAACCGGTGCTAGTACGCGGCGAGCTGCCCGAGACTTCGGGCGAAGTGGCAGTGACCTCACGTTTTTTGAAGGCTTCGGGCAAGAAAATCGGCGATACGGTGAGCTTTGCCGCCAACGATGCGAGCTCGTCGAACCAAAGCGCCAAGGACCAGTTTGCCGATGGGGACTACACCATCACGGCCGAGGTTCTCGATCCCACTGATGTGAGCTCCGACTCGACAGTCAACGCCTTTCGCGCTGCTTCGACTGCGGACTACAAGTTCTACGTGAGCGAGGATGCCGCGACATCTTCTTCCTACTCCGCTGTCCATGTGGTCGTCGAGGGAGCCAAGAGCCTCAACTCCTATTCGGATGCCTACTCGGCAAAGATCAATGAGGTCAAGGGCAATATCGAGAAGATCCGCGAGGAGCGTGAGAAGGCGCGCGCTCAGGAGCTGACGGTCGACACACCGGCGAGCTTGGACGCGGCTGAGCGTCAGGCGAATATGGTCTTTGGGATCGAGCAGGACAACATCAATCGCATGGCCGAGGGCAGCGACGAGCGTGCGCAGGCGCAAGCCGACCTGGACCAGCGCCGTGCCGCCGCCGACCAGCAGTTTGCCGATGCCCGCGCCGAGCTCTCTGACCTGGGCGAATGCACCTGGTACATCCAGGACCGCGGCAATATCGCAAGCTACTCGAGCGTCGAGAGCGATAGTTCTTCGATCGAGGCCATCGCCACGGTGTTCCCGTTCATCTTCTTTATCGTCGCCGTGCTTATCAGCCTCACCACCGCCACCCGCATGGTCGAGGAGGAGCGCACGCTTATTGGCCTGTACAAGGCGCTCGGCTATTCACGCGGGCGTATCCTGTCCAAATATGTGGACTACTCGCTGTGGGCGTGTCTGATCGGTGGCGTGCTCGGCAATATCATCGGATTTGTGGGTCTGCCGCTGTTCTTGTTTACGGTGTTCGACGACATGTACTCGCTGCCCCAGATGCTACTTTCGTACGACATCGTGTCCTCGATCGTTTCGGTGGCGCTGTTTGCCGTGGGCGTGGTGGGAGCCACGATTATCGCCTGCCGCCACGAGATGGCCGAGACCCCTGCCTCGCTCATGCGCCCCAAGGCTCCGCGCGCCGGCTCGCGCATTCTGCTCGAGCGCATCGGCTTTATCTGGCACCGCATGGGCTTTTTGAACAAGGTCGCTGCACGCAACCTGTTCCGCTACAAAAAGCGCGCCTTTATGACCATCTTTGGCATTGCGGGCTGCACGGCGCTTGTGATTTGCGGCATGGGCATCCGTGATACGTCGGTCGCGCTGTCGCCCAAGCAGTACGGCCACATCACACGCTACGATTTGCTGGCGGTCGCCAACCCCGATGATTTTTCGCAGACGTGCGCGGCGTTGGATGAGCGCAGTGCAGCCAAGGATTCCAACGTGACCGTGACTTCGACGCTGCCGATTATGACAGACAACGTCACCTTTACATTTGGCGGTAAGAGCGAGACCGTGCAGCTCATCGTGATTCCCGACGACCGCACGGGCGACTTGGGCGATTACGTGCGCCTGGAGGATGAGTCCAAAGAACCGCTCGCCCTGCGTGACGGGGATGTGTATTTGAGCAAGAGCTCTCAGCTGGTGCTGGGGATCAAGCCGGGCGACACGGCTCACGTCCAGGATTCGTCGCTCAATGTTGCCAAGGTCAAAGTCAGCGACATCTCGCTCAACTATCTAGGCAACACGCTTTACATGACGCAGGGCACCTATGAGCGCGCGTTCGGTCGAAGTGCACGCCTTAACGGCGTCTTTGTGCTGCTTAAGGGTTCGTCGGC
>CABQHZ010000134.1 GCA_902464175.1 uncultured Collinsella sp. | reverse complement strand
TGCACGCCGTGGAAGATCTCGTACTTCTCCTTGAGGCCACGCAGGATCGAGATGGTGTCCTCGACGGTAGGCTCGCTCACCATAACGGTCTGGAAACGACGGGCGAGCGCCGCGTCCTTCTCGATGTACTTACGGTATTCGTCAAGCGTGGTCGCGCCGATCGCATGCAGGTCGCCACGGGCGAGCGCAGGCTTCAGGATGTTGCCGGCGTCCATGGAGCCCTCGGTGGCACCCGCGCCCACGATGGTGTGGAGCTCATCGATGAACAGGATGACCTTACCTTCCGATTTTTGCACTTCCTTGAGCACGGCCTTCAAGCGGTCCTCGAACTCGCCGCGATACTTGGCGCCGGCGACCAGCGCGCTCATGTCGAGCTCGATGAGGTCGCGGTCGCGCAGGGTGCTCGGCACGTCGCCGGCCACGATACGCTGGGCGATGCCCTCGACGATGGCCGTCTTGCCGACGCCTGGCTCGCCGATGAGCACGGGGTTGTTCTTGGTACGACGGGACAGGACCTGAATAGTACGGCGAATCTCGTCGGTACGGCCGATGACCGGGTCGAGCTTGCCGGCGCGGGCCAGATCGCAGATGTTGCGACCGTACTGCTCCAGCGCCTCAAACTGGGTCTTGTCCTCGGCAGACGTCACGCGGTCATCGCCGCGCAGCTCCTCGTAGACTTGCTCGATGCGCTCCTTGGTAACGCCGGCGTCGCGCAGCACCCGACCAGCCTCGCCCTTGTCCTCGGCAAGCGCCATCAGCAAATGCTCGGTCACCACAAAGCTGTCGCCCATCTTGGTGGCCTTCTTCTCGGCCTTCTCGATGACGCGGACGAGCTCATTGGACAGGCCCATCTGCTGGCCCTCGCCCGAAACCTTGGGCGCGCGGTCGATGGTATCCTGCGTGGAGCGTGCGAGCTGGGCCGGGTCGGCACCGATGCGCTCGATGATCACGGAGATATTGCGCTCGCCGGCACCGAGCAGGGCGGACAGCAGGTGAATCGGCTCCACCGCGCCGGCCTGCGCATCGGCAGCCGTGCTCATGGCGGTCTGCAGCGCCTCACGCGACGTCATCGCTAGCTTATCGATTCTCATGGAATCACCTCTCTTGGGGTGGCCGCCCTACGGGGCGGCTTCACGTTGTTCGAGAAGTATTGTTGCCAGCTTTGCGCGATCTTATACACAAATCTAAGTCTCTATATATAAGATTTTCTGAGTGATTGAAAGATAGGGAGCAGGCGTGCTCACCCGCTACAGCCTCGTCCCCTTACTATCTCAATCTGTAACATCTAGCGGCTGTTTCTGGCTCCAGATGTTACAGATCGAGACGAATTGTTCAGCGGCGCCCGTTTGTCTCAATCTGTAACATCTAGTCGGCAAATAGAGCTCTATCTGTTACAAATCGAGACGAACAGAAAACACCCGGATCAAGAATCTAAATCTGTAACACCAAGCCCTCTTTTAGCGGCCAAGATGTTACAAATCGAGACAGACCGAAAACCACCACAAAGAGGACAGGCGCCTTTGTGGTGGTCGCGGTCTCTACTCCTTCGCCGAACCCGTACTTCCCGATTCGACGGTCCAGGGCATCTCATCCTCGAACAGCCATGTACGGGCAGACCCACTATCGCGTGCAGTCTGCGGGTCGGGCAAGCAGGTCTGTTCATAGGCATCCTGAATGCACTGACCCATAAAATCGTTGAGCTCGGCCTGGTTGCCTTCCATGACATAGGCGGCATCGCCGTCCAAGATGTAGATGCCCGGCCCCTCATTGCCCTCGTAGCCAGGATCGTACGAAACATCACATAACTTGGCGCCATTCGCGGTGTCCAACTCGATGGACGAGTAGCATCCGCCGACCATGTCGTTCGCTTTTGCCCGATAGGACGCATATCCATACCAGCGCTTAAAGGTTTTGCCCTTGAGCAGCTCAGACGCCCTGTCGATCAGCCTAGAATCCATGGTATAGCGCATAGCCCCAAGCTGAATACGCGGATAATTACTAATGCCCAGTGCAGCCGGTTGCTCATCAAAATCAACGGTAATGGTCTCAGGCTTGTCGTCGCCGGTCAGAAGTTCGACAGATTGAGTCACAGGCTTAACCACCGGCTCCGTCACCGCAGCGGGTAGAAACGCCATGCCGACAGCGCCCATGCCAACCACGGTGATCGCAAGCGCCAAAACAATCAATCCAATACGGGCAGGACTTCTCACAGCAAAGCACCTCACAATGCAAGCCTTCGCCACCTGCACTAATGATATCGCAGCCAGCACTATTACCAAAAGGAGCTGCTCGTACCCCACCACCACAAAGGTGCCTGTCCCCTTTGTGGTGGTCCCAGTCTATTTTTAGCGTCCCACAAGATCCAACGAGAACACAGCGACGAAATCGAGAGCCACCGATAGCCCGTTCGCGCAGATATAGATGGAGATTCAAGACAAGGGTGCCGGCTTAAACGGCTTGGTTATCGTACGCCACAATACTCTCGTCATCGTCCCCGTCGTTTTTATAGTGCTTATAGTGAAAATAGCGGGTTTAGTGAGAATAGTATTGCGCAAAACTCGTGAACTCAATTTTTGACCCCTCGCCCAGAATGAGGGGAGGCAAATATTCCTATTAGAGATCGAATCGAAGCCCAATAGGGCCTTTTAGCCCTCTCATTCCGGGCGGTCGCTTTCTTTTGAATATTGTCGTAAGCTTGTATCATTTATCTTAATGATTGCATATTGCATGAGAGGTGCCCACCGTGAAACGCTCCACCTATATCGGCCTGCTCGTCTTAGCGTTTGCAATTACCGCAGCCGGCGTAGGCATTATCTATCTCGCATTTCTCCCTGCCTCGGCGACGCAGGCGGCGGTTGAAACCGTAAGCTACCCCATCGAAATCCTCACCGATATCGTCAAACCCGATTCAATCACCGTCGATTTCGACGGTACGCCCGCAGCGCTTGGGGTCAGCAACTATCCCCGAATCGAACTTGGGGCCACGCGCTATACCCAAGATGAGCAGCTTATCGGCAAGGCAACCAATTTACTCAAAGGCAAAGCGTTTACGCGGTGGTACGGCGCCGCAATATATCGAGCCAAGAAAGGCCAAATGAATGGCGGGTATTATTCGACCCTTGAACTCGATGCGGCAAACGGGAGCAGACTGTGCAACGTCTCATACGACCCCGGCTACGTGGACAACGAAGGGCCGGGGGTCTATATCTCGGATGGCGACGTAATCTACGTCATGGAAGGCGACCAGACGGCAGTCGTCGATTTTATGGATCGGTGTACCGAGGATGCCTACGAACAAACCTGCGAGCCCGATCCGCAGACAGCGCGCGACAGCGGCTCAGCACGCACTTGGCTATTTGACGATGAGATAACCTGGACCCCATCGAAATAAGAACCCGCCGGACAGGCACCTTTGTGGTGGTCCAAAAAGAAGCCGCCCCAATAAAAAGAGGCGGCATCAAGCAAGTCTATTTATTAGCGTCCCTCAAGACCCAACGAGAGCGCGGAAATGTCGCCCGGGGCTTTTCCTTTCCCGAACGCGACCCTCGCGAAGCGCGTGAGCGGGCGGGAAAGGGTAAGCCCCGGGCGGACAATTAAGTGCGTTACTCGGCAGCGGCCTTGAACTTGTTGTAGTTGATCAGGCAGCCGGCCTTGACGATGGCACGCTCTTCGGCCGTCATATCGGCAATATAGAGCTCAATCTGCTCAACCGCACCATCGGCGCGCACCACGTAGGCGGCGATGTTCTTGAGATCGCCATCGAGCGCGGCACGGATACCCGGCACAAAGACGTAGTCGCCCACCTCAAAGTTGGGCTCGGCCTCCATCTGGAAGGGCACCATGCCCCAGTTCATGACGTTGGAGCGATAGCGCTTGGTGGCGTACTCGTGGACGATGTTGGCCAGGCCGCCAATTACGCGCTGGCAGCTCGCGGCCTGCTCGCGGGCGGAACCGTCACCGGGCTTCTTGGCATAGAGCATGGAGCCGTACTCGGTCGCCTTGGCATCGGCCGCGACACCCACGCCGGCCAGTGCCTCGAACACACCGGCAAGCTCGGCATCGAGTGCCGCCAGGTCGCCCGCGGCCTCGCCGGCCACGCGACGCTTCTCCACGGCGTCGACCTCCTTGGAGCGGCCCACGTAGGCCGGGTCGCGACGGCTCAGCGTAAACTCGGCCAGGCCCAGCGGGTTGGAGCGGAAGGAGCTCGTCT
>CABQHZ010000133.1 GCA_902464175.1 uncultured Collinsella sp. | reverse complement strand
AGGCGCTGGCGCCGCGGCGGCGAGCGTCGATGAACACATAGACGACCGACAGCACATACAGGGCGATGATAAAGCCAACAAAGGCATAGATGACGCCCATAAGCTGCGGCGACATGAGCTCGGAGATGTACTTGGACATTAGGGGTACCTTTCGGGATATTTACAGTACGGTCAAGTTTACCACGGGGTTTGTTTATATGGGACCACGGCTAGGGGTGGGGCTGGTGCGGACACAAACATCTCAATCTGTAACAGGTGGGAGCGGAATCCGGGTCTAGGTGTTACAGATCGAGACACAGGGGTCCCTCCCCGACTTCAATCTCGATCTGTAACATCTTGGGCCCCAAAACCCCTCTTACTGTTACAGATCGAGACATTCAAAATCCGCCTGAAGGTTTGTCTCGATCTGTAACATCTAGAACCCAAATCATCAGCTAACTGTTACAGATCGAGACGAAAGGTTGCCGTAGTTGTCGGCGGACGAGGTTGTCGACGTTGCCGCGTCTCCCCTCTTCTGCCGTTGGCGGGTGTTGCGGGGCTGTTCACCGCATTGCCGCCGCGCTGGGGGTGTGCAGACCGTAGGATAGTCTTATTGACAGCCTGTCAACTCGTCTGGGAGGCACCGTGGCAGAAACGTTTGATATCGCAATTGTGGGCGCGGGCATCACCGGATGCGCCATCGCGCGGCAGCTCGCGCGATTTGAACTGTCCATTTGCGTAGTCGAGGCGGCGAACGATATTGCGCTGGGTGCGTCGAAGGCCAACGGCGGCCTGGTGCACGCCGGCTACGATCCGGCGCCGGGAACCGTAAAGGCACAGGTCAATGCCCGTGGCTGTGAGCTGTATGGCACTTGGGCCCAGGAGCTGGGCTTTTTGTTTTGCCGCACCGGATCCATGGTGCTGGGCTTTAACGACGAGGACCGCGCGCACCTGGAGAAGCTACGCCAGAATGGCCTGGTCAACGGCGTGCCCGAGCTGTCGATCGTCGGACCCGACCGCATCCACGAATTAGAGCCGCGTGCCAGTGCCGATGCAACGTGCGCGTTGTGGTGCCCCTCGACTGGGTTTGTCGACCCGTTTGAGGTTGCCATCGCCGCGCTGGAGAACGCCGTGGCCAACGGGGTGACGTTTATGCGGTCCGCGCCGGTGGAAGCGATTGAAGTCGCGGACTCGGGCGACAACGTGCGCTTTACGCTGGCGACCCCCGCTGGCAATGTGCGCTGCCGCTACCTGATCAACGCCGCGGGCAACGGAGCCGCGGACATCTCGCATATGGCCGGTGCCGAGGAGTTTCAGATGGTCTGGCGCCAGGGCAACATCGTGGTGCTGGACAAGGAACCGCGTGCACTCATGCCGCTCTACCCCGTTCCCACGCCGGTGTCCAAGGGCGTTATCGTCACGGGTACCGTACACGGCAACACCGTGATCACCGCGACCGCCGCCGTGCGCGAGCCAGGCGACACGCAGACCTATGCGGACGACGTCAACGCGCTCCTGACCGGCGCGCGCAAGCTGGTGCCCGATCTGGACACGCGCCGCGTGGTGCGCGCATTTGCCGGCGGGCGTCCGGTCATTCAGGGAACGAACGACTTCTTTATTGGGCAGTCGGCCGTGGTGCCGGGGCTGTTCCAGGCGGCGGGCATCCAGTCGCCGGGCGTGGCGAGCGCGCCGGCCATTGCCGAGCGCATGGAGCTTGTGATGCGTGAGGCGGGCGTGGAGCTGCACGAGCGGGCGGACTGGAACCCAATTCGCCGCGAGCCGGACGACTTTGACCGCGCACCGCTGGCGCGCAAGGAAGAACTCATTGAGTCCGATCCCGCGTGGGGGCAGATTGTCTGCCGCTGCGAGACGGTGCCCGAGGCCGAGATTGTGGCCGCGATTCGGCGCCGCCCGGGTGCAATTTCGGTCGAAGGTGTCAAGCGCCGCTGCCGCGCCGGCATGGGTCGGTGCCAAAGTGGCTTTTGCCAAAGCCGTGTGGTGGCGATTCTTGCCCGAGAGCTGGGCTGTGACCCCAGCGAGGTACTGTTGGAGGACGCCGGATCTTGGCTGGTTGAGGGACCGCTGAAGGGGGTGCGCTAGGATGGCGGAATTCAAATCGAGCGCGATTGATAGCGATACCGTTGAGGCAGTCCCCGCGCAGGCCTTCGACGTGGTCGTTATCGGCGGCGGACCTGCCGGCATGGCGGCCGCGCTCGCCGCGCACAAGGCCGGCGCACGCGTGGCCATCGTGGAGCGCGAGCAGCATCTGGGCGGCATCCTGCGCCAGTGCATCCACCCCGGCTTTGGGCTGTCACACTTTAAGCAGGAGCTCACCGGCCCCGAGTACGCGCAGCGCTTTATCGACCAGGTGCGCGCAACCGACATTGCGCTGTTCCTGAACAGCATGGTGATTGGGATTGATTCAGGCGAGCCTACGGAAGGCGCAGCACTCCACACCGTCACGCTCATGAGCCCCGCCGGCATGCTGCGACTCACCGGACGCGCGGTCGTCCTTGCCATGGGATGCCGCGAGCGCACCCGCAGCGAGATCAAGATTCCCGGTAACCGTCCCGCCGGCGTGTTTACGGCCGGTCTGGCGCAGCGATACATCAATATCGAAAATCTCAAACCCGGCTCGCGCGCCGTCATTTTGGGTTCGGGCGATATCGGGCTTATCATGGCGCGTCGCTGCACGCTCGAGGGGATTTCGGTCGAGGGCGTGTACGAGCTCATGCCGTACGCCAACGGTCTGCGCCGCAATGTGAAGAACTGCCTGGACGATTTTGGTATTCCGCTGCACCTGTCCACTACCGTGACGCGCGTGATCGGGCACGATCGCGTGGAGGCCGTCGAGGTGAGTCGGGTCGACGAGCACCTGGCACCCATTCCGGGGACCGAACGCATTGTTCCGTGCGACACGCTGCTGCTTTCGGTGGGCCTGATTCCCGAGAACGAGCTTTCGGTTGCCGCAGGCGTAGAGCTTGACCCACGCACGCGCGGCGCCGTGGTGGACCAGAGTCTGCAGACGGGCGTGCCGGGCATATTTGCCTGCGGCAACGTCCTGCACGTGCACGACCTGGCCGACAACGTAACGACCGAGTCCGAGCGCGCCGGTGCGGCTGCGGCGGTATGGGCGCTGGGCTGTGGTGTTGAGGCCGATGCGAGCGCGGCGGACACGGGCTGCGAGCTCACGGTCTCCCCTGCCGGCATCGCGGGCTACGCGCTGCCGGGACGCATTACGGCTGTGGCACTCACTAAACTCAACTTCCGCGTGCGTCGACCGGTCGACGCCGCCCGCGTGCGCTTTCTCGCTGGCGGCGAGGAATTGTTCGCAGGCAAGGCCCGTGCATTTAAGCCGAGCGTCATGGAAAGCTTCCCGCTGCCGGCAAAGGTCATCAAACAAGCGCTCGACCTGGGTGCCAGCGAGATCGTCCTATCCGTCGATCCCATCGAGGAGGCATAAACTATGAGCGATAACGTGACCGAAACGCTGCAGTTCAACTGCACGACATGCCCATCCGAGTGCCTCCTAACCGTAGAGGTTGAGCGCGACGCCAATGGCGCCGTGGTGGAAGTTCGCTCCGTGACCGGCAACAACTGCCCGCGCGGTGATACGTTCGCACATCAGGAGCTAACCTGCCCCATGCGCGTGCTCACGACGACCGTGGCCGTCTCCGGCGGCGACGAAGCCCTGCTCCCCGTGCGCACGGCCGAAGCCATCCCGCTGGCACTCCACGCCCAAGCCATGGACCTCATCCGCGGCGTTGTCGTCGAGGCCCCCATCCGCATGGGAGACGTCGTGCTGGAAAATCTTCTCGGCTCCAACATCGACCTCATCGCCAGCATGGACATCGACCCAGCCTAAGTGGCTAATTAGGGACGGGGCTCTTTTAGCTACCCCGCCATCCACCCCACCCCTCCTGAATTGCGGTGAAATAGTTCCTGATTTCCGCCAAAACCCCGGTATCCGGGAACTATTCCACCGCAACTATCCTTGGAATCGGTATTCAGCTTGTGCCTACTTTGGTGCCATTTCAAAACTATGCCGGATTACGGGGCTAATTCGGATACCCCCATCCATACAGGCAGTTTTCGATTTTTGATAAGCCGTCTACCTGCGGTTTTAATTTCGCAATTTTTCCCATAGTCAAGTAATACAGGTCCAGCCCCGTAATCCGCCATAGTTTTGAAAGCAGCCCATTTGGGACGGGACTATAGTTGACTCCTTTTACCTACCAGCTGGCTCAAATGATTTTTCTGGGACGGGGATTAAATAAGGCTCTGTTAGACCAGAATTGACATTCTGCCTCAATCATCTTTTTGAAATTGCAAAGCTATCGACCCCTTGC
>CABQHZ010000132.1 GCA_902464175.1 uncultured Collinsella sp. | reverse complement strand
CGCTGGGGCCTAGGCAAGACCTGCGGTATCGATCTGCCGAGTGAGGGCGCGGGCCGTATTCCCGATGCCGAGTGGAAAGAGTCGTACTTTACCGACGCCTCTGCCGAGGACCGCAAGTGGAATGCCGGCGATATGACCAACATTGCCATCGGCCAGGGCGACATTTTGGTGACGCCTCTGCAGATGGCATGCGCCTACATGGGCCTTGCCAACGGCGGTAAGCAGTACGTGCCTCACGTGTTTTTGTCTGCCGTGTCGCGCGATGGCGACGGCGATGCCTATAAGTACAACGGCAAAGGCAAGAAGAAGCGCCTGGAGGCCAAGATCAACAGCGATTCGGATTTGGCTCTTGTTCGCAACGGCATGCACGACGTGATTTACACGGCATCGACGTCCCTGGCGGCTCACTTTGGCACCCTGACGCCGCGGGTATACGGCAAGTCGGGCACGGGCGAGAAAAGCGGCGAGGACGAATACGCGTGGTTCTGCGCCTATGCGCCGGCCGATGATCCCAAGTATGTCATCGCTACTGTCCTGGAGCAGGGCGGCGGTGGCTCAGATACCGCGATGCATGTCGTGCGCGACGTGCTCGGCGTGATTTATGACGAGCCCGATACCTCTTCGGCCTCGGGCGATTCTTCGGTTCGATAGGAGGTTGCGATGGATTTTTCTCCGGCGGATCTGTTCCGTTCAACCAAGACCGGCTCTCGCAGCAGCCTGGACCGCGTCAACAAGCAACTTTCGGCCTCGCGCGGTACGTTTCGCCAAAAGGTGCATATCGGTGTGCTGCTGGCTACCGTCGCGCTCGTTGCCTATGGCGCCATCATTATTTGGTCGGCTTCACAGTTTAAGGCCGATGCTTCGTTCTCACGCCATCTGCTGGGAATTGGTATCGGGGCGATGCTGGCGGTGCTGGTCTGGCGTACCGATCTGCGCGGCATCTCTAACTTCTCGACGGCGCTGCTCGTCATTGACCTGATCGTGATCTTCTCGCCCAAGATTCCGGGTCTGTCCTATACGGGCGGTCTGGGCATGACGGGCTGGATCAAGATTCCCGGTATCGGCTTGACATTCCAGCCGGTTGAGCTTGCCAAGCTCATCACCATCTTCTTTATCGCCACGCTTGGCTCGCAGTATAACGGCCGCATCGATACCGTTCGCGACTACGTCAAGCTCTGCGGCATGCTGTCCATTCCGTTTTTGGCCGTCGTCGCCATGGGCGACCTGGGCTCGGGCCTGGTCGTGCTGGTCTCGGGCGCCATCGTCATCTGCATGAGCGGTGCGCGCCGCGAATGGGTGCTGTCGACCCTGGCCCTGCTCGTGGGCCTGGTGGCCCTCGTCCTGGCGCTCGATTCGGTCTTTGATTCGTTGCTCGGCCACGATGTGCTCATCAAGCAGTATCAGATGAACCGCCTGACGGTCTTTATCGACCCCGATAATGCCGATTCGGACGATGCCTACAACCTGCAGCAGTCGCTTATCGCCGTTGGCTCGGGTGGCTTCTTTGGTAAGGGTTTGGGCCATGCGACGCAGTCGGCCGGCGGCTTTCTGCCTGAGTTCCACACCGACTTCGTCTTCGCCTTCCTGTCCGAGACCTTTGGCTTTTGCGGTTCCTTTTTGCTCCTGTGCCTCTACGTGCTGCTGATCTTTTCGACGATTCGCGTCGCCTTTAAGTGTGAGTCGCTGTTCTTGCGCCTATCGTGTGTGGGCATCGTTGGCATGTGGGCGTTCCAGACCTTCGAAAACATCGGCATGTGCATCGGCATGATGCCGATTACCGGTATTCCGCTACCGTTTATTAGCTTCGGTTCGTCTTCGATGATGATTCAGCTGCTGACGGTGGGTATCGTACAATCCATATGGCGGCATCGTTCGGGCGCCGCGTAACCGCTGGAGGGGTTTGCTATGAAAATTCCCGTAGATAAGCTGACCCGCGCTTTTAAGATGGGCGCGTCCGTTAAGAAGGATTCCGATACGCCGGTGCGCGTCTCGGTCTATCTGGATTCGTCCGCCTCGCGCTTTCTGGCCGAGACGGTGCGTGACGCCTTTGTGCCGCAGACGACCTCGGGCATTGTGCGCGTCGAGCGTCTGGGGGAGGAGCGAATTGCTCCAAAGACCGATACCGATGTGGTGCTGGTGCTCTCGTGCGGCTCCGACCGCTTGGAGAGTGCCGTGCAGGAGCTCGTGATCGCCGGCGCGCCCGTGTGCGTGCTTGCCGAGTCTGCTGTGGAGGTGCCGTTTATCGAGGAGTCCACGCCCATGCTCGGCGTGGTGGCGGCAACCGATAAGACGTATCTGCTCGAGACGCTTGCCCGCTGGATTCTCGATCGCACCGAAAAGGAAACGGCTTTTGCGGCGAACTTTGCCTTCATGCGCATCGCGGCGGCCAATCGTATCATCACCTCGTGCGCGCTCACCAATATGGCGACCGGTGCGCTGGTGTTTTTGCCGGGCGCCGATTATCCCGTTATGGCGCTGGCGCAGGTGGGCATGCTCTTTGAGCTCGCTGCCGTCTTTGGACGCGGCATTAAGCCTGAGCGCGGCTACGAGGTCGCGGGCGTGCTTGCCGGCGGTCTTGTGATCCGCGCGGTCACCCGCGCGCTCGTCAAGCAGACGCCGCATATTGGGTTTGCCGTCAAGGCGCTCACTGCTGCTGCGGGCACCTATGGCATGGGCCGTGCGCTCGTTTCGCTCTACGAGCGCGATGTCGACTACAGCCGTGCCAACGAGGTGGTCACTGCCACGTTCTCCCGCGTTCGCGATCTGGTGACCACGGTCGCGGGTGCTACCCGTCCTATGGCGTCCTACCAAGACGCATCCGATCTCGCTGCTTAGGGGTTTTCCGTTGCGCGTTCCGTATCAAGACTGCTTTCATTTAATTGAGCCGCTGCTCGCCAAGGTCGAGAAGCCGAGCCGCTATATCGATCACGAGTGGGGCACGCTTTCCAAGGCCGATGCCGACTACCGTTGCTGCCTGATCTACCCGGATGTGTACGAGGTTGGTCTGCCCAACCAGGGTATCGCCATCCTCTACAACATCCTTAACCAGGCCGAGGGCATCTCCTGCGAGCGTGGCTATGTGCCGTGGCCCGATATGGGTGACGCTATGCGCGAGGCAGGCATTCCGCTGCTCTCGCTCGAGGGTGCAGCGCCGGTCGCTTCGTTTGATATCGTCGGCCTGCATGTGCCGCACGAGATGGCGGTGACGAACTTCCTCGAGGCACTCGACCTCGCTGGCATTCCGCTGTTAGCGGCCGACCGAGGTGAAGACGACCCCATCATCATCGCCGGCGGCCCCTCGGTGTACAACCCCGAGCCGTACGCGGCCTTCTTCGATGCCATCCTCATCGGCGAGGGCGAGGAATCGCTGCTCGAGACCTGCCAGCTGCATCGCCGCCTGCGCGACGAAGGAGTCCCGCGCGCGCAGATTGTTGAGCAGCTTGCATCCATTGCCGGCAACTACGTGCCGTCGCTCTATGAGGTTCGTCACGACGAGCCCTGCTCGCCGCATGGCTACACCGTGCCGCGCGAGGGCAAGGATGCGCCGACCGTGGTCTACAAACGCGTCGTCGAGGATTTCGGCGCCACGAATCCGCTGTCGCAGTCGTGCGTGCCCTATGCGCAGCTGGTTCACGATCGCCTGTCTATCGAGATTCTGCGCGGCTGCGCCCGCGGCTGTCGTTTTTGCCAGGCCGGCATGACGTATCGCCCGGTGCGCGAGCGCTCGGCCGACCAGATCGTCTCGTCGGTGATTCAGGGTCTGGAAAAGACCGGCTATGACGAGGTGTCGCTGACCTCGCTCTCCACGACCGACCACTCCTGCATTCGTGACGTGCTCGGCAGGCTCAACCGTCGCCTGGAGGATACGGGTATTCGCGTGTCTATTCCGTCGCAGCGCCTGGATTCGTTTGGCGTGGATATGGCCGAGTCGGTCGCCGGCGAAAAGAAGGGCGGCCTGACGTTCGCGCCCGAGGCCGGCAGCCAGCGCATGCGCGACATCATTAACAAGAACGTGACCGAGGAGGACCTGGACCGTGCGGCCAAGGCGGCCTTCGAGGCCGGCTGGAACCGCATGAAGCTCTACTTTATGATGGGCCTTCCCGGCGAGCGCGACGAGGACATCGTGGCCATCGCCAATCTGGCCGATCACGTGCTGGAGCTCGGTCGTTCCGTGGTGCCCAAGGCTCGTCGCGGCTCGATCTCGGTGTCCATCTCGGTTTCGGTGTTTATCCCCAAGGCTGCCACGCCGTTCCAGTGGTGCCCGCAGCTCGACTACGACGACGTCAAGCGTCGCCAGAAGCTGCTTATCACGAGCGTTCGCAACCGTGCCGTCCGCGTGCATTACCACGATGCCGAGACCT
>CABQHZ010000131.1 GCA_902464175.1 uncultured Collinsella sp. | reverse complement strand
AACTTATCAATTTCCAAAACCGCAGTGTCGATGTCCGCGTCGGATTGGGCGCGTTTGAGGAGCTGTCGCGCATGTTTGCCTCGGCGGTGGGCAAGCCCAAGCGCGCGATGGTGGTTTGGAACGACGCCGCATCGGCGCACTTTGGCGAGGTTGTCGAACATGCGCTGGTCGACGCCGGCTTTGCCGTGTCGCAACTCATCCTTGAGGTTTCGCCTGTCGGTGCGACGTTGGCCGATGCCGATGCCGTCTTTGGCACCCTGTCGTCCAACGGCATTACCTGCGACGACCTTGTCGTCGCCGTCGGAGATGCCGCAACCTGCTCGGTCGTTTGCTGGTGTGCCAACCAATGGTGCGGTCGCACCGAGTGCGCCCTGCTGCCGACGACCTTCGATGCCATACTTACGGTCGCGACAACCATGAAGCCGCTTGTCGCCTCGTCGGCGAATGCGCTTCCCGCTATCGCGTTCCGTCCCGAGCCGGGCTTGGTCGTGTGTGACCTCGACCTTGTTCGCGAGGCGGACCCCGAGGATCTCAAGCTCGGCTATGCGGTACTTGTTGGCACCATGCTTTCGAGCAGCAAGTCCCGCTGGAATCAGTTTACCGAGACCGTTCCCGAGATTCTCGCGGGCGAGGAGGTCGCGCTCGTCAATGCCGCTCAATGGTCTCAGACTGCCCGCAAGGACGTACTGATGGCCACGAACCCGAGCGCCCGCCATGCGCTCGATTTTGGCAAGACGGGGGAGCGTACCCTGCGCGCCTGCTTGGGCGATGCCGCGTCGCAGGTCCCTGCCTACCAGCTGTTGTCCGAGGGCATGCGCTTTGAGGCGCGCCTAGCACATGATGCCTGCGACTTCGATATCGATTACGTCTTTGAGGTCGATGACTGCCTGGAGGACTTTGGTATCGAGGAGCTTGCCTTCGATCTGGAGCCTACCGCATATATCGAGGAGTTCCGCAGGCAGCAGTTTGTTCGCTCGAACCGCAGCATGTTGCCGCTGCCCGCGGCACTCGGCGCCATTCGTCTAACGAGCGTTGAGGACGAGGTTCTTGAGCGCCATGCTCACGCCTACTTGGCTTCTCGCAAAGAACTTCTCTAAGATTTATTGACATCCATCGTCTTTCGTATCATGTTGAGGGGCGGTTTTTCAATCGGTTACGGATCGCATGCGATTCCATCTTCCGATTGAGGCCCGTCCCGTCTTTATGGAGACAACAAGAAAGGAATCTGCATGTCTGAGTTTGCTGCCGGTCCTGCCGGTCGTATCGAGCGCGTCCGCGCCTTGATGGCTGAGCGCGGCTACGATGCCATCGTGGTGCGCGACGAGGCCAACCTTCGTTGGCTCACGGGTGTGAAGGGCGTCTTCGATTACACCTTCGAGTTCCCGCACGCGGCGTTTATTACGGCTGACCAGTGCCTGTTCCATACCGACTCGCGCTACCTCAACAGCTTTGAGGAGAACACGCCTGCCGGCAGCCCCTGGGTCTACGACATGGACGAGGGCACCATCCCCGGTTGGGTCGCCGGCAAGATCGCGGCAAACAAGTGCCGCGTTTGCGCTGTCGAGGACGACATGCAGATCAACTTCTACCAGGGTATTCAGCGTGGCCTGGAGGATCGTTCCGTCGCCTGCATGCTGCCGCTGATGCATGACGACATTCGTAAGATGCGCGCCATCAAGGACGCCGAGGAGATCGAGCTCATGCGCCATGCGCAGTCGATCACCGATGCCGCCTTCCAGCACATGCTCGGCTTTATTAAGCCCGGTATGACCGAGAAGCAGGTCCGCAACGAGCTCGAGAACTTTATGTTCGCCAACGGCGCCGACAGCCTGGCCTTCGGTTCCATCGTGGCGAGTGGTCCCAACACTGCCAACCCGCATGCCGTCCCAAGCGACCGCGTGATCGAGAAGGGCGACTTCGTCCTCATGGATTACGGTGCGGGCTACTGCGACTATCGCTCCGATATGACGCGTACCGTCGTGATGGGCGAGCCCACGCCCGAGCAGCTTGACCTCTATGCGCTCGTGCGCCGTACGCACGAGGAGTGCGTCGCCGCCATCCATCCGGGCGTCGAGGGCAACGACATTTTCAAGCTTTCCAAGAAGATTATCGGCGATGCCGGCTATGGCGATTACTACAACCATGGTCTCGGCCATGGCGTGGGCATCGACATCCACGAGCTGCCAAACTTTAACCGCAGCAAGAACATCATTGAGGTTGGCTCGGTTATCACCATGGAGCCCGGCGTGTACCTGCCCGGTGTGGGCGGCGTGCGCCTGGAGGACTACGGCGTGGTCACCGAGAACGGCTACGAGCCCTTCACCAAGACGCCGCATGACCTTCACGTCATCGATTGCTAGCTCATTTCGATAGATTTTTGGGGCGGGGCGTCCGGATCGATTCGGACGCCCCGCGTTCTCTTTTTATGCGCTCGCTGCAGGCGCCGTCTGCAAGTGTATAATTTCGGTCGTATGTAATTTGGACGCTTGTGCGTTCTGCCCATAAGAAGAAAGGTCGCTATGCCTACCATTTCTACCGCCGACTTCAAGAACGGCCTCGGTCTCCGTATTAAGGACAAGGTTTATACCATCGTCGAGTTCCAGCACGTCAAGCCGGGTAAGGGCGGCGCGTTTGTGCGCTACAAGACCCGCGACATCAAGAGCGGCCGCGTCGTCGAGAACACCTGCAACGCCGGTACCAAGTTCGAGAGCGTCATGCTCACCACCCGTGAGTTCCAGTACCTCTACAACGATGGCACCGACTACATCTTCATGGACAACGAGTCCTATGAGCAGGTTCCCGTTCCCGAGGACATGGTGGGCGAGAACTCCAAGTGGCTGCGCGAGAACGACATCTGCCAGCTGCTCTTCGCCGACGACGAGCTCATGGGCGTGACCCCGCCGATGTTCATCGAGACCACCATCGTCCAGACCGACCCGGGCTTTAAGGGCGACACCGTCCAGGGTTCCACCAAGCCGGCCACGATCGACACCGGCGCTGTCATCCAGGTCCCCATGTACCTCAACGAGGGCGAGGTCATCAAGGTTGACACCCGCGACGGCAAGTTCGTCTCCCGCGTCTAGCAACCAACTCTTCTAGGAGGACTCATGCCCCAGGAAATCAAGATTGACGGCATCGGCATTTCGCCCGATGTTCTGACCGCCATCGTCTCGCGCGCCGTGTCCGATGTCGAGGGCATCGCCTCCGTTGGCGTCAAGGACCTTGCCACCAACCTTGTCTCCATGATGCTCTCGTCCAAGGCCCCGGCTTCTGAGCCGGCGGTCGAGGCCGAGGTCGTCGGCGACAAGCTCGCGCTCACCGTGCGTGTCGTGGTGTTCTTTGGCTATCCGTTCAAGAAACTCGCCGAGGCCGTTCGCGCCGCCGTGGCCGCCGCCATCGATGCCCAGGTGGGCGTTGAGGTCGAGCGCGTTGACGTTTGCATCGACGGCCTCGTTTTCCCCAAGGAGTAACCTTTGAGCCTTAAGGTTTATCGCGGGCGCACGCTTGCCCGCAGTCAGGCGCTGCAGCTGCTGTTCCAGGCCGAGGCCACGGACAGCCCGCTCGAGCGCGTCCTCGAGGGCGATTTCCTGATCTCGAAGGGTCCCCTCGACCCCTATGCGCTGGAGCTATGCCGCGGTGCCTACGAGCATATTGACCGCATCGACTGCGCTCTGCGCTCCGTTGCCAAGAACTGGGATCTTATGCGCATGCCCGGCGCCGACCGCAATCTGCTGCGTATCGCCGTCTATGAGATGCGTTTCCTCACCGACGAGGAGGTCTCGGACGCCATCGTGATCAACGAGGCCGTCGAGCTTGCCAAGGCCTATGGCACCGACCAGTCCGCGTCGTTCGTCAACGGCGTGCTGGGCAAGATCGCTCGCAGCGAGGAGCTGCCGGGCGAGGACCTGTACCAGGAGCTGCTGGCCGAAGATCGCGCTCGCGAGGAGGCCCAGGCTGCCGAGGCGGCCGCCAAGGTCGCTGCCGCTCAGGCTGCCGCCGGTGTACTGGCCGATGATGCGGACGCTGCTGAGGCCGTCGAGGCCGACTCCGTCGAGGAGTAGCCATGCCTGAGGGTTCTGTCCGCAACTTTGACGAGATCTCGGACCGTCTGGATCAGATCATCGCTACCGTTCGCTCCAAGGATACGTCCCTGGAGCGTTCGCTCGATCTGTTTGACGAAGCGATTGAGCTGGGTTCCCGCGCGGTCGATATGGTCGACAAGTTTGAGTTGACGCCGCGTGAGGCCGATAAGCTCGAGCAGGAATACGATGAGGATGCGGCAAACGAATCCCAGGATAGCTAGGCCGCATCTCCGGATACGAATGGTTGATGGCATTCATGAAACGCGTGCGTCTTGATGACGAACTGATTTCACAGGGCATCTGCGCCGATCGCGCGGATGC
>CABQHZ010000130.1 GCA_902464175.1 uncultured Collinsella sp. | reverse complement strand
GCTGGCGTCATCAGCACCAAGAAGTTCGACGAGATCGATGACACCGAGTGGCGTCGCACCATCGACATCAACCTCAACGGCACCTTTACCATGATGAACGCCGTGTACCCGCACTTTAAGGCGGCCCATGCCGGCACTATCGTCAACGTGAGTTCCGTTGCGGGCAAGATCGGTGGCGGCCTGCTCGGCACCGCGGCTTACGCGAGCTCCAAGGCCGGTGTTAACGGTCTAACCAAGGCAGTCGCCAAGGAAGGCGGCAAGTTTGGCGTCCGCTGCAACGCCGTGTGCCCGTCGCTCACCCTTACCGATATGACCTCGATTCTCTCTGACGAGAACTCCCAGCGCATCATCAACGGTATTCCTCTGGGCCGCGCCGCCCAGGCCAGCGAGCCTGCGCAGATGGTACTCTTCTTCGCTTCCGACCTCGCTAGCTTCGTGAACGGCGAGATCGGTGACTGCGACGGTGGCATCGTTCTGGACGGGTAATACCCCGCGACGATTATTCGGCGACGGCTCCTGCGACTCGGGGCCGTCGCCTTCTTTCTGACATAGGCGCGTGCGGCCGCGTGTCACACGCATCAAAAGGAGATATAAATGAGTGAATCGACTGCGGTGGAGGCGCCGGCGGCAAAGGAGCCGTTCTTTAAGATGTCCTCCATCCCGGGTGCCAATATTTTGGTGCCGCTTTTGTTGGGCTGCCTGCTCAACACGCTGTTCCCCGACCTGTTCAAAACGCTCGGCAGCTTTACGCTCGGCATGACCCAGCAGGGCGCAGGCCCGCTTGTTGGCGCTTTTTTGCTCATCGTCGGTACGACGATTTCGTTTAAGAGCGCTCCTGCCGCCGCTGCCCGCGGCGCCATCATCATCGCCGTCAAGCAGATCGTGGTCGTTGCCGTGTCGCTGCTCATCCTTTATGTGTTCAACGACAACCTGTTTGGCATCTCGGCCATGGTGATGCTGGCCGCTTGCACGGGTGCGAACAACGCTATGTACGCTGGACTGATGGGCACCATGGGCAATGAGGCCGAACGTGGTGCCGTCGCAATCACCACGCTGGTTGTCGGCCCTCCGGTCACGATGATCGTGCTCGGCGCTGCCGGTCAGGCTCCGATCGGCTGGTCGCTCGTGGGCGCCATCCTGCCGATCGTCGTCGGCATTATCCTGGGTAACCTCTTCCCCAGCTTTAAGAAGATGATGGCACCGGCACTTTCCGCCATCATCGTGCTCGTCTTCTTTGCCATGGGCTCGACCATGACCTTTGGCCAGCTCATTAATGGCGGTCTCCCCGGTATTCTGCTCGGTGTGATCTGCTCGGTGGTCTTTGCAATTCCCGTCATCGCGGTCGATAAGCTCACGGGCGGTACGGGTGTCGCAGGTGCGGCCATTTCGAGCTGCGCCGGAGCCAATGTGGCCACGCCTGCTGCCATGGCAAGCGTCAACGAGGCCATGTACGGCGGCGCGGTGCTCGCGACGGCTACGGCGCAGGTCGCAGCATGTGCTATCGTGACGGCCATTTTGACCCCGCTGGTCACCAGCTGGTGCTACAAGCATTTTGAGGGCCAGGGCCACAGCAAGGCAACGACCGACAAGGCCGCCGCAGCCGCCTAATGCCAAGCGGCAATCAAAGCTAAATAACTAGCCATGCCACAGGGCGGCCCCGGGGGAAATCCCGTGGCCGCCCTGTAGTTTCTGTGGGGTCTCTGGGGCACTTTACCCTGCTAAAACTGGCATAACAGCTAGAGTGAACGTCGTACAAAGGCAAGGAAAAATACCAAACAAATCGGTGAACGGTAGTTGTTCGCGCTTGCATTTCCTGCGGGTTTGTTAAAAACGCACTAATGGTATAAAAAAAGAAACATATAACAGCCCTGATGAAGGGGGTGGCTATGTTATCCTTCTCAAACGGGTGAAATCTTGGGTTTTGGGTTGCAGTTCCAAGGTGGACAAACGTTTTTCCCTGTACCAACGTGTGGTGAAGAACGGAAGAAGCCGGTAGTGCAAGCCGATAATTCAAGAATTCAATAAGCAGCGGTGTGAGAGAGCGCCGCATTACACGTAACTAGGAGCGTGGTTACACAATGCAGGAGGCATGGGAAGGCTTCAAGGAAGGCATCTGGACGGGAGAGGTTGACGTCCGAGACTTCATCCAGAAGAACTACACCCCCTACGAGGGCGACGAGTCGTTCCTCGCCGGCCCGACCGAGCGTACCAAGGAGCTGTGGGGCGAGGTTCTCGACCTGCTGCTCAAGGAGCGCGAGCAGGGCGGCGTCCTCGATATGGACACCAAGACCGTCACGGGTATCGTGAGCCACCCCGCTGGCTACATCGATAACGCCCATCGCGACAAGGAGACCATCGTCGGCCTCCAGACCGACAAGCCGCTCAAGCGCGCGCTGCACGTCAACGGCGGTATCCGCATCGCTTGCCAGGCTGCCAGCCAGCACGGCTACAAGATCGACGAGAACGTTGTCGAGCGCTACACCTTCGAGCGCAAGACCCACAACGCCGGCGTCTTCGATGTCTACACCCCCGAGATGCGCGCCTGCCGTTCGGCCCACATCATCACCGGTCTGCCCGATGGCTATGGCCGCGGCCGCATCATCGGCGACTACCGTCGTGTCGCCCTGTACGGTGTCGACTACCTGATCAAGGACAAGGAGGCTCAGAAGGCTTCCACCCCGACGGTCATGACCGCCGACAACATCCGTGATCGCGAGGAGCTGCAGGAGCAGATCCGCGCCCTCGGCGAGCTCAAGATGATGGCCGAGACCTATGGTTTCGACATTTCCAACCCTGCTACCAACACGCAGGAGGCCATCCAGTGGATGTACTTCGCCTACCTCGCTTCCGTCAAGGAGCAGAACGGCGCCGCTATGTCCATCGGCCGCACCTCCACGTTCATCGACATCTACGCTGAGCGCGACCTTGCCAACGGTACCTTCACCGAGGAGCAGATCCAGGAGTTCGTGGATCACTTCATCATGAAGCTCCGCATGGTCAAGTTTGCCCGTACCCCCGAGTACCAGGCCCTGTTTACCGGCGATCCGCAGTGGGTCACCGAGTCCATCGGCGGCATGGGTGTTGACGGCCGTACGCTCGTTACCAAGATGAGCTACCGCTACCTGCACACGCTCGAGAACATGGGCACCAGCCCCGAGCCCAACATGACCGTTCTGTGGTCGACCCGTCTGCCCGAGAACTTCAAGAAGTTCTGCGCCAAGACTTCTGTCGCCAGCTCCTCGATTCAGTACGAGAACGACGACCTCATGCGCGTCTACCACGGCGACGACTACGGCATTGCCTGCTGCGTGTCCTCCATGCGCATCGGCAAGGAGATGCAGTTCTTCGGCGCCCGCGCCAACCTGGCCAAGTGCCTGCTGTACGCACTCAACGGCGGTGTTGACGAGGTCTCCAAGAAGCAGGTCGGCCCCAAGTATCGCGCCGTCGAGGGCGATACGCTCGATTACGACGACGTTGTGGCCAAGTACAACGACATGATGAAGTGGCTCGCTGGCGTGTACGTCAACTCGCTGAACATCATTCACTACATGCACGACAAGTATTGCTACGAGCGCATCCAGATGGCTCTGCACGACAAGCACGTGCATCGTTGGTTCGCTACGGGCATCGCTGGCCTTTCCGTCGTGGCTGACTCCCTGTCCGCCATCAAGTACGCCAAGGTCCACCCCGTCCGTGACGAGAACGGCATCATCGTCGACTTTGAGACCGAGGGCGAGTTCCCCAAGTACGGTAACGACGACGACCGCGTCGACCAGATCGCTCACGACGTTGTGCACCAGTTCATGGAGTACATCCGCATGAACGACACCTACCGCAACTCCGTGCCCACGACCTCGGTTCTGACCATCACCTCCAACGTCGTGTACGGCAAGAAGACCGGCTCCACCCCCGACGGCCGCAAGGCTGGCCAGCCGTTCGCCCCGGGTGCTAACCCCATGCACAAGCGCGATAGCCACGGCGCCATCGCTTCGCTGTCTTCGGTTTCCAAGCTCCCGTTCCGCGATGCTCAGGACGGCATCTCCAACACCTTCTCCATCATCCCGGGTGCGCTCGGCAAGGAGGACCAGGTGTTCTTTGGCGATATCGACCTTGATCAGCTGGGCGAGTAACTATTGTTAGTGCTATACTAACAATAACGATTACTGATTAGCGCGCCGGTTTCGGCCGGCGCCTATCAATCGAAGGAGACACATTATGAAGGTTTCTGAAGTTTCCGAGACTCAGGCCGATAACCTGGTCCACATGCTCGACGCTTACGCCGAGAAGGGTGGTCACCACCTGAACATCAACGTCTTCAACCGTGAGACGCTGCTCGACGCTCAGGCTCACCCCGAGAAGTATCCGCAGCTGACCATTCGCGTTTCCGGCTACGCCGTGAACTTCCACACGCTCACCAAGGAGCA
>CABQHZ010000129.1 GCA_902464175.1 uncultured Collinsella sp. | reverse complement strand
TAGGCACCTGCGGAGGAAGCGATGTTCTCTCCGGTCTGTGCGGCACCTTCCTTGATGGCGTTGGCGAGCATGGCAGAGGTGCCGGCGCCGGCGCACAGGACGAGGACCTTCAGACCGTCGACACCCTTCTTAGCGGATGCGTCGGCGGCGGGCTCGGGCTGATCGGCGACAGGCTTGCTGTCGGCGGCAGCGGCGGTCGGCTCGACGGAAGCGGTAGTCTGCTCGACAGCGGGCGCAGAGGTGCTGGCGGCGATGGTGGCAGCACCATCGGACTCAAGACCCAGCTCGGCGGCGCGCTCGGCCTCCTGGTCGCAGAGCAGCTTATCGTATGCCTTCAAGAACGGCAGGTAGATGATGGCGTCCAGCAAGATGATGATCGCGACAAACACCAGGGCGATAAGCTGGAAGTTTGTGGTGATGAAGATGCCGATGGGGGCGGGGGTGGCCCAAGGCACCACGAAGGAGAAGCCGTTCATGCCCACATTATCGATAAAGAACTTGGCAACGCTTACGTTGACGCAGCCGGCGGCAACAAAGGGGATGAGCATGTAGGGGGTTAAGAATCATCGGCGCGCCAAAGAGCAGCGGTTCGTTGACGGCGAAGGCAACAGGAACAATCGAGGCCTTACCGACGGCTTTGAGCTGCTTGGACTTCATAAAGAGAATCAGCAGAAGCGGCACGATGAACGTGGCGCCGGTGCCGCCGAACTCACCCACGAGCGACATGTTAAAGGTGAGGGAATGGGCGGGGTGACCACCGGCCAGCAGAACCTGCAGGTTCTCGGCCTGGTTGGCAAGACGGATGGGGTCGATGCCCGGCTGGACGATCGAGGGGCCGTGGACGCCGATGAACCAGAAGAACGCGGTGGCTGCCTGGATAAGGATAAGGCCAGGATAGGTTTCTGCTGCGGTAAAGAGTGGGGAGAGCAGTTTGATAAGCAGCTCGGAGAACGGAACGCCTATGAGGTTGCGCACGACGACATCGATGATGCCGCAGATGATGACGGCGCCGCCAAAGGGGATGATGTCGCGGAAGTTCTGAGCGATGGCGCCCGGGACCTCCTTGGGCAGCTTAATGGTCAGATCGCGCGAGACGCAGAATTTATAGACCCACACGGTAATGAACGCGGCGATATAGGCCGAGAACAGACCGCGCGTACCCATGCTGGTGCAATCGAAGACCGAAAGCTCGGAGCCGTTGAGCTTGGTGGTGAACTGCGTGACTGCGAGCAACAGCATGCTGCACTGGGCGGCCACCATGGTGGAACCGTCGTTGAGCACTTTGCCGGCGGGCATGCGACGGTTCATGGATGCCGTGAAGTTCTTGGCAGTGGTGCCGGCAACCATGATGCCCATGACGCCCATGGTGAAGTTGTACAGCTTGTTGCACCAGTCGATGAGCGGTTGGGGCAGCGTGATGCCGACTACGCCGGGAAGGGTGGCAATGAGCAGAAAGATCGAAGAGGTGAGGACAATGGGCATGCACCCAAGGAATCCGTCCTTGATGGCCTGGAGGTATATGTTCCTCGAGATCTTCTCAAAGAACGGTTGGTGCTTTTCGAGCATCTTTACGATGGCGTCCATAGAGCTCCTTTGCTACTTGATGCGCGATGCATGTGGATGGAACTGGTCGTCGATGGATGGTCAGGACTGCCCGGAAACCTTCCTGTTTAAGGAAGGCATTGCGAAATGACAACGTTGTCATTTCGTTAATGACAACGTAAGACATTTTTGGAAGAGCAACAAGGATTTAGGGGTGAGTGGTCGATATTGTCCGGTAAACGGTTGATTTATCAGTCAGGCAGGTAGTGTATGCTAGAACGCAAAAAACAAGCGATAGAGAACCGAGTGGAGAAGCAGTGGCAACGATGGACAAGAAAAACGTCTCGATGAACGATGTGGCAGTTGCCGCGGGCGTTTCTCTCAAGACGGTGTCGCGCGTGATCAACGAGCCCGATAGCGTGCGCGAGTCGACGCGTGATAGGGTCCATGCTGCCATGGAGGCGCTCGGGTTTCGAACCAACTTTGCCGCGCGTTCACTCAAGTTGGGCCGTTACGGGTGCATTGGCGTCGTGCTGTTTCACTTGTCAGGCGGTGCCGTGGATATGATTGACGGCATCGCCGATGCCGCCGAAGAACGTGGCTTTGCGCTTACGATGATCAAAAAGCGGGCGGGGGAGAAGATGACCCTTGCCGAAGCAGCGCGTAGGATGTCGCAGCTTCCCGTCGACGGCATGATTATCAACCTGCGCCAGATGGTCGATGACTTTGAAACCTTTGAGGCGCCGAAAGACCTCAAGACGGTGATTATCACACCAATGGAACATCCTACCTGCTCTACCGTCAGTGACGATCAAGAGGGTGGTGCGCGCATGGCGTGCGAGTACTTCTTGAATCACGGGCACAAGAACGTGTACTTCGTCTCTGGTAAGCAAGAGTCGCTGTCGAGCCAGTGCCGTATGAAAGGCTGGCGTGCGGCACTCGAGGCGCGTGGCATTGAGCCGCCCGAGCCTCTGCAAGGCGATTGGAATGCGGATAGTGGCTATGCCGCGGGCCTTGTGCTTGCCGATAAACCCGATTGCACGGCGGTCCTCGCTGCTAACGACTGTATGGCAAACGGCGTGATGATGGCTCTACGTGACAAAGGGCTCAGTGTGCCCGACGACGTGTCCGTGATCGGCTTCGACGATGAGCTCTACAAGACGATTCCCAACTCGATTCTGACGTCGGTGAAGTTTCGCCACCGCGAGCTGGGCATCCGTGCGCTTAACGAGGTCGTCGCAGGTCTGGAAGCCCCGAGCTCCAGAAGCCGTACGCTTGTCTCGGGCGTGTTGGTCGAGCGTTCCAGCGTAAAGGACCTGCGGGCGTAGACGTGCTCGGCTCGTTCATCTCTATCTGTAACAGTTGGGACCGAAAATCCTTGCTAAATGTTACAGATCGAGACAAACGGGAGCCCGCCGCGGCTCGACCCGCCCAAAACCAAAAGGCCGGGGGCGGCGCGTTGTGTGACGTGCCGCCCCCGGCTAGAGAAATGGGGAGCAGGTTATGTGAGCGGGGCAATTCCGCTCGTCGCAAGCCGCTAGTCCAGACGACGGGTCTGCGCTACGTGCTTGTACCAGTAGGCGCTTGCCTTGGGCGTGCGCTTCTGGGTTTCAAAGTCAACGTAGAAGAAGCCGTAACGCTTGTTGTAACCATTGGTCCAGGAGAACTGATCCTGCAGGCTCCACAGGAAGTAGCCGCCCACGTTGACGCCTACCTCCATGGCCTTGAGCAGCCAACGCAAGTGCTGCTCGATGTAGTCGATGCGCGGCTGGTCGTCCACAAAACCGTCCTTGTAGGGGTCCTTGTAGCCCATGCCGTTCTCGGTGATGAAGATCTGCTTGTAGTTGGGGTAGCGCTGCTTAATGTAGACGAGCAGATCGAACAGGCCCTCGGGATAGATGATCCAGTCCCAGTCGGTGGTGGGGATGCCGGGCTTGTTCACATGCTCGCCAATACCCTTAACGCGCCAGCGGCCGGTGCCCTTCTCGCCCGTACCGTTGTGGTGCAGGTCGTTCTCGCCATCGTAAGCCTTGAGGAAGCGGCACTGGTAGTTGTTAACGCCCAAGTAGTCGTTGTAGAGCGCTGCCTCGCGCATAATCTCGAGGTCCTCGTCCAGAATCTCGATGGTGCCGCCCGAGATGGCGGCCAGGCGGTTGGCGCACTCGAGGGTGTCGGGGGCATAGTCGCCGCGGAAGGTGGCGTCGAGCAGGAACTGGTTTTGCAGCACGTGCTCGTTGTTGGCGGCCTTGATGTCGGCGGGGTCGTTCTCGTTGAGGGGGTACTTAAACTCCAGCGACTGGATGACGCCGATCTTGCCCTTAAAGCCGCCGTTGTGGAAGGCCAGCACAGCCTTGGCGTGGGCGAGCATCATGTTGTGCTCGCACTGAAAGGCCTCGGCAAGATGCGCTTTGACGCCACCGGGGAAGGTGCCCTCGATGTAGGTGTTGGAGGCGTCCGCCCAGATCTCGTTAAAGGTGAACCAATAGGTCACCTGGTCGGCGTACTCCTTAAAGCAGAAGGTGGCAAAGTCCACAAAGGCGTCGATGGTCTCGCGGTTGAGGAAGTCGCCCTTCTCAAAGAGGGGCAGCGGCGTGTCAAAGTGATGCAGCGTGACAAACGGCTCAACGTGGTGCTTGTGGCACTCGGCGAAGAGATCGTGGTAGAACTGGACACCCTCGGGGTTGATCTCGCCGGTGCCGTTGGGGAAGATGCGGCTCCAAGCGATGGAGAGGCGGATGCCGTTGATGCCGAATTCCTCGCACAGCTCCAGGTCGACGGGGTACTGGTTATAGAAGTCCGAAGCGGGATCGGGGGAAAAGCGCCCCTGGGCCTCCAGGAAGTCGTCCCAGGCAACCTTGCCCTTACCGTGAGTGCGGGTCTCGCCCTCTACCTGGTAGGCAGC
>CABQHZ010000128.1 GCA_902464175.1 uncultured Collinsella sp. | reverse complement strand
CGCCCAGGCCCTTGTACACGGCCTCGAGCTGGTCGCTCACCTGCTTAAACGATGCAGACAGGCGATCGTTGAGCGTACGGGAGAGTTTCTCGTCCACCGTCGCACGCATCTGATCGAGCTGCACGTTGTTGTCTTTGCGGATGGCGCCCAGCTGAACATCGACCGTCTCGCGCACCTTGTCCAAGCGATGCTCGATACCCTCGCGATTGGCGCCGAGCTGCTGGGCCGTCTCGCGGCGCAGGTCATCCATGCGGTCGCCAACCTGCGAGAACTCACGGGCGATAGTCAGGTAGCGCTGCTGCTCTACGGCGGCGTCGGTCGTCTGCTGCTGCGCGATGGCATTTGCCGTGCGGCGGGTTTCGGCCAACGCGACGTTCAGGGTGTCGAGCGTGCTGTTGGCCTGCTCGAGCGCTGCCAGCGTTTCCGCGCTACTGTCGCCACGCTCCCGCAGCTCGGCACGCAGGCCCTTAAGCTGCTGGGCGCAAGCCACAGCAACCCCCACCGCCACCAAGGCGATCACAACAAGCACAATATCAATAGCAGACATAAACTCCGCCCAACAAACCCAATCGAGCACCAATCAAAACCGCGATCAATCTTACCCCGCCACACGCACCGGGCGGCCGGCCCCTTCTTGGGTGCCCCTCTCCTCCGCATATTCCATAATGCGACGCGCCGTCTCCCTGCTCACCTTTGAGTCATCACCGGCCAAGTATGCGTACACGTTTCCCTTATTCAGATTCAAATCGCGGCAGAGACCGTAGCGCGTTACACCCGATTCCTCCAATGCTTTAAGTGTTCTCTTTCTCATCAGGGCGTTCACCCTTCTGTCGGCCGCTGGCTTTTCTTTCACCCCTCTATACGCACGCCAAACGTTGGCGTAACGATTGGGGAGCTTATCCTCGGAGCATAGAGATGCCAGGCTACTCGCTTGGCCATACAGAGACAAAACACCTCGATAGCCCTCTTCCATCCACGAGCCCTCGGATAAACCCAGAACGTATTCGGCCTTACCCTGCGCCAAAGCGAGCAAAAACAGAGGCTCCGCCACACGCGGCTCAACCGTTGTTGCCTGCTTTACAAGCTTCCTAAAACTCAGCGACTGCTGTCCGGACAGCTCTCGGCAATAGCCTTTCAAAAATCCCTCAAAAGTCAGATTCAACCGCGCACCTCCGTTCATTTGCTATTATTATTTATCTTCAATAATACTATTTAGTCGCACGACATGACCCGCAAGATGCAAGGATTCCACTCGTGGTGATAATCCCTACACCCTAGAAGTCCTAATGTGACAAACGCTAGCTCTCCCAGCCGGCGCGGATGGTTGTTATGACGTCACCTAGGCGCTGGCCGAGGGCTGACAGATGTTGGAGCACCTCGTTGGGCGATGCACCGTTGAGGATGCACGTGAGGGCATACGACGCCAGAAAGATGGCCGCAAGCCCCAGCGGGATGAGCACGATCATCGCCAATGTGCGCAGGCGCTGGCCCAAACGGCGGCGGCGCGCGCGGCGTTTGTCGAACGCGAGCTCCTGCGCATATGATTCTTGCTGTACGGAATAGGCCTCTGGCGCCGATTCATACCCGGGCACAGCTGCAGGTACAGCAGCGGGCACGACATTTTGCGCAAAGGGCTGGGCTGCCGCCCCTTGCATTTGCATCTCCATGAGTCGTTGCTGCTGACGCAGCATGCGCTCAGCTTGTTGCTGCGGAGTCTCAAGAAACAGATCCATGCTGGCCTCCAAAATCGGAGCATTCGACGCTTACGACCAGCATCCCGCACCGTCATGACCGCGACAACGCAATCGCCGGCAATAGCCACAAAGTTTCTTTTGCTCAAAAGCTGTCGAAAAGCTCAACAACTCCCCTACCAGCACTTTCTCTGAGCTTTTTTCGCCAGCGATCTTTTGGCCTTCCACCCTTACGCCAACTGACCAAAATCTAACCAAAAGCTTGACGAAAATTGTGAAGACAGGGACCCCACACAAAAACGTGCCGCCCCAAAAGGGGCGGCACACAAACCAATCTATTAGCCAAAACTCGTTGGCAAGCCCGCGCTGTCAGACCCGCGGCGTATGCCTTTGCCTCGCGCGACCCTGCGAAGCCGTGAGCGAGAGGGAAAGGGATGCGCCGCGGGTCTGACGCCCGGAGCGGTAAACCCAGCAGCTGCCATGCGCTCCGCAGTCGGTGAAAGCAGATTACATGCCCGCGAGACCTCGAGCTGCGGTGGCACACATAAACGCCAGGACTAGGATCACGAGCGAACCCGCGATATCAACCAGCACGCCCATTGCGCGACGCTCAAACAGCCAGCTCTCGAAGTGCGGAGCGACATTGCGCCAAACGCGCCACAGCAAGATGCCCATACCGATCACGCCCGGAATATTGAGCAGCAAAATCTCGGAACACAAGAGGCCAATCAGGTTGCCGGCAACAAAACCCGCATCGCCCTCGCAGTACTTGCGATAGACCATGTACAGCATGTACGCCACAAACGGCTGTAGACACGCAGAAATAAAGGTGACCACCATCGAGGGATCCTGAGAAAAGACCTCGGTAAGCTTATCAACACTCGCAGCATCCTTCGAAGCCAAGAACAAGCCGATAACCACCACGGGCACCACACCCAAGATAACCTCGACCAGAGTAAACAGCTTGGCAGTCAAATCCTCACTAGCAGAGTTGAGATGCGGTGCCCACTCAGGATGAGCATGCGCCCCAACCTTCTTCTCCTTATCGGCACGCTCGGCCTTGCCACCCTCAACAACCACGCGATGAGGATCAAGACGAGTCCCCGCCGCCGCAGCCCGAGCCCGAGACTTCTTACCCATACCAAAACACCCCATATCAGGCAGTAAGCCAAAACACCGCTACCCAGTGTACCCCCTAAACAACGGCGCCGCCCCAACCATCCCCCACACAAAAAGTGCCGCCCCAAAAGGGGGCGGCACACAAACTTTAATATCTGCTTTTCAGTAACGAGCGCGCGACGACCCAAAGCGGGCCGGGAGGGCCGGACTACCTTCCCTCAACGCGACCCTGCGAAGCCGTGAGCGAGGAGGGAAGGTAGTCCGGCCCTCCCGGCCCAGCTCATGCTAGCGCCAAGCGCTAGTAGTTCACCACCTGCTCCTCAAAGTACGCCTTGGGGTGGTTGCACACCGGGCACACCTCAGGCGCCTCGGCACCAACGTGCAGGTGCCCGCAGTTCAGGCACTTCCACACCTTTACGCCCTCACGCTCAAACACCTCGCCCGACTCGATGCGCTCGACGAGCTTGTTGTAGCGCTCCTCGTGGGCCTTCTCGACGGCGGCGACACCACGGAACTTTGCAGCAATCTCGGCAAAGCCCTCTTCCTCGGCGGTCTTGGCAAACTCGTCGTACATCGTGGTCCACTCGTAGTTCTCACCCGCGGCGGCATCGCGCAGATTGTCCAGGGTATCGGGGACGGCGCCATCGTGCAGATACTTAAACCACAGTTTGGCGTGCTCGGACTCGTTGCCAGCCGTCTCGGCAAAGATGTTCGAGATCTGAACGTAGCCGTCCTTCTTTGCCTTGGAGGCATAGTAGCGATACTTGGTGTGTGCCTGGGACTCACCGGCAAAAGCGGTCTCGAGGTTCTTCTTGGTTTGGGAATTCTCAAAATCCATAGGTGTACTTCCCTTCAACGCATGCCGCCCGTAGGCTTCGAGCGGCCTCGTCTTTAGGATGCCCTCATGTCGGAAATCTAAACCTTACAATCCTGTTCTTCAGATTTGCACAGGCTAGATGCTCAGCCAGCGATCGCCCTCGGCTCGGCAAAAGCCCTCACGCTCCAGGTCGGCTAGAATGCCCACGACAAGCTCGCGCTCAACTGGCCCGCGACCGGCTGCCGCTTCCATATCGTTAACGCCCACCACGGCATCAGCAAGCGTAATCCCCGCCGGTTGGCCATCGCGCGCTGCCAGCAACATGCGCACGATATGCGCGCGCTTTTGGCGACGTGAGCCCTCAAACTTTGATTGACGGCTATAGCCCGCCGAGCGCCTGGACGGATTGGGCAACGTCTTTTTTAGATATGCGCCGTAATCCAGCAACGCGTAATACCATGCGCGCGGCGTATCGGCATCATCGAACGGCACAGCAAAGGGAGCGATCTCGTCCGCCAGCGCACCGGGGGCCGCCGGACAGGCCGCCTGAATCAGCGGCACCAGCTCGCGATCGGGAACAGCCGGTACATCGGGAAAGAAGTGATGCAGAAAGACCGTGCGCACGTTGGTCTCCAGATACACGCCCGGAAGATCAAACGCAAACGACCGGATACCCTGCGCCGTTGCCGGGCCAATACCAGGCAAAGCAACCAAGTCACGCGTCTCGTGCGGAAACTCCCCGTTCCAGTCCTCTACAACGCGCTGAGCGGCCTTGTGGAGCGCCAGAGCGCGTCGGTTGTAGCCCATCCCCTGCCAAGCGTCCAAAACATCGGAAGGCGCGG
>CABQHZ010000127.1 GCA_902464175.1 uncultured Collinsella sp. | reverse complement strand
CAGCGCGAGACGTCCTGGCCGTCCACGAGCACGCGGCCGCCCTGTACATCGTCCAGGCGCAACAACAGCTTGGTGAGCGTCGTCTTGCCCGAGCCCGATTTGCCCACCAGGCCCACGCGCTGGCCCGCCGCCACATGGAGCGTCAGGTCGTCGAACACGCTCTCGCCCGCCGCGGCGTCACGGTAGGCAAAGCTCAAGTGCTCAAAATCGATTGCGCCCTCGGCCACCTTGAGCTCGGGGGCGTTCTCGTCGTCCGCCACCAGGCGCGGCTCGTCCAGCACGCGCGTCATCTCGGCCGCATCGCCCAGCGCACGGTTGATGCGCTGCATCATGGAGCTCACGTAGTTCAGGCGCATGGTGAGGTTGTACGTATAGGTAAAGATCATGACGAGCGCGCCGGCAGAGACGCCAAACCACGCGTTGCCGCCCGCCACGAACACGCTCACCACGGCCATGGTGATGACGATGAGACCCGAGGTCGTAAAGTTGCGCTGCATCATGGCGTGCATCGAGACCGTCTCGGCATCGCGCGCGGCGCGGTCGGCGGCATCGAACAGGTCGCGCTCAAAGTTCTCGCGCCCGCAGGTCTTGACGGCCAAGATGTTGGTGACCGCGTCGGACAGCACGCCCGACAGCTTGTTCTGCGCGGCGGACGTCGCGGCCGAAAGCGGCATGATGCGCTTGTACATAAGCCAGACAAACGCGATGTAGACGACCATGATGCACACCAGGATCACGGTAAACGTCGGCACCACCGGGGCGAGTGCGGCCACGGTGCAGATTACCGAGGTGATGGTGGGGATGAGCGAATACACCGTCACGTCAACCAGACCCGTGTAGCCGCTCATAAAACGGCTTGTCTGGCTCACAAGCGATCCGCCAAAGCGGCTGGTATGGAATGTCATGGATTGGTTGGAGAGCGTGTCGAAGCACAGGCGCGCCAGGTGGTAGTTGCCTGCGATCTCGAGCTTGTAGACGGTGTAGTCCTGTAACTTGGAGAGGATCTGACCCACCAGGTTAACGAGTACGAGCGCCAGGATATAGGGGCCGAAGACCTCGAATACTTGATCGCCCGCCACGGGGCCGGCCTGGACGCGGTCGACGATGAGGGCCATCACGTAGGTGTTGGCAAACGTGAGCAAAAAGATGTAGCCCGCCGACGAGAACACCGAGAGAAAGACAATCAGCGGCTGCGTGCGCGTCACACCCCAAAACCGCCGCAGCGTGCGGCGCACGGTGGAGCGGCTGAGCGGGCTAGTGCTTCTCTGAGACATGGGCTTCCTTTCGCGTCTGATAGGGCGAGAGGCCATTGTTGCACATTAAAGCACATTAAAGCGCGCTTCAGGCAAGCGCGACGCGAAAAGCGGTGGGGCACCCGCGCTTACGCCGGCGCCCCACCGTCCGTTGCGACTAGTCCTCGTCTTTTTGGTCTGCGAGTAAGCCTGCGGACTCCAAGCCCAAAATCTCGTCGGCCTCCCGCGCGTCTTCCAGCGCGTCAATGTCCTTGAGCTTGCGCTCCATGACGTTGGTGCGCGTGGTGATGATGCCCTCGACCGTTTTGCCCGCGGTCTCGATCTGCTGCTGGGCGCGGCGTAGGGCCTTTTGGTACCGCGGTAGCTCGGCCTTGACGGCGGAGAGCACGCGCAACACGTCGTCGGTGCGTTTTTGCAGCCTAAACGTCTGGTAGCTCATCTGCAGGCTGTTGAGAATGGCGGCCATGGTGCTGGGACCGGCGACGTTGACGTGATAGTCGCGGCCCAGGGTCTCGATAAGCCCGGGGCGGCTGACGACCTCGGCGTACAGTCCCTCAAACGGCACGAACATGATGCCAAAGTTGGTCGTTGCCGGCACACTCAGGTACTTTTCGCAGATGTCTTTAGCCTCGCGCTTGACCATGGTGTCGAGCGTCTTGCGCGCAGCCGCCACGGCCTCCGCATCGCCCGACTCCTGCGCGTCGAGCAGGTGCTCGTACGCGTCGCCCGGAAACTTGGAGTCGATCGGCAGCAGCACGGGATCGCCCTCGTCCACCGGCAGCTTGACGGCAAACTCAACGCGCTCCGAGGCGCCGGGCTTGGTGGCAACGTTTTCCAGATACTGGTCGGGCGTGAGGATGTCCGCCAGGATTGCACCCAGCTGCACCTCGCCCAAAATGCCACGCGCTTTGACGTTGCCCAGTACGCGCTTAAGGTCGCCCACGCCGGTGGCGATAGACTGCATGTCGCCCAGGCCCTTGTACACGGCCTCGAGCTGGTCGCTCACCTGCTTAAACGATGCCGACAGGCGATCGTTGAGCGTGCGGGAGAGCTTCTCGTCCACCGTCGCGCGCATCTGGTCGAGCTGCACGTTGTTGTCCTTGCGGATGGCGCCCAGCTGGGCATCGACCGTCTCGCGCACCTTGTCCAGGCGATGCTCGATGCCCTCGCGGTTGGCGCCAAGCTGCTGGGCCGTCTCGCGACGCAGGTCGTCCATGCGGTCGCCTGCCTGCGAAAACTCGCGTGCAATGGTCAGGTAGCGCTGCTGCTCCACGGCGGCGTCGGTCGTCTGCTGCTGCGCGATGGCGTTTGCCGTGCGGCGAGTTTCTGCCAGCGCCACATTAAGGGCGTCGAGCGCATTGTTGGCCTGTTCAAGCGCCGCCAGCGTCTCCGCACCGCTGTCGCCACGTTCCCGCAGCTCGGCACGAAGGCTCTTAAGCTGTAGCGCGCAGACCACGGCGACCCCCACCGCCACCAAGGCGATCACAACAAGCGCAATATCAATAGCAGACATACATTCCGCCCAACAAACCCAATCGAGCACCAATCAAAACCGCGATCAATCTTACCCCGCCACACGCAGGGAGCTCTCGACGCCTTTGTTCGCGCTCGCCTTTTCCGCATAGGCCATAATGCGCCTCGCCGTCTCCCTGCTCACCTTAGAGTCGTCTCCAGCCAGATATGCGTACACATTGCCTTTGTTCAAGTGGAGGTCACGGCATAGCCCATAGCGTGTCATGTCCGATTCCCTTAAAGCATCCAGCGTCCTTTTTCGCATCAGAGCGTTAACCCTTCTGTCTGCCGCCGGCCTTTCTTTCACCCCTCTATATGCACGCCAAACGTTTGCGTATCGATTGGGCAATTCTTCATCGGTGCACAGCGCCAGCAAATCGCCGGCACGATCGAATAGGGACAAGACGTGTTGGTAGTCTTTTTCCATCCACGAGTCCTGGGACAGCTTTAAAACGTAGCCCGCTTTCCCCTGCGCCAGCGCAAGCAGAAACAGGGGCTCGGCCACGCGCGGCTCGGCAGCTTTTGCCTGGTCAATCAGTTTTCTAAAACTCAAAGACTGCTGTCCAGAAAGCTCTCGACAATAGCCTTTCAAGAACCCCTCAAAAGTCAGATTCAACCGCGCACCTCCTTTTTGTATTGCCTGTATGCACAGACCATCTCCTGATAACTCCGCTCAGAAGGCGACGACGCCAACGCCTCCCCTTCATCGAATATAAGTCGCTCGAGCAGGTCCCAATCAAGTCGGTCGATAAACGCTCGGCTATGGAGATCGACGATGTCGTTTGGACGATAGGCATACAGCTTCATCACCGCCAGGTCCTCCAAAGATGGCGTGAAATATCTTATGAAGCGCGCTCCGATTTCCAAGGGAATCAAACGGTCTTCGTAATTGAACGGCATCTGGTTGCAATATGCCACCGCCATGCCATTCACTTCGGGATAGCGCGCTATGATTCCGCGGAGACACCTGTCTGCCTCGAACACATCGATGTCGTGTGTTACCGACCGATTCGTCATGTCGTTTAGTATGAAGGCACTTCCTCCCACCAATACAACGCTCGGTTTATCGTCTCTTGGACCTATTTCCAGCTCCGCCTCTTCGTCAAGACCCAAAAGAGTCTGTTCTAAATCCTGTTTATACATGGTATATCCTATTATTATTTATCTTCAATAATACTATTCAGTTACGCAGAAAGACTCGTCGAAAGACGGACTCCTATTCCCATTCGAAGCCTTTACGCCCAGTAAGGTCTGAAAAGGCGGGCGCTAGCTCTCCCAGCCGGCGCGGATGGTTGTTATGACATCGCCCAGGCGCTGGCCGAGGGCCGACAGATGTTGGAGCACTTCGCTGGGCGAAGCGCCGTTCAGAATGCACGTGAGGGCATATGAGGCCAAGAAGATTGCCGCAAGCCCCAACGGGATAAGCACGATCATTGCCAGCGTACGCAGGCGCTGAGACCAGCGACGGCGGTGCGCGCGGCGCTTATCGAACGCAAGCTCCTGTGCATACGAATCCTGCTGCACGGAATACGTTTCAGGCGCCGGCGCAGACGCCATCTCGGGTGCGGCATTTTGCGCTACAGGCTGGGTAACCGCCCCTTGCATTTGCATCTCCATGAGCCGTTGCTGCTGACGTAGCATGCGTTCGGCTTGTTGCTGCGGGGTCTCAAGAAACAGGTTCATGCCGGCCTCCTCAATCGGAGCATTTGACGCTTACGCCCAGCATCCCGCACCGCCATGGCCACGACAACGCATTCACCAGCAATAGCCGCAAAGTTTCTTGTGCCAAAAAGCTGTCGAAAAGCTCAACAACTCCCCTACCA
>CABQHZ010000126.1 GCA_902464175.1 uncultured Collinsella sp. | reverse complement strand
CGTCTACTTCTTCGTAGCGTAAGGGCAAGGCTGCAAAAGCTGAACAATAAAGCGCGGAGTCGCCATGCGGCCCCGCGCTTTTCTTTTAGCGTCGGTCCCTGCGCCGGCGTGCGGCCTATTTCTCCCCCATTTTGGCCATTTTGCCCTCCAAACGGCACTACCGCCGGCAACATCCAGCAGATACGCTGAATCTAGCCGTATAGGCTCTATGAGAACGGGAGCAACCATGGCAGCCTTGTTCACGACCCCCAAACGCAATGACACTACCGCCGGAACCCATGTTGCCGAACCCGACGTTCGCCGTCGCATAGGACTCGCGCACGGCAGCTGGCGCCGCGTGACGCGCCGCATCGTCGTAGGCGCCGTGTGCGCGCTCACGGTGAGCTCGCTGCTCATGCCGAGCGTCTCGCTCGCGGCGGAATGGGTCAAGGTCGGCGAAACCAAATACAACGCCGGCACTGCGGCGGGCGACGAGACTGGCACCTGGTCGTGGGACGGCGCCGACGACTTGAAGCTCAACAACTATAACGGCGGCGAGATCCAGGCCGCAGGCAAGCTCAACGTGAATTACTCGGGAACCAACATCGTCACTGCCGACTGGATCGAAGGCATCAAGGCTTCTCATGGCAAGAATGAGAACGCCGAGCTCAATATCCAAGGCGACGCGGGCAGCACGCTCAGCGTGACATCTACTGAGGACGCTATCCTCTCCACGGGTAATATCAACATCGACGGAGCCGGATCCGTCAACGCCACGAGCACTGGGTTTGATGCCATCAATGTCGGGGGTGATCTCGCTATCAAAGGTTCGGGCAACGTCAACGCCACGGGTGCATCGGATGGCATCAGGGCAAACGGCAATATCACGATTGACGACAGCGGAGCCGTCACCGCCAGGGCTACCGAGGACAAGGGTATTGGAACCGACAAGAACCTCACCATCAAGGGTGGCGGGACGGTCGAGGCAAGCTCAGCTGATGGTGAGGCCCTTTGGAGCGGCGGCAATATCAACATCTCGAACGGCAGCCAGGTCAAGGCAAGCTCCGAGAAAGACGCTGCCGTCGAGGCCAAGGGCGGCCTCGCAGCCACAAACGCCTCCCTCAACGTAAACGGTGTTGAATATGGCGTCTATGCCCACAAGGGCATCACACTCGATCATGCAAACGTGACAGTCCGCGCAAGTAAAGGCAGATACGGTGGCGCCATTGCCCTCTTCACCTACCAAGACGATATCGTCGTCAAGAACGGCTCCACCGTGGACGCGTTTGCGGAAGGCGAGGTTTCGGCTGCATTCTCTACCAGAAACGATCGACCCAACGAGAAGGGTGGCCACATCTACATCAGCGACTCCGTTGTCAAGGCCATAGCCCGCTATGTCGAGAACGGCGACGGCCCCACCCCCTACAGCGAAAACCAAAATGGCGAGACGAGGCGCGAACCCCAAGGCGAGAACATCGGCATCATCGCCCAGACCAGCGAGGGCGTCACACCCGCAGTCATCTCGATCATCCGCAGCAAGGTAACGGCCGAAGGAGATACAGCGGCAATCTTTGTCCGCGCCATGAGCGCTGACGGCAAGACAATCGGCACCATCAAGATTGAGAACGCCGCCATCCAGACGCCCGAAGGCGGCAAGGTCATTGACTATCGCAAGCTCCGTGACGGCATCTACGAGGCAGGCCAAGCCATCGGCACGGGCGACGCCACGGTCGACTCCCTCTATATCAAAGCAGTCGCCAAAAGCACGACCATCGCACCTCCCGAGGTAGCCAAGCCGGAAGACCCCAAGCCCGACGAGACCAAGCCCGCAGAAAGCAAGCCCGCGGAGTCCAAGCAGAACCCCAAGCCTGAGGGCTCAAAGCCGACCAAGGCCGTTGCGGCTTCAACCACGAAAGCCAAGACTACCGGCATGCTCGCGGCAACCGGCGACACCTCGGGTGCGGCCATCGTGGCAACCGTCCTTGCGGGAACAGCCGCTATCGCCGCAGGCACCATGGCGAGCCGCAAGCGCTCTTAGACGCCTCTGCGCACATGGCAGCTCCCGCGAAGGCCCCGAGCCCCAGCACCGTTTAACAACGCCACCGCCGAGCTCCCCTCCGGCGGTGGCGTTTTCCATATGCGTCCGCAGGGTATGCACGAGATTGTCTTTGGTCTAGCCCAACCTGCATGAGCCGGCGTGCGACAATGGGGGCCGTCGATATCACAACGCCGAGAGAAGCCCGTCATGGAAGCGCATCAAAAGCAGATAACCGTTCATGCACAGCATGCCGAAAGCGCACCAGTCATCTATCTTCCCGTGGTCATGGGCGACGGCACGGAGGTTTATGAACGCTGCCGAGAGCTCAACTGCCCGCCCTTCACGCTTGTCGGCATTGGCAGCCTCAACTGGAATCGCGAGCTGAGCCCCTGGGGATGCGACGGAACCGTGCGCGATGCTGAGCCTTTCGGCGGTCAGGCTGCCGGTTTTCTTGACGAGCTGCTGAGCCAGATAATCCCACAGGCCGAGTCATCGCTTCCCCAGCCGCCCACCTGGCGCGGCATTGCCGGCTACTCGCTCGCGGGCCTCTTCGCGCTCTGGTCCCTCTGGCAAACCGATGCCTTTAGCCGCGCCGCAAGCGCATCGGGGTCGTTGTGGTTTCCCGACTTTGTCGATCGCGCCAGCACGGCCCCTTTTGCCGGCAACCCGCAGGCCGTCTATCTGTCACTCGGCAAAAAGGAAACCAAGACGCCCAACCGCATGATGCGGCACGTACTTGACGACACGCGCGCAATGGAAAAGCTGCTCGGCGACCGAGGCATCCCCGCGGCCTTCGAACTCAACCCCGGCAATCACTTTGCCCAGACCGACCTGCGCATGGCGCGTGGCATCCACTGGATACTCACGAACTAAAAATGGCTCCCACACGTTGCAGCACGCATGGGAGCCATAGTAAGCCCTATCAACAGCCAGCCGTTACTCGGCGGCTTCCTCGAGTTCGGAAACGTCGAGCTCAAAGTCGTTGCCGGGCAGAATGGCATTGAGCACGATGCCCACCAGCGATCCCACGGCAAGGCCCGAGAGCGAAATGGTCACGCCGCCCAGCTCCAACACGATGGCGCCGGCGGTGCTGTACGCGATGCCGAGCGAAAGCACGAGTACCAGTGCAGCCACCAGCACGTTGCGGTTGTTCTGGAAATCGACCTGGTTCTCGATGAGGTTGCGAACGCCCACGGCGCTGATCATGCCATAGAGCACGAGCGACACACCGCCGATTACACACGCCGGCATGGCCGCAATGACAGCCGCGAACTTGGGGCAGAACGAAAGCACGATGGCGCAACACGCGGCAATGCGAATCACGCGCGGGTCAAACACACGCGTCAGGGCAAGCACGCCGGTGTTCTCACCATACGTGGTGTTGGCCGGAGCGCCAAAGAGCGAAGCCAGGATCGTGGCAAGGCCGTCGCCGAGCAGCGTGCGATGCAGGCCGGGATCGGCGATGTAGTTGCGCTCGCAAGTGGAGCCGATAGCCGAGATATCACCGATATGCTCGATCATGGTCGCAAAGGCCAGCGGCATAATGGTGATGATGGCCGTCGTGGCAAGACCGTTATCGAACTGCGGCCCAAAGAGTGCAAACACGGTGTTATCCCACACGACGGGCAAGCCAACCCAGGGAGCGGCTGCGACGCCCGAAAAATCGACCTCGCCCAGCGCAGTTGCAACGGCATAGCTCACCACAACGCCCAGCAAAATCGGCACGATCTTGACCATGCCACGGCCCCAGATGTTGCAGATAACGATCACAGCCACGGCGATAACGGCAACAAACCAGTTGGTCTGGCAGTTGGCGATGGCAGAGCTTGCCAAGATCAGGCCGATGGAAATGACGATGGGGCCGGTCACCACCGGCGGGAAGAAGCGCATGACGCGCTTGGCGCCAAACGCGCGGAACAGAGCCGCAAGCACCGGATAGAGCAGGCCGGCACAAGCTACGCCCAGGCAGGCATAGGGCAAAAGCTCGGCCTCGCCGTTGGGCGCAATCGCGGCATAACCGGCAATAAAGGCAAACGATGAGCCCAAAAATGCCGGCACCTTACCGCGCGACAGGAAGTGGAACAGCAGCGTGCCCAAGCCGGCAAACAAAAGCGTTGCCGACACCGAGAGGCCGGTGAGTACGGGCACCAGCACCGTGGCGCCAAACATGGCAAACAGATGCTGCAGGCCGAGCAAAAACATGCGCGGGCGGCCGAGCGACGATGCGTCGTAGATGGCATCGGTGACGGCGGGCGTCGAAGACTGGGACATGGATGTCCTTTCGAATGGAAGGGCGATCGGGCATATCGGATAACCTGCCCGAACGATACGATCCGAACCATTGTACGCGATGCACCATGTCTCGCACGCGCCGTCACCTGCGAACGTTACTGCTACTTCCAAACGCGCTCGGCAATGCGTTTGACCAGCGCGATCTTTGCCCATTGCTCGTCCTCGGTCAGCTTGTTGCCAATCTCGCAACTAGCAAAACCGCACTGGGGCGACAGATACAGGTTCTCGAGCGGAACATACTTTGCAGCCTCGTGAATACGCTCGACGATGGCATCCTCGTCCTCAAGCTCAGCGGCCTTGGTGGTCACTAGGCCCAACAC
>CABQHZ010000125.1 GCA_902464175.1 uncultured Collinsella sp. | reverse complement strand
AAGACCGAGCCGTGCGGGTCCGCCGCGGCAACCTCTATGCTACCGCCATGCGCCAGCGCAATGGAGCGGCAAAGCGAAAGCCCCAGGCCCACACTGCGTCGGCTATCGGCCAAACCATGGTTGGCGGTGTAGAACGACTCAAAGATACGCTCGCGGTCCTCGGGAGCAATGCCCGGGCCGTCATCGGCCACCGAGCACGCCACGCGTCCATCGCCGGCGTCAATCGAGATCACGATATGCGAGCCTGCGGGCGTGTAGGTAATGGCATTGTTCACCAGGTTTACCACCAGCTGCACCATCAGGCGCGCATCGACATTGACGAGCGCCGGCTCATCGCTCGCCACCACCTTAAGGTCGTGCTCGCGCACGGCCGGATTTACATGGCGCAGCGCCTCCTCGACGATATCGTCCATAAGCTCGAGCGTGGTCGACAGATGCATGCCGCCGCCCTCGAGTTTGGTGATGGCGAGCAGGTTCTCGACGGTGGCGTTGAGCCACAGCGCATCCGAGCGAATGGATAGCAGCAGGCCGCGGCGCGTCTGGGCATCGAGCACCGCGGTGCCGGTCGAACCCTGATCGAGCAGCACGTCGGCATTACCCGAAATACTGGTAAGCGGCGTGCGCAGATCGTGCGAGATGGAGCGCAGCAGATTGGCGCGCAGCTGCTCATTTTTGGCAAGCACCGCCGCCTCCTCGCGGGCCTCCATGGCGCGGGCGCGATCGAGTGCCAGCTCGCCTTCGCTCACGATGGCATCGGCAAGTGTCCGCTCCTCGTGCGTCAGCACGTCGGGCTCGGCAACGATAGCCAGCACGCCCACCACCGAGGCGGGATCGCCCGCGCGCACCATGGTATCGCCCGAGCGCACGGTCAGGTAGATGCCGTAGAACGCCGAGCCGCCGTAGGTGGCATCGAGCGGCGTTCCCACATAGGCGGACGCCGAGAGCCGCGGCGGCATCTGCGGCGCCAGTTCATGCACCGGCGCGACATCGCCCACGGCCGTGTATGTCGCACGCGGCAGCAGGTCATCGCCCTCGGCGTCGGCGCTGTACCACACGACAGGACAGCCCGAAAGACGCGCCAGCTGCGTTGCCATAGCATGGACAATCTGCTGCTGATCGGCGCAGCGCTGCAGCATACGGTTGGTCTCGAGCACCATCTGCGTGCGCCGGTCGCTGGCGGCGGCCTGCGCTAAGGCACGGCGCAGGGCCAACGCAATCGAGCTCGACACGAGCGAGACCGCAAACATAATGAAGAACATGCCGGGATAGACGCGGTCGATAAACGACAGCGAGTAGCGCGGGTCGACAAACAGGAAGTTGTAGAGCGCCACGGCGGCAGCCGAACTCAGCAAGCAATACAGGCGGCTCCAGGTAAAGAACGCGCACAGCTGCACGGCGAACACATAGACGATCATGATGCTCGGCGCGAGACCCGGATGGTCGAGCAGCGCGCCCACAATCGTCGCCGCGACCAGCAGCCCCGCCGATACGCAGGCGTCATACAGAGGGCTGCGACGCGTCAGCGTCGTGCGCCGCCACCAAAAGTTCTCGGCAATATCGCCGTCCGCATGGACGTCCATCAGCGCCCCGCCCCTCTCTCAAAAACAAAAACCACCACAAAGGGACAGGCACCTTTGTGGTGGTTTCCCTTGTGGTGGTTCCAAGTGTATAGCCTTTGCAACCGGCGGTCGCTAGACAAACAGCACGTGCGCGAGCAGGGCACACACGCACACCGCTCCAAATACCAGTGCCACGATCGAAATTACGCGATCGGCCATATCCATGTTGGAGCGGTTCGTCAAAAACCGATCTTCGGCGGCGTCGGCACGTGCCTCACGTACCAGCTCGGCAACTACCTCGCGGCCATCAAGCATCTTTGCATCCATGTTTGCCTCCCCGGTCTCAATCTTGTCCATCGAAAACCAACTCCGTGCAACCTGTCGGCGCCTACGGGCGCTCGTTGGGAGCCAGGCGTTGCATCTTGTTCACGGCCTTGAACTTGGTGAACAGCGGCACGTACTCAAAGCTCACGTTGGAGTTCTCCAGGCCGTACCAGCGTGCAGGCGTGCCGGCGGCGCGACGAATGATGTACTTGAGCGTGATGGCCGTACGCTCGCTCGGCTCCACATCGCTTTCGGGCGCCAGAAGCTTACGGATCAGGACGAACTTGAACGTACCGATGTTGCCCGGATCCTTGTAGACCGAGTAGTCATGCGTCTGCGCCGGCAGCTCGCCGGTGGCAGCCAGGTCCTGAACGACCTGACGCAGGTAGGCATTGACGCGCTGGTTAATCTTGTAGCCCAGGTACAGATGCACGCGGAACACGTAGTCGGTGCCGAACGTCTCGACCGAATAGGCAAAGGTATGCGGCTCGTCCATGGTCTCGACATTCACGAACCACCAGGCGCGAGCGCGCTTGGGATGCTTGTCCAAGATCGAGTAGACGATATCACGGTCGATGTAGTCGGTATGGGTGTCCTTGGTCAGGTACACGATGTTGTCGCTCAGGCGCTCGTAACGATCGTCATCGCGCAGGCGCTTGAGCTGCGGCAGGTAACTGCGCAGCGGCAGCAGCGTAAACTGGCGCTGCTCAACAGCCGTACCGTTGTACCAGCACACCATAATGCCCATGATGAGCGCGGCCATGAGGATGGTGAAGTAGCCGCCGTGGAAGAACTTGGTGAGCGAGCTCACGAAGAAGAAGCCTTCGAGCAAAAGGAAGAAGGCCGCGAAGATCCACGGAGCAACCTTGAGCTTGCGCTCCTCGTGCAGGTAGAAGAAGAGCAGCAGCGTGGTGCACATCATGGTCAGCGTAATGGCAAGGCCGTAGGCGGCTTCCATATGCGCCGAGTTCTGGAACAGCAGCACCACGATGACGCAGCCCACGAGCATGACGTTGTTGACCATGGGGATGTAGAGCTGGCCCTTGGTCTCGGCAGGGTAGAAGACCTGCATGTGCGGCATGAGATCCAGACGGCTGGCCTCGGACACCAGCGAGAATGCGCCGGTGATGAGCGCCTGCGAGGCGATGATGGCCGCGACGGTGGAAAGGCCGACGGCAAACGGGCGCAGGCCCGGGGCGAGCATCTGGTAGAACGGGTTGAGATCGGCAATGCCCATGAGCTCGGGGTTGGCAGCGTTGTTCATAAGCCAAGCGCCCTGGCCCATATAGGAAAGCAGCAGACAGCACTTAACGAACGGCCAGGTAGCGTAGATGTTGCCGCGGCCGACGTGGCCCATGTCGGAGTAGAGCGCCTCGGCACCGGTGGTGGCGAGGAAGCAGCTGCCCAGGATCATGATGCCCGCGTGGTTGTTGGGGCTCAGCAAAAAGGCGATGCCGCGCACCGGGTTGAGGCACAGCAGCACGGCGGGGTGCTGGAAGACAAAGAACAGACCCGTGCCGCCCAGGAACAGGAACCACAGCGTCATGATGGGGCCAAAGGCGTGACCGATCTTGGCCGTACCGATGCGCTGCACCAAGAAGAGCACGATGATGATGGCGAGCGTAATGGCGACGACGCGGCCCTGGTCATCGCCCAGCACGGCATGGACCGCCGGGATGGTGCGCAGGCCCTCGATGGCCGTGGTAACGGTAACGGCCGGCGTCAGGATGCCGTCGGCGAGGAGCGCCGCCCCGCCCAGCATGGCGGGGATGATAAGCCACTTGCCGCAACGCTTGACCAGGCTGTACAGGGCAAAGATGCCGCCCTCGCCGTGGTTGTCGGCGCGCAGCGAAATGAGCACATACTTGATGGTGGTCAGCAGCGTGACCGTCCACACGACAAGGGAGAGCGCGCCAAGCACGAACTCCTCCGTCACGCTTCCGATGCCGCCGTTGCCGGCAACGAGCGCCTTGGTTACATACATGGGGCTGGTGCCGATATCGCCGTACACCACGCCCAGCGTGACGAGCATCGCCGAGATGCTCACAGGAATCGCAGCGTGCGAGGCTGCCTCCTTGGCCTTTTGTTCCATAAGCCGGTTTCCTCCCAACTTTAATGTTCGAAGGGATTATAGGCAATCGGCCCATGTTTTAATGCACTGTTTTCCCAGCTAGATAAACATTTATACGGCCTTTAGGCCACCGCAGCGATATGGAATGCGACAAAGGGGCTGTCCCTTTGTCACATTCGTCATTTTCCGAGCCAATTTTTGAACCACCACTCCATGGAGCGGCTCATCTCGGCCATAAAGGGACTCGTGTGCTTGCGGGTATAGATGTCCACGACGCGCTCCCCCACCTCGCGGGCATGCGGACGGAACATCGCGTCCATCTCGGCCACCTGCGCGTCCATAGTCGCGTCGTCCGCACGGCGGTAGCGTTCCTCGTGCACCAGGTTCACCACGGGGTGCGCGATTGCCGGGCGCTCCTTACGGGGCGTGCCGATGATGAGCATCGACAGCGGCATGGTGTAGGGCGGCAAATCGAGCAGCGCGGCAACCTCCTCGGCGTTCTCGACGATGTCGCCGATGTAGCAGCTCCCCAGCCCCAGAGCCTCGGCGGCAACCACGGCATTTTGCGCGGCGATCACGGCATCCTGCGCCGCGATGGCAAAGTCGCCCAGACCCGGCGCGCGGCGGGGCTGCTTGCCCGTGCGCTCTACAAACTCGGGCTCAAAGCAACCCACGTGCTCAAACAGATCGATCCATTTGGCATA
>CABQHZ010000124.1 GCA_902464175.1 uncultured Collinsella sp. | reverse complement strand
AACCAGAAGTTCATGACGGTGACCTTGTTCTTGGAGAACAGCTCGTCGCTGTTTACATCGTTGCCGTCCAAGTCCTTGCCCTTAAAGCTGGGGAACTTCGTCTCCCCGCTCTCGCCGTTGGTCATGCCTGCGGTCGAGGCATCGACGCTCTCCCCCTCGCCGGGCGTGCTGCCGCATCCGGGAAACTCCTTCTCCAGCGCCATGAGCTTGTCCTCGATCTCCTTGACCTGCTGCGCGCCGGCCTTAAGCGTCTTGAGCTCGTCGGCCGCGAACTGATCCTTGGCGCCCTCGATAGTATCAAGCAAGAAGTCGCCGTAATTGCTACCGTCCTCAATCATTGCCGAGTCTTTATTTGCCGCATTGAACACCTTTTCCCACAGGGCGTTATCGCTCGCGAAGATCTCGTTTTCCTTTTGCAGCAGCTGCTGGTACAGCTCGGCCGCCTCCTCGGCGCTCGACGGCTTTTGTGCCACAAGCTCGGCAATCTGCGCATCGCCGCTCGTGGCATCCTTCGCGTCGCCCTTGGGGGCAGAGCACGCCGCGAGAGTCAGCGCCAGCACGGGCAGCATCAACAAGGCCGCAATTTTCGACAGTTTCATGGTTCCTCCGTTGTATCGAAGCTTAATAGGTACCTATCTGTTTTCGCAGGCTTGCGCGGGCTGCGCGGGTTTGTCGCCCGTCACACCCAGCCCATAGCGAAAGCTAATAGCATCGACGGGGCACGCGCCCACGCATTTGCCGCAACGAATGCACTCGGCATGGTTGGGCGTACGCGTAACGTCCACGTCCATTTGACACACCTTGGCGCACTTGCCGCACGAGACGCATTTGCACTGGTCAACCTGGATCCCCAGCAAAGACACCTTGTTCATGAGCGCATAAAACGCACCGAGGGGGCAAATCCATTTGCAGAAGGGGCGGTAGAACAGCACGCTCAGCACCGCAACCACAATGAGGATCGCGAGCTTCCAGGTAAAGAGCTTTCCCAGCGCGGAGCGGATTCCCGTATTCATGATGGACAGCGGAATCGCGCCCTCGAGCACACCCTGCGGGCAGATGTACTTGCAAAAGAACGGGTCGCCCATACCCACATCGTTAACCACCAAGACGGGCAGCAGCACCACGGCAAACAGCAGCACGGCATACTTGATGTACGTGAGCGGCTTGAGCTTTTTCGTGGAGAGCTTTTTGCCGGGAATCTTATGCAGGAGTTCTTGCAGCCATCCAAACGGACACAAAAAGCCGCATACAAAACGTCCCAGTAGCACGCCGATTAGAATGAGCGTTCCGGTGACGTAATACGAAAAGCTGAACTTAGACGATCCCACCACCGACTGAAACGATCCGATGGGGCACGCACCCGAGGCCGCCGGACACGAGTAGCAGTTGAGCCCCGGCACGCAGACGGCTTTGCCCGCCCCCTGGTAGATGCCCCCCTTGGCAAAGTTAGGCAGGTGAATATTGGTCGCAAGCGTCGCCGCCGCCTGAATCAATCCGCGGAATCTCGCCAAAAGATGCGATGCGGTGTTTTTTCTTTTATCCAATTCCGATACACTCCAAGCACAGCCTGATTGCCTTGGCCAGCACGGCATCTGCCTCGCCGCGCATAACGCCAAAGCACACCATGGCAATCCCGGCGATCAGCAAAGCCACCTGTGCCACAGGCTTAATCGCTTTGAACAATCTGACCACTCCTTTCGTTTCGCGACCCATTGGACCATACCGACTATAAAATCCGTGTTAAGCGTGAATGACTATGCAAGGAGAACGTTATGCGCATCTTGGTCGTCGAGGACGAGCGGGCGCTGTGCGATGCGATCGCACGCAGCCTGCGCAACTTGGCCTATAGCGTCGACTGCTGCTACGACGGGCAGCAGGCCCTCGATCTGCTCGATATCGAGACCTTTGATCTTGTCGTGCTCGACCTCAATCTCCCCCATGTCGACGGCATGACCGTGCTCAGGCAACTCAGAATTACCGATTGCGAGACCAAGGTGCTCGTGCTGTCGGCACGCGGCGAGGTCGCCGACAAGGTAGCGGGACTCGATGCAGGCGCCAACGACTACCTCACCAAGCCGTTCCATCTTGACGAGCTGGCGGCACGTATCCGCAGCCTCACGCTCAGGCGCTTTACGCAAAGCGATGTTGTCCTGACCTGCGGATCGCTGAGCTTTGACACCAAGGCGCGCATCGCTTCCGTGGACAGTGAGGCTCTATCTCTTACACGCAAGGAAACGGGAATCTTGGAATACCTGATGCTTAATCAGGGGCGACCGGTAAGCCAAGAGGAGCTTATAGAGCACGTTTGGGATAGCACCGTGAACAGCTTTAGCAACGCAACCCGCGTTCACATCTCGTCGCTCCGAAAAAAGTTGCGCGGCGCTTTGGGATACGACCCGATTCGCAATCGGATTGGAGAGGGCTACGTTATGGAGGATGGAGAATGAAAGGGCTTTCGCTGCAATGGCGCATAACGATTATGACGGCACTGCTCACGTGTGCGGCATGCGTGCTGACGAACTGCCTGGTCGGCTATACGGGCATGCGCTACATGGATGCCATCGGCAGCGACATCTCGGCCTTTAACGCAACCGGCGAAGATTCGCTCCAGGCGTTCGACCCAACGAAAGCGGCCCTCGATGACAAGGTCACAATCGTCGTAAATGACGCACAGGAGTCTTTTGGCACGACAGCCTGGTACATCACGGCTGGAGTCACACTCCTTGGCGGCGCGCTGGCATACTTTGTGAGCGGCCGTGCACTCAAACCGCTACGGGCTTTTGCAGCTCAGGTTGAGCGTGTGCAGCCTGACAACCTAAGCGAAATCAGACTCAATGAAGATGTGCCCACCGAGCTACAACGATGCAGCGCCTCTTTCAACGACATGATCGCTCGTCTTGGCGAAGGGTTCTCTGCACAGCGTCAGTTTACCGGCAACGCCGCACACGAGCTGCGCACCCCGCTCGCCCTTATGCAAGCACAGATTGAACTATTCATCTCCGAGCACTCCGGTTTGCAACCCGAAACAGCCGAGCTGCTCGGCCTGCTACAAGAACAAACTGAGCGGATGTCGCGGATGACCAAGGTGTTGCTCGAGATGAGTGAGCTCCGCAGCGTTCCTTGCGAGGACGATGTTGAACTTGGTCCCTTGTCCGAAGAGGTCCTCACCGACCTTGCGCCACTTGCCGAAAATAAGGGCATAGCCCTCAATTGTGCTGGAGACGCTTTAGTAATCGGGAGCGACACGCTCCTCTATCGGCTGGTGTTTAACCTGGTCGAAAATGCCATCCGTTACAGCCGCCCCGGCTCGACTGTCAACGTCTCCATCTGCGACAACGACAGCCACGTGTTCCTGCGAGTCGAGGACCAGGGCCCGGGAATACCCAAACAGTACCGTGAGAGCATCTTCCAACCGTTCTTTCGCCTGGATAAATCCCGCAGCAGGGCATACGGCGGCGCAGGACTCGGGCTAGCGCTCGTTTGGGAGATTGCAGCGCTTCACGGTGGCGCCGTAGAGGTCGAAGCAAGTTCCGAGAACGGGACCACTATGCTCGCAAGCCTTCCAAAACGATCCGCAGCATTAACCGAACAGTAAAACGAAAGGGGTCCCGCACACGTTTGCGCGGGACCCCTCTCCGTCAATGCAATTCGCCCAAAAGAGTAGAAGTTTACTCCCACTCGACCGTGCCGACGGGCTTCGGCGTGAGGTCGTAGCAAACGCGGCAAATACCGGGGACCTCGGCGGTCACGCGAGCGGTAATGCGCTTGAGCAGCGCCCAATCGAGCTCGGGCACCTCGGCGGTCATGACGTCGACGGTGTTGATGCAGCGAATGATGCAGGGCCAGTCGTAGGCGCGCTTGCCCTCGCGCACGCCGGTGGCGCGGAAGTCGGGCACCACGGCGAAGTACTGCCAGATGGTAAGACCTGCCTTGTCGATCTCCTCGCGTACGATGGCATCGGCTTCGCGCAGCGCCTCGAGACGGTCGCGGGTGATGGCACCCAGGCAGCGAACGCCCAGGCCGGGGCCGGGGAACGGCTGGCGCTCGACCATGCTCTCGGGCAGGCCGAGCTCGCGACCGACAACGCGGACCTCGTCCTTGTACAGCAGCTTGACGGGCTCGCAGAGCTCAAACTGCAGATCATCGGGCAGGCCGCCCACGTTATGGTGGGCCTTTACGCCATCCTTGGACTCCAGAATGTCGGGATAGATGGTGCCCTGGGCAAGGAAGCTGACCTCGTCGCCAACCTTGCGGGCCTCCTCCTCGAACACGCGGATGAATTCGGCGCCGATGATCTTGCGCTTGGCCTCGGGCTCCTCAACGTCCACGAGCTTGTCTAGGAAGCGATCGGAAGCGTCCACGTAGACCAGGTTGGCGTCCATCTGGTTCTTAAAGACGTCGACAACCTGCTCGCTCTCGCCCTTGCGCATGAGGCCGTGGTTCACATGCACGCAAATGAGCTGCTTGCCGATTGCCTTGATGAGCAACGCCGCGACAACTGAGCTGTCAACGCCGCCGGAAAGGGCCAGCAGGACCTTCTTGTCACCGATCTGCTCACGGATTGCGGTGACCTGCTCGTCGATGAACGCCTGGGCAAGTTCGGGAGTGGTGATACGCACCATGTCGTCGGGACGCTTGTTGGGATCCATGCAGAGCTCCTTTTCGGTTCGA
>CABQHZ010000123.1 GCA_902464175.1 uncultured Collinsella sp. | reverse complement strand
TACAGTAGCGGGGCGTGCCGGGGGTCCGGCGCGTCCCGTTTTTATTTGACCATGAGGCGGCATGCGGTCACGCGCGTGCGGACACCACGCCCAGATTGAGCGCGAGGATGCCCTATGCCCCAGCATGTCACTGACAATATCGAAATGATGCCCGACAGCCCTGTGGCTCGCGAGGACCTGGGTGCGGGCGGCACCTCCCGTGGTGCCGGTGCTCGTTCGCCGTTGTTCTGGAAAGTTCTACTGCTTTCGGTGGCGATTATCTGGGGTTACTCCTTTACCACTATGAAGGACGCGCTCGACACCATTCCGGTGTTTGAACTGCTCTACGTGCGCTTTCTGCCTGCGGCGTTGGTCATGTTTGCCATCTTCCACAAGCGCATCATCGCGCACCTCAACGCCCGCAACCTAATCGTTGGACTTGGAATGGGCGCACTTATGTGGGCCGCCTACGCTCTGCAGACAGTCGGCCTGGCGCACACCACGGCGGGCAAGAACGCGTTTTTGACGGGTACGTACTGCATCCTCGTGCCCTTTGCGAGCTATTTTCTGAGCGGCGAAAAACTCACCCGCTATAACCTGGGCGCGGCACTGCTGTGCTTGGCGGGCATTGGCCTGGTGGCGCTCGATAGCGTCGAGTTCAATATCGGCGATGCCATTACGCTGGGCGGCGCGGTCTTCTTCGCCATCCAGATGGCGGTGACCGCCAAGTACGGTCGCAAAATGGACATCAACGTCATCACGTTTTGGATGTTTGTGGGCAATGGCATCCTAAGCCTGGTCTCGTCGCTGCTATTCGAGACCCAGGCGCCTCTGTCCGTGTGGACGCCGAATTTTATCTGTGTGATGGCGTTTCTCTCGGTGGGCTGCACATGCGTGGCTCTGCTCATCCAAAACGTCGGCCTGGCGCATGTCCCGGCTTCGACGGGCTCGCTGCTCCTTTCGATGGAATCGCCTTCGGGCGTGTTGTTTTCGGTGCTGCTGATGGGGGAGGCGCTCACCTCGCGCCTGCTCGCCGGCTTTGTGCTTATCTTCCTGTCGATTATCTTGAGCGAGACTCACTTCGATTTTTTGCGCAAAAAGCCGCGCCCGCAATTGTAAACAACTTGTTGCGCCGCCCTCCTGGGGCGGCGTTTTTTATGCCTCGCCTTTAAAGTTGTACCTTGCACTTTACGCTATCAAAGTGCTTACTGCGAAAACGTTACTGGAGGGCATTTATGGCACCAGCTCAGTCCGATCTTCAACCGCAATCAGCGCCCAAGGCCACCGCAGCGGCGCAGGCCGCTATCGGTGACGGTCTCGTTGCAGAAGCTCAGGCTTTTACAGACGAGCTCGCTGCGTGGCGACACGATTTACACCAGATGCCCGAGCTGGGTAATAGCCTCCCACAGACCTCTGCGTATATTCAAGCGCGCCTGACCGAGATGGAAATCCCATTTGCCACGCTCGTCGATGGTTCCTGTGTTGTGGGCCTTGTCGGCGCCGGTGCCGCCGCGGCCCAGGGCAATGGCGTCTGCACGGACGAACAGGCCGGTACGGTCATCATGCTCCGTGGCGACATGGATGCCCTGCCCGTTGCCGAAGAGTCAGGCGAGCCTTTCGCCTCTACGAACGGCTGCATGCACGCATGCGGACACGATATGCATGCGACGGCGCTGCTTGGTGCGGCGCGCCTGCTCAAGGCCCGCGAGTCCGAGCTTGTGGACGCCAACGCCACAGTTAAGTTGCTGTTCCAGCCGGGCGAGGAAACCTTTGAGGGTGCCCGCGCCGCCATCGCCGACGGTCTGCTGCGGAACCCGCGTCCTCAGGTCGCCTTTGCCATGCACGTCAATAGCCAGTCGCCGCTTGGCCTGGTGCTCTACGGCAGCCCGGCGCTCTCGGGCGTGTACGGTTTCCGCATTACACTGCAGGGCAAGGGCGGCCATGGCTCGAGCCCCGAGATCTGCATCGACCCCATCACGGCCGGTGTGCATGTGCATTTGGCGCTTCAGGAGCTTATCGCTCGCGAAGTGCCGGCGGCCAAGGAGGTCGCGCTTACCGTTGGCAAGTTCGCCGGCGGTCAGGCCGCAAATGTCATCCCCGACACTTGTGTGCTCGAGGGAACGCTGCGCGGCTTCGATGTCGAGCTCATGGAGCACCTCAAGACCCGCATCGCCGAGGTCGTCAAAGGCGTTGCCACGACCTATCGTACGCCGGCGACTATTGAGACGCTCTCGGATGTTCCCCCGCTCGTACTCGATGACGATATGACGCAGGCGTCGCTTGGCTACGTGGGCGCGGTGCTGCCCAAGTCCGCCTTCCTGCCGCTGTTCCACGCCATGGCGAGCGAGGACTTCGCGTTGATCTCGAGCGAGATCCCGAGTGCGTACTTTACCGTGGGCGCTGCCGTGACTGATACGGACGAGCATTTTGCTCAGCATCATCCCAAGGCACGTTTTAGCGATGCCGAGCTTCCCCTTGGCGCCGCGGCTTATGCCGCCGTCGCTTTGGGCTACATCGCCGACCACCGGTAGCACGCAATCTTGTTGCTCGTTTGTTTAAAAAAAGGAACAGCATGTCTCAGTAACGTAAGTTCTTCCCCGGCTGGCTCGTGGTGGCCTCCGGCTTTGTGATCATGGCCACGTGCTACACCATTTTCGTCAACTGCATGAGCCTGTTCCAGCCGCTCATCGTCAGTGACTTGGGAATATCTCTTGCGCAGTACAACATCTCCAATGCGATCTCCACGGTGGTGAGCGTTATCGGATCGCTTGTCATTGGCCATGTTGCCGACAAGGTTAGTGGTCGCATTTTGGGTTCGCTTACCGTCATAGCCACCTCGGCGGTGCTCGTGGGCATGAGCTTTGTCGGTGAGCTGTGGCAGGTCTACGTGCTCTTTGCCGTCTCGGGCTGCTTCGCTGTCGCCTCGACCCGCCTGCTCATTAGCCTGGTGACCGCCAACTGGTTTACGGCCAAGCGATGCCTTGCCATCTCCATCGCACTTTCGGGCTCGGGCTTTGGCGGCGCCATTCTGTCTCCCATCGTGAGCTCGCTGATCGTGAGCGTTGGCTGGCGTTCCGCCCTCCTGGTGCTCGCGGCTATTTGCATGGTGGCGACGCTGCCCATCACGGCCTATTCCTTCCGCACCAAGCCTTCCGAGATCGGTCTGAAGCCGCTCGGCGAGAACCCGGGCGATCCGTCCGTCTCGACGGTTGGCGACAAGGACGAGCACACGGCTCCTGAGGTTAACGTTGGCTGGTCTCGCATCAAGAAGAGCCAGGCGTTTTTGGCTGCTCGTCGTCGCCTTCCTCTTTATGGGCCTCGTTAACGGCGCCATCTACGATCGCTTTGGTTTGCGCTTTGGCAACGTGCTGGGTTCCGTTGCGTGTATTGTCGCCTGTGTGGCGCTGTGCTTTCCGACGACGGACCTTGGTCCTATTGTTGCCGCTGTGAGCTTTGGTATCGGAACGTGCATGGGCACCATCACGCCTACCATTGCCGCGTCCAAGCAGCTTGGCATGGCCGACCTCGGCAAGGTCACGGGCACCATTACCTCGCTCGAGATGGTCGGCGGCACCGTGGGCGCTATCGTCTCGGGCGTGCTGTTCGATGCCACGGGCTCCTTTGCGAGCACCTGGATTGTGTGCCTGGCATGCTCCGTTGTCATGTTCGTGTTCCTGCTGGCATCCGAGCCCATCGCCGCCAAGCTGCGCGCGAGCGTGGCGGGGGAGTAGACGTCCGTCGCTCTTTTCTATTTGCCCCGTTCTATCCGTGGCTGCCCTGGAGGTCGAATAGATGCTCGTACCATCATTCGGTTTCCAGGGCGGCCACGGGCCTACGAAATGATCCGTTTTCCTCCGCCCCCAAGGGTTCACGTTATCCGAAGGGGACGGAGGAAAACGGATCACAAACAGCGGCGGCGCATCTGGCCGAACGAGTCCCCATACCCTCGTTCGGTCAGATGCACCGCCGCGGTTTGTGTTTGTGCCGTATAATGACCACTACCTATGACGCGATACAAAAGAAAGGTGTTTGCCCATGCAGGCACAGAAGGCGGAGGGAACCCGCGACCTTATCGGCGCCGAGATGCGCGCCTGGCAAAAGATGCAGCAGATTGCGGCCGGCGTGTTCGAGCCGTTTGGGTTTAAGCCCATCGAGACGCCCGCGATCGAGCAGGTAGACGTGTTTGTTCACGGTATCGGCCAGTCGACCGACGTCGTGCGCAAGGAGATGTTCCGCGTGTTTAGCGGCGCCAACCTGGAGCGCGTCTTTACCGAAGGCACCGACACCAAGCTTAAGCCCAAGCAGCGCTTGGCGCTTCGCCCCGAGGGTACGGCCGGTGTGGTGCGCGCCGTCGTGGAGAACAACCTGGTGCCCCAGGGCTCCACGCCGTTTAAGGCTTATTATGCCGAGGCCATGTTCCGTGGCGAGCGTCCCCAGAAGGGCCGCCTGCGCCAGTTCCACCAGGTGGGCATCGAGTGGCTCGGCGCTCCTGATCCGGCTGCCGACGCCGAGTGCATTATCATGCTCATGGAGTTCTACAAGCGCCTGGGCTTCGATCTTTCCAAGCTCCGTCTGCTTATTAACTCGATGGGCGATGCACAGTGCCGTCCGGCATATCGCGAGCAGGTCAAGCAGTTTATCCTCGATCACGCCGATGAGATGTGCGACGAGTGCCGCGAGCGCGCCGAACTCAACCCGCTGCGCGCTTTCGACTGCAAGAACGACCATTGCCGCGAGATCATGGCCGACGCACCGCTGATGGGCGACAACCTGTGCGATGAGTGCCGCGAGCACTACGAGCAGGTCAAGCGCTATTTGGATGCGGCGGGTATCGAGTATGTCGAGGATCCCACCCTGGTGCGCGGCCTGGACTACTACACCCGTACCGTCTTTGAGGTCGAGGC
>CABQHZ010000122.1 GCA_902464175.1 uncultured Collinsella sp. | reverse complement strand
GTGGCGTCGGCGATGGCAAACGGCACCTCGAGGATGCGCGCGAGCGTCTGGGCCAACAAGGTCTTGCCGGTACCGGTGGGACCGAGCAGCAGGATGTTGGACTTGGCAAGCTCTACCTCGTCCATATCGTCGTCGAACTGCGAGCCCATGCCGCCGTCAAAGGCAGACACCGCGGCGCCACCCTCGATCACGCGGCGATAGTGGTTGTACACGGCCACCGACATGGCGCGCTTGGCGTCCTCCTGACCCATAACATAGGCCGAAAGCTCGTCATAGATCTCGTGCGGCGTCGGCACGTGCGTAATGACCTGGCGGTCGTCCTCGAGCTCAAAGCCCTCGGTCTCGGGGTCCACGGCGGGCTGGGATGCAGCCTGGCCGTGGTCGTTGAGGAAGCCTGGCAGCTTGCCGTTGCGGGCAGCGTCCATAAAGTCCGATGCCAGTGACTCCTCAAGGATCTCGGAGCAGGCGGCGACGCACTCGTCACAGATAAAGATGTTGGTCGGGCCCTTTACGAGGCGACGGACCTGACCCTGCTCTTTTCCGCAGAAGGAGCAGCGGATGGGGTTGCCGTTCTCGTCGTAGTTGTCCTGCATGTTTCCTGCCATCCTAGGCGTCCTTCGCGGCGAGATCGCGCGAGGTGACGATACGGTCGATCAGGCCGTAGTCGAGGGCCTCGGCAGCGGTCAAGTAGTTGTCGCGCTCGGTGTCGGCCTGGACCTTCTCGATCGGCTGGCCCGAGGCATCGGACAGGATCTGGTTGAGCTCGCGGCGGGTCTTCTTGATCTCCTCGGCCACGATCTCGATCTCGGTCTGCTGACCCTGGGCACCGCCGCTGGGCTGGTGAATCATGACCTTGGAGTGCGGCAGGCAGAAGCGCTTGCCCTTGGCGCCAGCCGAAAGCAGTACGGCGGCCATGGACGCGGCCATACCGACGCAGATGGTGGAGACCTGCGGCTTGATGAAGTTCATGGTGTCAAGAATCGCCAGGCCGGAGTAAACCTCGCCACCGGGCGAATTGATGTAGAGCGAGATATCCTTCTCGGCATCCTGGCTCTCAAGATGCAGCAGCTGGGCAACGACCAGGTTGGCGCTGACGGAGTTGATCTCCTCGCCCAAGAAGATGATGCGGTCGTTGAGCAGGCGCGAATAGATATCGTAGCTGCGCTCGCCGCGCGGCGTCTGCTCGATAACGTATGGCACGAGGGCGGAATCGAACTTAGCGATCATACGCATCTCCATTTCTCTCTTGCGGACCAAATTGGTTCTAGATAAACGTACGGTGCCCGCATGCTATGCATTGGCTGGCACCGTACGAAGCAACCGGATAACCGGTGTATAACTTTACCCCATCACGGGCACATGCATGCGCTCGCAAGCAAGGTGGCGAGAATTACTCGGCGTCCTTGGCGGTCTCGTCGACCTCGGTCACCTTGGCGTTCTCGACCAGGTGGTCGACAGCCTTGGAGCGACGGATGGACTCGCGGACCGCAGGCATGCGGCCATCGGCGATGAACTCAGCCTTGGAAGCCTCGACGTCCTTGACGCCGGCCTTCTCGAACTCGGCGTTGATGTCGTCCTCGGTGACCTCGATCTTGAGCTCACGGGCGAGGGCGTCGAGCGCCAGGGACTCACGGGCAACGTCGTTGGCCTGCTTGTGCAGGTCGCCGATGAACTGCTCCATGGTCAGGCCGGAAGCGGGCAGCCAGGTGTCCAGCGTCATGCCGCGGGCAGCGAGGTTGGACAGGAAGTTCTGGCCAAGCTCCTCAAAGACGGACTGCTCGTAGTCGGCATCCATCTCGTCGAGCTGCAGGCGCTCGGCGAGAGCGGAGACGCAACGGTTCTCCTTCTCGGCCGGGAGGCGGGAAGCCTTGTCCTGCTCGATCTCGATCTTGATGGCGTCGCGCATAGCGTCGATGCTGTCGAAGCCAAAGTCGGACTTGACGAGCTCGTCGGTGAGCTCGGGGGTGTTGCGGACCTTGATGCCCTTGACGGTGACCTCGACGGTGTGGGTCTCGGCCTCCTCGCCCTCCTCGGCCTCGTCGGTCCAGGTGACGGACTTGACATCGTCAACGTTGGCGCCGATCAGGGCCTCGTTGAACTCCTTGGGGTTGCTGTCGCTACCGGCGATGAGCATACGGCCCTCGGCGGCGAAGTTGTCGGCGTTCTCGACGGCCTTGAGGTCGACGGTAACGTAGTCCTCGGCCTCGACAGCGCGGCCCTCGACGTCCTCGAAGGTGGCACGGTAGTTGAGGAGCATCTCGACCTGGTTGTTGATCTCGGACTCGGTGACCTCCGCAGGGGGCATCTCGATCTCGACAGCGTCGAAGGAGGAGAGCTCAGCGGCGGGACGCAGGGAGAACTCGACGGTGTAGGTGTAGTCCTCGTGATCCTTGGCGAGGTCGAGCTCCTTGTAGTCACCGCTCTTGGTGGGGACGATGTCCAGCTCGTTGAGGACGGCGGGCTCGTTGGCGGCGATCAGGTCGTTGGTGGCCTGAGCGAGGGTAGCCTCGGCGCCAAGAGCAGAGTCGATGACCGGACGGGGAGCCTTACCGGCACGGAAGCCCGGGAAGCGGTACTTCTTGGCGGTGTCCTTGTAGGCCTTCTTGATCGCGGCGTCGACGTCGGCGGCCGGGATGGTGACCGTAGCGGTGAGCTTGGCGTCCTTGACGTCAGAAGCGGTGATGTTCAACACGTTCCTCCTCATACTGCCCAGCTTATCTGAGGTGCTGGTACCTTTATGCAACAAAGAGTCGCGACGGCCAGGGCCGACGCAGATGCGTTGGTGCGGGCGAAAGGACTCGAACCTTCACGGGAATCCCACCAGAACCTAAATCTGGCGCGTCTACCAATTCCGCCACGCCCGCATGAGCGCACAGACTAGGAATGATAGCAGATACGAACGACAAGCGCACGCACACGTTTTACAGGCTCACGACCTCACCACGAGTGCAAAAGGCGGGACGAGTTGCCCCGCCCCGCCCATTACGACTTGTTCGCCGACCCGCTACTCCCCCAGCAGGGCCTTCTCGGGCGTGATCGGCAGCGAGCGGACCTGATGGCCGGTGGCGTGCGCCACGGCCGAGGCAACGGCGGCGAGCGGCGTGTTGATGACGACCTCGCCGATCGACTTGGCGCCAAACGGACCCGTCGGCTCGTAGCTCGGCTCAAAGGCCACGCGAATGCTGCCGATATCCAGGCGCGTGGGCAGCTTGTAGCTCATAAAGTTGCCGGTGCGCAGGCGGCCGCGGTCGTCGTGCTCCACGATCTCGTAGAGCGCGTGGCCGATACCCTGGGCAATGCCGCCCTCGGCCTGAACGCGCGCGAGCGCCTCGTTGATCACGGTGCCGCAGTCGACGGCCGCCGCATAGTCCACCACAGTCACCTTGCCGGTGGCCTTGTCGACCTCGACCTCGGCAATGCCGGCCATAAACGGCGGAGGCGAAACGGGCAGGCAGGCAGAAGCGTGCGAGGTGAGCGCGTCGCCGCCCGCGATGTTCTTGACGCACAGGTTGGCAAAGTCGCGCAGCGTGAGGTAGCGGTTCTGCTCGCGCGCGGCACGCTCGTCGGACAGGCGCACGTACTGGCCGTCGAAGACCACGTCGGCGGCGTCAACGTCCCACATCTGAGCGGCCTTGGCGCAAATCTTCTCGCGCAGCTCGGCCGCGGCGTTCTTGGCGGCAAGGCCCGTCACGTAGGTACCCGAGCTCGCGTACGAGCCGGCGTCGAACGGCGACACGTCGGTGTCTACGCCGCGCACCACGATCAGCGAGCTCTCCACGCCCAGCTCCTCGGCGGCAATCTGCGCCAGGATCGTGTCGACGCCCATGCCGTTATCGGTGGCGCCGGTGCCGATGGTAATGAAGCCGTCCTCTTCCAGGCGCATGTCGATGCCGGCGATGTCCACGTTGGAGATGCCCGAGCCCTGCATGGTGAGCGCACAGCCCAGGGCGCGCACGCGGTCGCCCAGGTCCACGGCCAGCGGCTTGTCGCGCCAACCGATCATGTCCATCGCGCGCAGCAGGCAGCGGTCGAGTGCGCAGGCGTTGAGCTTCTCGTTGTAGTACTGCGGCATGACCTCGCCCTCGTGCACCATATTCTTAAGGCGCAGGTCGGCGGGGTCCATGTGCAGCATGTCGGCGAGCTCGTTGACGGCGCTCTCCACGGCAAACTGGCCCTGGGTGGCACCGTAGCCGCGATACGCGCCGCCGCGGTTGGTGTTGGTGTAGACGGCGTCCCACCTAAAGCGGCTCGCCTTCACATGGTTGTAGATGGGCAGACTCTTGTGGCCCGAAAGGCCGATCGTCGTGGTGGCGTGCTCGCCGTACGCGCCGGCGTTGGACAGCGTGTGCAGGTCGATGGCCGTGATGGTGCCGTCGTTCATGGCGCCCAGCTTAACGGTCATCTGCATCTGGTGGCGCGAGTTGCCAGCGGTAATGGTCTCCTCGCGGGTGTAGCAGCAGTAGCTCGGACGGCCGGTCTGCTGGGTGACGAACGCCACGAAGATCTCGCAGCAGCCCGTCTGCTTGGAGCCAAAGCCGCCGCCGATGCGCGGCTTAATGACCTGCACCTGCGACTGCGGAATGTCGAGCGACTGCGCGACCATGCGACGCACGTGGAAGGGCACCTGCGTGGAGGTGGTCACCGAGATACGCCCGAACGCATCGGTCGTCGCAAAGGCACGGAAGGTTTCCATGGGCGCGGTCTGCGTGGCCTGGCTGGTGTAGGTGCGCTCAAAGACGATGTCGCTCTGGGCGAAGGCCTCGTCAAGATCGCCAAAGTCGCTCGTGCCGCTGCATACCAAGTTGCGCGGGACGTCGCCGCCCTGAGGGAACATAAAGGTCACGTCGCCCTCGGGGTGGACCACGATGTCGTTATCGAGTGCCTG
>CABQHZ010000121.1 GCA_902464175.1 uncultured Collinsella sp. | reverse complement strand
GCCTCGGCGCGCTTCTCGAGCTCGATCTCGTACAGACGGGCCTTGAGAATCTGCATGCACGCAGCCTTGTTTTGAATCTGGCTGCGCTCGTTTTGGCAAGTGACAACGATGCCGCTGGGAAAATGCGTCACACGTACGGCGGAGTCGGTGGTGTTGACGCCCTGGCCGCCCGGGCCGCTCGCGTGATACACGTCCACGCGGATATCGTCGGGATTGATCTCGATGTCGATATCGTCAGGCAGCACGGGGATGACCTCGACGCCGGCAAACGTGGTCTGGCGGCGCTTCTTGTCGTCGGTGGGGCTAATGCGCACCAGGCGATGCACACCGGCCTCGGCGCGCAGCATACCGAACGCGTCCTTGCCCTCGACGGTAAAGGTCGCGCGGTCGATGCCGATGACCTCAGCAGCGGGGCAGTCGTTAATCGTGACCTTCCAGCCGCGACGCTGGCAGTACTTCATGTACATCTTAAAGAGCATGAAGGTCCAGTCCTGGGCCTCCAGACCACCCTGTCCGGGCTTGATGGTCACAATGGCATCGCCGTGATCGAACTCACCGGTAAACCAGCTCGAAAGCTCAAGCTCATCGATGGCACGGGCCAGGCGCTCAGCCGTGGCTGTAGCCTCCTCGCGAAGGGCGGCGGCATCGGGGTCATCCCCCATCTCCTCGGCAAGCTCCAGCGCGGCGCGGGCATCGGAAAGCTCGCCGCGCGCGTTGTCCACGGCAGCGATATCTTCCTTGGTGCGCGCGATTTCCTCCATGGTAGCACGGGCGGCGTCGGGGTCATCCCAAAAGCCGGGGGCCACGCTTTTGGCCTCGAGCTCGGTCACGCGCGTGCGCTTTTCGTCCAAGTGGAGATACGACTCGACCTCGCCGAGCCGGTCCGCAAACGCGTCCAGCTCGGCGGGCGTTACCTCTAAAGCCTCAGCCATTAACGATTCCTGCCGTGGCAGTACTTAAACTTCTTGCCGCTACCGCAGGGGCACGGGTCGTTGCGGCCCACGTTGACGTACGGATCGTCGCTCTCGGACTTGCGGTAGGTGGTCACCTTGCCACCGTTGTTGACGGCAGCCGGACCACCCTGGACAGCCGTGCGGGCCTGCACCTGCGCCTGCTTGCGCAGCACCGAGTCGCCGTTGTCACCATCGACCTCGGCAGGACCGGAGAAGTGCGCACCCTCGAGCGCGGGCTCCTCCTTGTGCTCCACGGCACGCGGGGCAGCCTTGATCTCGATGCGCAGAACCGTGCGCAGGTAATCCTCGTACATGGTGTCGACGAGGATCTGGAACGCGCCGTAGGCCTCGGTCTTGTACTCGACCAGCGGGTCGCGCTGGCCAAAGCCGCGCAGGCCGATGCCGGTCTTGAGATAGTCCATCTCCTGCAGGTAGTTCATCCAGCGGGTATCGATGACGCGCAGCATGACCTGGGTGTTGAGCTCGCGCATCAGGTCCTCGCCCAAGCGCTCGGCCTTCATGTTGTAGCACTTCTCTACGTAAGCCAGGACATCGGCAGCCAGAGCCTCATAATCCTCGTCGGGGAACTTCGGCGTATCGATGTGGCCGGTGAGCTCCACAACCCACTTGCGCAGGCCCTCCAGGTCGCGCTCGCCATCGTGACTGTCCTTGGTGCAGAACTCCTGAACGCAGCGGTACACGGTGTCGTGCATGACCTCGGTGATGTGGTCGGTCAGGTCCTTGCCGTCCAGAATCTTATTGCGCTCGGCGTAGATGACCTGGCGCTGCTTGTTCATGACGTCGTCGTACTCAAGGACACTCTTGCGCATGGAGAAGTTGATGCTCTCGACCTTGTGCTGGGCGCTCTCGACGGCCTTGGAGATGATCTTGTGCTGGATGGGCATGTCGTCGCCCATGTCGGCCGTGACCATCATCTTGGAGACGCGGTCCATCTTGTCGCCACCGAACAGGCGCATGAGGTCGTCCTCGAGCGACAGGTAGAACTGGGTCTCGCCCGGATCGCCCTGACGGCCGGAGCGGCCGCGCAGCTGGTTGTCGATACGGCGGGACTCGTGGCGCTCGGTGCCGATAACGGTCAGGCCACCGGCGGCAAGCACGCGCTCGCGCTCGGCCTTGCAAGTCTCCTTGGCCTCGGCGTTAAACTGCTCGAGCTGCTCGGGCGTCACGTCCTCCATGGTCAGGCCCTCGTACTCCAGGCGCTCGCGCACCAACTCGTCGGGGTTGCCGCCCAACAGGATGTCGGTACCACGACCGGCCATGTTGGTGGCGATGGTCACGGCGCCGTAGCGTCCGGCCTGGGCAACGATATGAGCCTCGCGCTCGTGATGCTTGGCGTTGAGGACCTCGTGCGCGATGCCGCGCTTGGTAAGGGCGGCCGACAGCTTCTCGGAGCTCTCGATGGAGACGGTGCCCACCAGGACCGGCTGGCCCTTGGCGTGACGCTGCTCGACGTCGTCGGCGACGGCGTTGTACTTGGCCTGAATGGTACGGTACACCAGGTCCTCGTGGTCAACACGCTGAACGGGTTTGTTGGAGGGGATGACCTCGACGGGCAGCTTGTAGATCTCGCGGAACTCGGCATCCTCGGTGAGTGCCGTACCGGTCATGCCGGAGAGCTTGTCATACAGACGGAAGTAGTTCTGCAAGGTGATAGTGGCCAGCGTCTGGTTCTCCTCGCGTACGAGCACGCCCTCTTTGGCCTCGATGGCCTGGTGCAGGCCCTCGGAGTAACGGCGGCCTTCCATAATGCGGCCGGTGAACTCGTCGACGATCTTGACCTCGCCGTTGGTGACCACGTACTGCTTGTCGCGATGGAACATGTACTGGGCCTTCAGTGCCTGCTGCAGGTGGTTGACCAGCTGGCCGGAGAGATCGGCATAGATGTCATCGATACCCAGGCGGCGCTCGATCTTCTTAAGACCGCGCTCGGTGGCAGCGATGGTGTGCTTGGCCTCGTCCATGACGTAGTCGCCCGTGGGTTCAACGTCCTCGGTGGCGGTAAGCATGTCGTGCGACACGTCCTCGCCGCGCTCAAGGCCACGCACGGCACGCGCGAAGTCCTTGTAGGTACTGGCGGACTTGGTACCAGCGCCCGAGATGATCAGCGGGGTGCGAGCCTCATCGATCAGGATGGAGTCGACCTCGTCGACGATGGCGTAGTTGTGACCGCGCTGCACGCGCTGCTCGGGACGGGTGACCATGTTGTCGCGCAGGTAATCAAAGCCGAACTCGGAGTTGGTGCCGTAGGTGACGTCGGCCTGGTAGGCCGGACGCTTGAGCTCGAGCGGCATATTGTTCTGGAGCAGGCCGACGGTCATGCCCAGGTACTTGTAGATGCGGCCCATCCACTCGGAGTCGCGCTTGGCCAGGTAGTCATTGACGGTAACGACATGCACGCCCTTGCCGGCGATAGCGTTGAGGTAGCCGGCCAGGGTGGAGACGAGGGTCTTGCCTTCGCCGGTCTTCATCTCGGCGATGTGGCCCTCGTGAAGCGCCATGGCGCCGATGAGCTGCACGTCAAAGTGACGCATGCCCATGGTGCGCTTGGAAGCCTCGCGCACAGTGGCAAAAGCCTCGGGGAGCATGTCGTCGAGCGACTCGCCGTTGGCGTAGCGCTCACGGAACTTATCGGTCTGGGCGCGGAGCTCTTCCTCGGTCATCTTCTCAAACTGGGGCTCAAGACCGTTGATCTGGTCGACGATCTTGTAGTAGCGCTTAAGGTCCTTATCGGATCCAAAGGACAGCAGCTTTGACATGAATCCCATGTGGTTTTCCTTTTTGGCCATCGCCCGTGCCATGCAGCTCCGAGCGAGTTAAACACAGATAATTGTACTTTAGCCAAACAGGGCGCACCCTATGCGGTCGACCTCAACCGCCACGTAATAACTATGACCAACCTGCCAAAACGGGACTGGTTTATTTTGGCAGGTTTTATCTGGGCAAACGCCGTCTCTCTGCCATTTGGTGCCACGGGGACAGGTTAGCTTGCACCAATAAAAAGAAAAGGGCCGCGCACCCAAATGGATGCACGGCCCTCATGCCATGAATGCGAGTGATTCCGCGGCGAGCTATTTACTCAGCAGCCTCGGTGGTCTCGGCCTCGGCAGCGGCCTCCTCGACGGGAGCCTCTGCGGGAGCCTCGGCGGCCTGCTTGGCAGCCTCCTCGGCAAACTTAGCAGCACGCTTAGCCTTCTCGGCAGCCTTAGCCTCAGCGGCGGCCTTGCGAGCGGCCTCGGCCTCAGCAGCCTTGGCGGCCTTGGCAGCCTTGGCCTCCTCAGCCTTCTTGAGCTGGGCGGCAGCGGCGCCACCGAACTTGTCGGCGAAGCGCTGGACGCGTCCACCGGTGTCGACGAACTTCTGCTGGCCGGTGTAGAACGGGTGGCACTCGTTGCAAAGCTCAACCTTCATCTCGGACACGGTAGCGTGCGTCTTGAAGGTGTTGCCGCAGGAGCACGTCACCGTGCACTCGACATACTGGGGATGGATACCCTGCTTCATGGTAGGACTCCTTATTGGTCAGGCGCTGGTTACCGATCAGCGCATAAGGCGTCTTGGTTTCCGACCAAGACAACAAACTCGGCTATGGTACCACGGCGCCGCGCGTCCCACAAAAGGTTCACGGTCTTTTCGGAACGACACGAATCTGACCCATCGAAACACATCTCCACCGTTCCTTCAACTGGGAAAATGCCGTCCCCGGGGCCTGAGAAGGGCCCCGGGGACGTTCGACTGACTGCGGGAACGGCCTTTCCGCTCAATGTGTTCGGCTGAGATCGGAAATCAACCAAACTGAACTAGGTTCAGTTGACATGGTTAAAAACGAGGGGCGACGCTTTTGCGTCACCCCTCGTCCCGGCCGGTTGCTTTAGTTGTACACACGGTAGTTACACTTGAACTGGGTTATGTGTCCATA
>CABQHZ010000120.1 GCA_902464175.1 uncultured Collinsella sp. | reverse complement strand
ATCGAGGACACGGTGCAGATCGTCGTCCAGGTGCTCGGCAAGGTCCGTGGCCGCATCGACGTCGCCCGCGACGCCTCCAACGAGGAGATGCAGGCTGCCGCCGAGGAAGCCGTTGCCAAGTGGCTTGAGGGCAAGACGGTCGTCAAGGCCATCTGCGTGCCCGGCAAGCTGGTCAACCTGGTGGTCAAGTAAGCGCTGCGCGTAAAGCTGACATGCAATAAACGAGGGACGGTCCGGTTGGGTCGTCCCTCGTTTTGTGTTGTCTGCCCTGCTTAGTCAGTGCGTCGCACCGTCTTCTACGGGATGTGTACCAGGTCCCTAAAGTAAACGTTGCCCGTTGCCTCTTCGAACATCCAAATGTTGAGGTAGATGTCGTTGAGGTCGTTGTTCACATCAAAGTCCGGGTCGTCGAAGGTGCCTACAAAGGCGAGCATGGCGCGCGTTTCCTCGCCCGCTGCGACCTGCTGGCGCATGCGCACATCGCGGACCACGCCGTTGACGTAGGCATAGGAGTCTACATCGCCAAACATCATGTCGACATCGGTATTGTTGGTCACCGTAAAGACGAGCGCCGCGTCTCCGTAGCCGTCGGTGTCCTTGCCCACGCAGGTAACATGGACGTTTTCGTCTGCCTCAAGGTCGATGGGGAACTGTTCTTGGGGGTCGGGACCCAAGCCCTGGGGATCGACGGTGTCTTCGTTTATTTTGTCGAAGCTCTCCGATGACGTCGTTTTCTCGATGGCTTTTGTGCTGCCTGGGTTCGGTTCGCATGTTCCGGTTTTGCCATTCGTGTTGCCGCAGCCTAAGAGGGCCAACGAGCACGTTGCGATGGCGAGCGCAGTTATGCAGGGGGTGCCTAGACGTTTCATGTGTGCCTCCTTGCCGTAGAGGATTTGGAAAGGTTTGTCGTTGTGCGACTTGCTGGCCGGCTTGTTACAGAATGTCCCTTAGCGTAAGTCTGATCGATAGGGGCTCGGGGAGGAATGCCCTTGGGGTCCGAACGGGCCTGTGGATTGGGACGCATGGCCTGTTTTGGGACTGTTGAGGGTGCGCCGCATGGGGCTCCTCGGCCAATTGTCCTATTCTTGTGGAGAACCTGTGCGCACGCTGACCTGCAGATTCGTACTGTGCTTGCGCGTTTCCGCAGCTATTGGTATAGTTTGCTTGCAAATGAAGTTGTAATTGAAAGAAGTGGGGTTTCGGCCCCGCTTCTTTTTTGTATGGATGGAGGTGCCGCAATGGTCAAGACCAAGACCGAGCAGGCGATCATCGACGCGCTCGAGGCCGTCGCTCCCCAGCACGATGTCGACATCGTCGACGTCGAGCTCGTGGGCGCCACCAAGGCCCCCTGCGTGCGCGTGCGTATCGAGGGTGCCGAGGGTCAGAGCCTGTCGCTCAACGACGTCACGGCCAACACCAAATGGGTCGGCGATGTGATCGAGGAGCTCGACCCCATCTCTTCGAGCTATACGCTCGAGGTGTCGAGCCCGGGTATGGCGCGCCCGCTGCGCCGTCCGCGCGACTTTGCCCGCTTTGTGGGCGAGAACTGTGAGCTCACCTCCACCGCCACCGAGGGCCGTCGCAAGTACGCCGGCAAGATTGCCGCCGCCACCGAGACGAACGTGACCCTCGAGCTCGAGGACGGCGAGTCCGTTACCCTCGATTTCTCTGATGTTAAAAAGTGCAAGTTGAAGCCCACCTATGACTTCAAGCCCGCGAAGGAAGGAAAGTAAGATGGCAGCATCCGACATGATATCCGCCCTGATGGAGCTTTGCCAGGAGAAGCACATCGACCAGCTCTACCTGATCGACCGCCTGGAGCAGTCGCTCGCCAAGAGCTATGCCGAGATTCTGCATCTTGAGTGGGGCGCCAAGGTGACCATCGACCGCACCACCGGCAAGATCTACGTCTACCGCCTGGAGCCGATTGACGATTCCATGGACGAGGAGGGCAACTTCACCGAGTTCGAGGAGATCGACGTCACCCCCAAGAACACGAGCCGCATCGCCGCCCAGCACGCCAAGGCCGAGATCAACGCCATCGTGCGCAACTCTGCCCGCGAGCAGATCTACGAGGAGTTCTCCGGCCGCATCGGTGACCTCATCAGCGGCACCGTGCTGCAGTCCACGCCCGACTTCACGATCGTCAAGATCCGCGAGGGCGTCGAGGCCGAGCTGCCGCACTTCGATCAGCGCCGTTACGAGAACGAGCGCAACGAGCGTCCGATGGGCGAGCGCTACCTGCACAACCAGCATATAAAGGCCGTGATCATCGACGTTCGCGACCCCAACTCCAACCTGCAGCCGGTTCGTGGCGAGCACAGCCGTCCGCCGATTGTCATTTCTCGTACCCACCCCGAGCTCATGCGTCGTCTGTTTGAGCAGGAGGTGCCCGAGATCTATGAGGGCACCGTCCAGATCAAGTCGATCGCCCGCGAGCCTGGCCAGCGCTCCAAGGTCGCCGTCCACTCGCTCGACGACCGTCTGGATCCCGTGGGCGCCTGCGTCGGCCCCAAGGGCAGCCGTGTTCGCGCTGTCGTGGGCGAGCTCCGTGGCGAGCGCGTCGACGTCATCCTGTGGGATGCCGATCCTGCCGTCTACGTCGCCAACGCCCTGTCGCCCGCTAAGGTCACCCGCGTCCTCATCGACGAGGAGAAGGCCTACGCCGGCGTCATCGTGCCCGACGACCAGCTGTCCCTCGCCATCGGCAAGGAGGGCCAGAACGCCCGCCTCGCCGCGCGCCTGACCGGCTGGCACATCGACATCAAGTCCGAGACCCTTGCCGCCGACATCCTCAAGAACGTTCCCGTTCATGAGGAGCCCGCCGCCGACCTGATCGGCGACGAGGAGGACGAGGACGTCCGTCGCTGCGAGTTCGTGTCCGAGGACGGCATCCAGTGCCGCAACCAGGCCCGTCCCGGTTCCCGTTTCTGCGGTGTCCACGACACCGACGCCTTCGATGATGCGGAGGACCTGATCTAGCGCGCGGTCGCGCCGGGCAGGTCCCGGTGCATCTCCCACGCTCGTTCAGTCTCTAGGCACCCAAGGTGCCAGAAAGGGTAGGTGAAGTCATATGGCAAAAGTCCGTGTGTCCACCCTGGCCAAAGAGTTCGGCATGACCTCCAAGGAACTGATGGGTCATCTCGCCGATATGAAGATTCCCGCTAAGTCCGCTTCCTCCACCTTGGAGGACGCTTATGTCGCCATGGTCCGCAAGCAGCTCGCCTCGGTGATCGAGGCTCGCGCTCAGGAAGTCGAGGCCGCCAAGCAGGCCGAGGAGCAGGCAGCTGCCGCCGAGGAGGCCGCACGCGCCGCCGAGGCCGAGCGTGAGCGCATCGCCGCCGAGAAGGCACGCGAGGAGGAGCGCCGCCAGTTTGCCGCAGCCCAGGCTGCCGAGGAGGCTGCCCGCGCCGAGGCCGAGGCCAAGAAGAAGGCCGAGCAGGAGCGCCTTGCCCGCGAGAAGGAGGAGGCTGCCCGCGAGGCCCAGCGCCGCGCCGTTCCCGCTTCCGACTCCGGTTCGCGCTTCCGTTCCCTGCTCGACCAGATCGCCGCACAGGAGACCGTGCTCAAGGAGAAGAAGGACGCCGAGGACAAGGCCAAGGCCGAGCGCGCCGCCGAGCGCGGTAACCGTCGTGGCGGCAACAACGACCGCCGCGGTGGCCGTCGTAACGATCGCAACGCCTCCGACAACAACTCCGAGCGTAACGCCTCCGAGAGCCGTCCGCACAGCCATCGCACCAACGCCAGCAACAACGTCGCTGCCGGCATGGACTTCCCCAACCCCGATAAGCAGGGCAAGGGCAAGAAGCGCAAGGGCGGTCACAACAACGAAGAGGACCACTATAGCCGCATGGCTCGCGAGGCCGAGGAGTACAGCCGCGAGAAGGTGCTCGAGGAGGCTCGTGCCGCCGTCGAGGAGGCCTCTCGCGAGTCCACCGGTCGCCGCAAGAAGCGCAAGGAGAAGCGCGAGCGCGAGGCTGCCAAGGCTCAGGAGGAGCGCAAGATAGAGGAGGCGCTGGCCCAGGGCGTGAACCCCGAGGAGCTCGACGCCATCAAGGTTTCCCAGGGCGTTACCGTTCAGGAGCTCGCCGAGGCGCTCGACGTTCCGGCCAACGACATCATCAAGCGCCTGTTCCTGCTGGGTACGCCGCTCACCATGACGCAGTCCATGTCCGATGACCTCGTCGAGCTCGTTGCCGACGACCTGGGTCGTCAGATCAAGATCATCACCCCCGAGGAGGAGAACACCTTCTCGTTCTACGACGATCCCGCCGACCTTAAGCCACGCGCCCCGGTCGTCACCGTCATGGGCCACGTCGACCACGGCAAGACGAGCCTCCTCGACGCCATCCGTCACACCGGTGTCGCTGCCGGCGAGGCGGGCGGCATCACCCAGGCAATCGGCGCTTCGCAGGTTATGATCAACGACCGCAAGATCACCTTCATCGATACCCCGGGCCATGCCACCTTTACGGCCATGCGTGCCCGTGGTGCCAAGGTGACCGACATCGTCATTCTGATCGTGGCTGCCGACGACGGCGTCATGCCCCAGACCGTCGAGTCGATCAACCACGCCAAGGCCGCCGGCGTACCCATCGTCGTCGCCGTCAACAAGATCGATAAGCCGGGTGCCAACCCCGACCGCGTGCGCCAGGAGCTCACCGAGTACGGTGTCATCCCCGAGGAGTGGGGCGGACAGAACATGTTCGTCAACATCTCGGCGAAGCAGAAGATCGGTATCGACGATCTGCTCGAGACCGTGCTGCTCCAGGCAGATGTGCTCGAGCTCAAGGCCAACCCGGACACCTTTGCCTCCGGCAACGTCCTCGAGGCCAAGCTCGACAAGGGCCGCGGCTCGGTCGCTACCGTGCTCGTGACCCGCGGTACCCTGCACGTGGGCGATACGCTGGTCGCCGGCCT
>CABQHZ010000119.1 GCA_902464175.1 uncultured Collinsella sp. | reverse complement strand
GCATCGGCTACGACACCCTCGGCATGGCCGTCAGCCTCTACTCGCACTTCACCTTTGAGCGCGCCGACAAGCTCACCATCACGGGCTGCCCCGAGGAATTCCAAAACGAGAACAACCTAGTCTACGTGAGCTTTGTCGATGCACTGGCTGCATGGGACGAGCCGGCTTTTCCCGTTGCCATCGACATTCAAACCGATGTGCCCGTCGCTCGCGGCCTGGGCTCCAGCTCCACCTGCGTCGTCGCCGGCATTATGGCCGCCGCCGCGCTGACGGGCCACACCGTCGACCGTGCCGAGCTCGTCCGCATTGCCACCGAGGTCGAGGGCCATCCCGATAACGTCGCCCCTGCCATCCTGGGTGGTGCCGTTTGCTCCTTTACGCCGACTGATTCGCTCCCCCAGTGTCTGCGCTACGAGGTGAGCGATCGCTTGCGTTTTATTACCGTGATTCCGCCCTACGAGGTGCATACGAGTGAGGCGCGCAAGGTCGTGCCGCAGGAGATTCCACTCTCCACCGCCGTATGGCAAATGGGCCGCATCGCCGGCATGACGCGCGGCCTGGAGACCGGCGACCTTGACCTGATTGCCGCCGCCAACGACGACCGCATCCAGGAGCCCTATCGCCGCCGCCTGATTCCCGATTACAACGCCGTGCGCGACACCTGCCTTAACGGCGGCGCTAAGACCATCTGGATCAGCGGTTCGGGCTCGACCCTCATGGCTGTAACCGACGACACCATCGTGGCAAAGTTCTTGCAGGTCAAGCTGCGCGAGCAGTTCCCTAAGTGTGATACGCATATTCTGACGTGCGACACGGAAGGCGCTCAAATCGAGTACCTGTAGACATCCTCCTCATATACCTGTCCGGGACGGTCGGGATGTTCCCTCAAAATCGTCCTCGCGCATGAAGGCCCCTTGTCCTGCTCCTACGGAGCGACGGACAAGGGGCCTTCGCGCTGCGGAATGATTTTGAGGGAACATCCCGACCGTCCCTGCGCCTACCTTGCTGAGGATGTCTACAGGGACCCACGCTTTGAAGGGGCGCCGGGCTGATAGTTTGGCTTTTTATTGGTAGGGGCTCTTGCTAGACTGAAGCACTTATTAGAGGCACGCCTCGGCAATGCGGCGCTTGAGCTCGTCGATGCCCACACCGGTTTGGGAGCTTGTGATGATTACGTTTTCGGCCGGGACGTTGAGCTGCTTTTTGATGGCTGCTGCCTGGCGGGCCTGCTGGGTGCGGCTGAGCTTGTCGGCTTTGGTGAGGCAGACGATAAAGTTGAACTCGTTGCCCTGCAGGTAGTCGATCATGTCATGATCGAGCTTGCTGGGGTCGTGACGAATGTCAACCAGCGATACGACCAGGTTAAAGCTGCGCTCGGAGTCAAAGAAGTCGCCAATAAGCTCGGCCCAGCGGTCGCGCTCGGCCTTGGAGCGACGGGCGAAACCGTAACCCGGCAGGTCCACGAAATGCACGTCGTCGGCCTCAAAGAAGTTGATGTTGCTCGTCTTGCCCGGCGCACTGGAAACCTTGACCAGGTTCTTGCGGCCAAAGAGCTTGTTCATAATCGACGACTTGCCCACGTTGGAGCGGCCGACAAAGCTCACCTCGGGGCAGGTGGACTCGGGAATCTGCGAAACCTTGCCGTAGCTGGCGACGAACTTGGCAAGCTGGTAGTTAATGGAATCGGCCATGGACACTCCTTGGTCGTAGGTTCTTACAAAAGAGCGCGCTATTGCGCAGCAGCAATGCGGCGGACGATATCGAGCGTGATGTCACTTGCGACACGCGCGTACTCGAACAGATCGAACTCTCGGTCGCAAATTGCATCGTACGCCTCGTCACAATTATCGCTGATAGCGCGCAACACCAGGCAATCGACACCATTTTTGGTTGCGACATGGGCAATTGCCGCGCCCTCCATGCCGACACAATCGGCATGCGTCGCCTCGATAGCGTCGTTGCGCATGGCGGTGCCCGTCACAAAGCGGTTACCCGTGGCAATCGTGCCGACCAGGAATTGTTTGGCTCCCTCGTTCGAAGCGGCTGCATTTGTCGAAGCATCAACAAACCCACGCTCAGCAAGCACGTCGACGGCAATATCGACCAGCGCGGGTGTCGAGCCAAACTCCTCGAGCCCCGGTGCGGACTCGGCGATAAGCGCGGTATCGGTATCCAGATAGCGCAGGCGTTTGCCAATGACCACGTCGTCGATATGGAGCTTGGGGTTCAAACCGCCCGCAATGCCCGAAAACACAACAGCCTGCGGAGCATACTTGCTAATGAGGTGCTGTGTTGCAGCGGCGGCGTTCACCGTGCCCATGCCCGCCGTTGTGGCGACAACTGTCAGACCGTCGAGCTCACCGCTCACAACGGTCAAGCCTGCCTCCCGTGCCTCGCAAACGTCGCTCAGCTCTTCCTTAATCTGCATGATCTCTTTTTCGAGCGCACCGATAATCGCGATGGTAGCCATACCATTCCCCAAACCTATACGAAATTCTCAACCACGGTATGGTACCAGCATTTTGTTTGACCTCGCCAAACGAACACGCTAAGCCAGTGCAGCTCGCGTATCAAACAGAGCCTTTGCAATCGCGGCCGTAACCTCGCTCGAGCGGTCGCTCCACGGCATCGATGTCATGACGCTCATGACATAGGTACGGCCATCGATGTCGATAAGGCCCGCATCGCATGTCGAATAGTAACCATCCTCGCTGACCCAACCCACCTTGTTGCACATCTTAAAGGGTAGTCAATTTGGGACGGGCTTGTTAGCCAATGGCCGACCTGAGCTCCGCACGGCGCTTTTTCATGCCGGCCATGACGGCGTTGCGCAGCTCGGGCATGCGCGCGGTATCCATCTGGGGCACGCCCTCGAGCTTATAGGGAATACCCAGCTGCTCGTACTTGACGACACCCATCGTGTGATACGGCAGCATTTCCAGGCCCACCACGTTGTGCCATGGAGCGATCAGGCGACCGAGCTTCTCGCATTCCTCCGCCGTATCGGTGATACCCGGCACCACCACGTGGCGAATAACAACCTTAATCTTGCGACGGGCAAGCTCATCGCCAAACGCCAGGATGCGCGCAGGATCGCAACCGGTCAGCTTTTTATGCTCAACCGGATCGGCATGCTTGATGTCGAGCAGCACCATATCGGTCTCGTTGAGAACAGCATCGAACTTCTCCGGATGCTTGGGATCAAATGCATAGCCACAGCTGTCTAGGCAGGTGTGTACGCGGCCATCGGGGTTGTTGTGCATTGCACGGAACAGGTCGGCCAAAAACTCGGGCTGCAGGAGCGGTTCGCCGCCCGAAACGGTAATGCCGCCGCTACGGTAGAACTCATGGTTGCTCTGGAACTCGTCCATGAGATGCTCGACGGTCACCATCGTGCCGCCGTTAGCAGACCAGGTATCGGGATTGTGGCAATACGCGCAGCGCATGGGACAGCCCTGAACAAACACCACAAAGCGGATGCCGGGTCCGTCGACCGTTCCCATCGTCTCGATCGAATGCACGCGACCCAGGGCATACGCAGAGTCCTCGGGATGAGCATCCACACCCTCAAGCGTCATCTCAGCCATTCCCGCAACCTTGCCTCTCTTTGGTTTTTGTCAATTAAAATGCCAGAGCCATTCTAGCCCATACGCCTGATGGCGAAACGGTTTAGCGGTCAATTTGATCGTCCTATTTGACTCCACGCAAAAGCAGCGGGAAGGTTGTCACAACCCGCTCGCCGCCGAAGCAATAGAAATCGATAGACGCCAGGCCCTACGCCTTAAGCGTAAGCACCGCGCCAAAGGCGGTCGGGCCGCAGTGGCTCGAGATGACGCCGCCGACCTGAGTCCAGGTAACGTCCTTAAAGCCCAGGTCGTGCGCATAGACTTCCATATCGTCGCGCAGCTCCTCGGAAAGGCCCACTGAATACGCCAAACCAATGTGCGAGCAATCAATATCGCCCTTCGCAACCATGTGATCGATAAAGGCGCGGGCGCACTTGAGCATAGAGCCGCGGAACTTCTTGGTGGCCACGAACTTGCCACCCGTCACCTCAATGCAGGGCTTAATCTTGAGCAGATGGGCGCCTAGGAACGCGACGTTGGACAAGCGACCGCCCGCCTTAAGGAAGGCAAGGTCGGTAGGAACAAAGCCCAGCAGCACGCGGTCCATCACCGAATTGGTAAAGGCGAAAATCTCGTCGACGGTGGCATCCGGATGGGCTTCGATATACTTGGCGGTCTCAACGGCGACAAGCGACTGGCCCACCGACACAAAGCGCGTATCCATGGAGAAAACGTAATCGCGGCCCTTTGCCGCAATCTTCGACGACTGATGCGAGCAGGTCGTAACCTCGGAATACGCAAGATGCAAAATGGTCGCATCGGGCCGCTCGGCGTGGATGCGGTCGTACACATGCGCAAAATCCGCCGGCGAGCAACCGCTGGTCTTGGGCATCACACCAAACTCGTTGCAGCGCGAGTAAATCTCAAGCGGGTCGATCGATCCGTCTTCGACGGTCTCGTCACCAATCGTGACATGCATGGGCACGCGCACGATGCCATAGCGCTCGCAGAGCTCCGGCGTCACATCCGAACCAGACTCAACCACGATTACGTACTTGCCCATTCTTATCACGACCCATCTCGACGTTGGCTTTTCAATATGTGGCGCACGTCCGCCGTCCTGCTGTAGAACGGCCTCCAAGCGCCAAAGAGACGCCGCCCCTTGCACACAACAAAGGACAGCGTCTCCCTGGAAAACTCCGTGCTTATCTGAGATTCTACACGGTTTATTAAGGAGTGTTACTTATTCCGCAAACGGTAGCTATACGCGATAAACGGTAGCAAGCAAGTATCCAGAACGCTCAACCCATTAGGAGAGTTCCGCCTAAAGGGTGACTACACAGGACCCCGCCGGGGCTGTTTGGGCTACCTCCCAAAATATTCCGCAGGACGCAA
>CABQHZ010000118.1 GCA_902464175.1 uncultured Collinsella sp. | reverse complement strand
ACGTTTGACGACTATCCCTGGAACCACGTGCTCTTTGGCGGTGTGACCACGGCCGCGCAAGACACCCTTACCATTGCCGAGCGCGTAGTCGAGCGTCTGTCCGAGCGCATCGACGTCGTTACCACTACGGTGGGCGATGCCGCAAAGCTCGCCCCCAAGCGCATCGAGATACCCGGCCACATCGAGTCCCGAGTCTCCACTACGCGCTAGTCTGTGTGATATTATGTAGACAATGTCATACAGGAGGTATCCATGGCTGCGTCTGTACTGAGTGTACGAGTGGACTCGTCAATTAAAGATTCATTTGCCGAGCTATGCGAAGAACTCGGCATGACTTCGTCTGTTGCGGTCAATATGTTTATGAGGCAGATGCTGCGCGAGCGCTCGCTGCCGTTTGTTCCTTCACTTGGTAAAAACTCTGCAAGCGAAAACGTTGCCGCAGACATTTTGGATATTGCTCAGATTGAGTCCGCCGTCCGCGAGGCGGCCAGCCCGATTCCCGCCATCAAAACCGTGGTCCTTTTTGGCTCGTATGCCCGTGGTGAGGCGCGTGTCGATAGTGATATCGATTTGCGTCTCGAAGTCGATCGCGAGCATGGCTTTGGTCTTTTCGCGTTGTCGGCGTTTGGCGAAGCGGTGCGTAAGGAGACCGGGAAGCAGGTTGACCTCGTCTCGAGCGACCATCTTGATGGCGATCTTGCCGCGGTAATCGAGCGCGAAGGAGTGATCGTTTATGATCGCGCGTAAGTCAGACGGCCTTCGCGCGCAAGAGGTCTTGGAGGCCATTTTCGAAACGAACGAGCGCATCAAGGCTTTTGATATCACCGAGGACCAGTTTCTGCATGCGAATGATGTGCGGACAAGGGCGTTGGCGGACTCCCTTTTGATGTGTGCGCTTAGGGTGACGGAAGAAGCGGGCAAGCTGTCGGAGCGCTCGCAGCGTCTTCATCCCGAAATTGAGTGGCGTGGAATTATCGGCATGAGAAATTATCTTGCGCATGATTACGGCAATGTCGACCGCTCAGTTGTTTGGGACGCAGTGACGATGGAGTTCCCCGCACTGGAACGAGCCTGTAGGCAAATTGCCTCCGAATCCGAGCGTTAGTTACCTGCCATAGTCACCCGCCCTCGCACGTTTTTTGAGCGCTTGATACGCTTTAACCCTGCGGAAACATTTTTCTGCGATAGTATCTGCGATATAGACCAGTCGAAACCCGCCCGAAAGAAAGGGGAGCGACATGAACCAGCAGAACATCGATTACGTACTCCGCTCCGTAGAGCAGCGTGATATCCGCTTTGTGCGTCTGTGGTTTGTCGACATTCTCGGCCGCCTCAAGAACTTTGCCATTAGCCCCGAGGACCTCGAGGTCGCTTTTGAGGAGGGTATTGGCTTTGACGGCTCCGCCATCGAGGGCTTTGCCACGCCCGAGGAAGCCGACATGCTGGCGTTCCCCGATGCTTCGACCTTCCAGATTTTGCCGTGGCGCCCGAGCCATAACGGCGTTGCACGCGTTTTCTGCGATGTGTGCACTCCCGATCGCAAACCGTTCGCCGGCGACCCGCGCGATGCCCTGCGCCGCATGTTCCGCAAGGCCGAGAAGGCCGGCTATCTGCTCAACGTGGGCGCCGAGCTGGAGTATTACTACTTCCCCGACGAGCACACCCCCGAGCCGCTCGACAACGTGGGCTACTTCGATCTTTCGGTGAGCGATGCCGCCCGCGACCTGCGTCGCAACACGGTCCTCACGCTCGAGAAGATGTCCGTGCCCGTGGAGTACACCTTCCACGCCGCCGGCCGCTCGCAGCACGGCATGAGCTTGCGTCACGCCGAGGCCCTGAGCATGTCCGACGCCGTCACCACGGCCAAGCTCATCATTAAGCAGCAGGCCTACGAGAGCGGTTGCCACGCCTCCTTTATGCCCAAGCCGTTGGCGGGCGAGGACGGCAGCGCCATGTTTTTGCATCAGTCGCTGTTCGACCACGACGGCAACAACGTCTTTTGGGGAGAGGACGACGAGAAGTACCACCTCTCCGAAATCGCCAAGCACTACATGGCCGGCATCTTAGCGCACGCGCGCGAGATCAGCGCCATCACCAACCCCACGGTCAACTCGTACAAGCGCATCACCACGGGTGGCGACTCCGTGCCGCAGTACGCCACGTGGGGCCTGCGCAACCGCGCGAGTATGGTCCGCATCCCGGTCTACAAGCCCGGCAAGCCGCTGTCCACGCGCATCGAGCTGCGCAGTCCCGACCCCATGGCCAACCCGTACCTGGTCAACGCCGTCACGCTGGCGGCTGGTCTGGACGGCATCGAGCGCAAGCTGGAACTCCCGCCCGAGGCAACGGCCGAGACGCTCAAGCTTACCGACCGTCAGATGGTCGAGGCCGGCTACGCGCCGCTGCCGCGCTCGCTCAAAGAGGCGCTCGACGTGTTTGAGGACTCGCAGTTTATGAAGGATGCTCTCGGCGAGCACATCCACAGCTTCTTCCTCAAAAAGAAGCGCGACGAGTGGCATAAGTTTGAGTCTACGATCACCGAGTGGGAGATCAAGCACTACCTGGCGAACTCCTAATCGCGCTGGCTTGTTCCAGTACGATTGAGCTCATTTCTTTGGAGGCCGATATGTCCGAAAAGAGTGCCCTGTTCATGGCGCGCACGACGCGCTTCCACGAGTTTGCCCGCAGCTTGACGACTACCCTGGGTGTCGAGGTGAGCCTGGCAACCCCCGATTCGCCAACTGCGGCGCACGACTTTGACCTGCTGATCCTCGATTCCGATGGCATCCGCAGCGACCGCATCGATCAGATTGCCAAGTGGCTTGACGATCGCGGCGGCGTTCCCATGCTGGTGATCGTCGACGACGAGGCGCTCGGCACCCTGCGCCTGCCGAATCACGCGCATGCCGACTTCGTGTGCCCCACGGCGACGCCCAACGAGCTCAAGGCTCGTGCGCAGCGCCTGATGGGCGAGGAGGAGACCGTCACCGCCGATGACGTGCTCAACATCGATAACCTCGAGATCAACCTGGCTACCTACCAGGTGACGCTCGATAACGAGCCCATCGACCTGACGCTGATGGAGTACTCGCTGCTGAGCTTTTTGGCGACGCACCCCAACCGCGCCTACAGCCGCGAGGTGCTGCTGCACCGCGTGTGGGGCTTTGAGTACTGCGGCGGCACCCGTACCGTCGACGTACACATCCGACGTATCCGCTCCAAGGTGGGCCCGCAGATCGCGGCGCACATCACCACCGTCCGCGGCGTGGGCTATCTGTTTAAGGACTAGGGATAACCAGAAGACGATACGGGGCACCGGAGTTTTTCGGTGCCCTTTTCTCGCTTGTGGCAAGAATCATACCTTTTACCGACTGAAAGTGCGTCAGTAAAAACAATATCAAGCGTATAGCACTATCTAGCGAATAACATTTAGTTACCTGCCATGGATTTGTATAAATGGGATTACGTTGTTGATGCGAGCAAAACGATTTCGGGAATGATAACGCCAACGCAGGCGAAAGTTATCAAAGAGGCGAAAACCTACGCATGCGCGTTTCGGCAATGTTTTCTCTGGGAGGCTCCGGTCAAATGGCAGCGGGCACGCAATGGCAGTTGTGGGCTATGTGGCAATGCATAACACATACTCAAATGCCAAGAAGTACCTGCTTGTGGTTTGGAACGGATAGACAAACCGGCTGCAGTTTCTTCCATATGACGTATCAATTTACACGGCTCACGACGGAACATATTGCAAGGGGTGATTGTACTCGTGAACGGCGACAAGTTCATTCGAAGGGCAATACCCCTATTGGTTCTTTTCCTTGCCTTGGTCGCTGAAGTGAGTTTGTCCCTGCTAGGGGCGACTAATGGGGGAGAAAACGACACGGTTGTTGCAGTCGAGGTGCGCGCTCTATCGGATGTTCATAACGGGCAATTTGAGGCGCTTATGCCAAGTGGTTGCCGTAAGAGAATCGATATGCGCCGTAAGTCAAGTTCCGGATATGTTGCAGGGTTGAAGGCAGGTGAAAAATGGATTCTAGTTTTTGTGGAAGATAAGGAACTTGACGGGACTGTTCTATATCCCCATTCAGCCGAGAAAGCCAAATCAAGTAGACAAGGGGAATGAAGAATGATTGATGAGGAGCAGTTCTTAGGCCTGATGGCAGGAGTTCCCATTTTGATGCGAGCTGGGATGGCGGAAGCCTTGGAGCTGCTGGACGTTCGGAAGCGATTGACGCTCGTGGTTGACACGGTGGTCAGAGATGAAAATGGCAATGAAAAAACGCGAACAAGAAGCAGAGAGACTATTTTCACGCCAGAGAGCGAAGCCGTGAGTTTTGCTATCGACTGTTATATCGAATAGACATGACGGCATAAAACGAATTGGCCTATAAGCATGTCATTACTTAAGCAAAGCTGAAATCTTGGCATCTAGTGCTCGGGAGTGCCCAGCTTGGGGTACAACTCAACGTGAACAATGATGGCCCGCCACATGTTTGGCGGGCCTTTGGTTATTTGACGAAAGGATCGCAGCTATGAGCGAGAACGATTCTCAGCGTCCCCAGGACGCGGGCAACGCCGGCGAGACTCAGCAGCAGCCGCGCGTGCAGGTGGAGTCGACGCCTGCCGGCGGTAACATTCCCTACGTGCAGGCCTACGACACGCAGACCGGCCAGCCCCTGGGTGGCCAGCAGGTCGTGAACAAGCACACGGTGGTCAAGACCAAGACCAAAAAGCTGCCGATCTTCATTACGGCACTCGCCGGCTGCGCATGCGGCGCCCTGCTGGTCATCGCACTTATCATGAGCGGTACGCTCAATATCGGCGGCGGCAAGAATGCCGTGACGGCGGGCGCTTCGGGTTCGTCGGCGCAAAAGATCACCATCGACTCCGAGGACACCACGCTGGCCGAGGCTGTCTCCGCCAAGGCGCTGCCCTCTGTTGTTTCCATCACCGCCACTTCGAGTGGC
>CABQHZ010000117.1 GCA_902464175.1 uncultured Collinsella sp. | reverse complement strand
AGGAGGAGGGCAAGACCGTGGTCCTGTCCGACATCCAGGGTCTCGAGGACTTCCTTGGCGACATGGACTTTAAGGTCACCGGCACCACCGAGGGCATTACCGCTCTGCAGATGGACAACAAGGCCACCGGCCTTACCTTTGACATCTTGGCCCGCGCCCTGCAGCAGGCCAAGGAGGGTCGTGCGTACATCCTGCAGAAGATGCTCGATGTGATCCCTGAGCCGCGCCACACCACGCGCAGCACCGCCCCGCGCATCGTCTCCATCCAGGTTCCGACCGACAAGATCCGCGACGTCATCGGTTCTGGCGGTAAGGTCATCCGCGGCATCCAGGACGAGACCGGTGCTTCGGTCGACATCCAGGAGGACGGCACCGTCTTTGTCGGCGGCACCGGCGAGTCCGTCGATCAGGCCGTCGAGCGCATCAAGCTCATCATCAAGGTTCCCGAGCCGGGCGAGGAGTACACCGGTCGCGTGGTCTCCATTCAGCCCTTCGGTGCCTTCGTGAATCTGCTGCCCGGTAAGGACGGCCTGCTGCACATCTCCCGCGTCGCCAAGGGTCGTGTGGAGAAGGTCGAGGACGTCCTCAACGTGGGCGACGAGGTCAAGGTCGTCGTCATCGAGGTCGACGATCGCGGTAAGATCTCGCTCGATCGTCTCGATAAGCCCGAGGCCCCGGCTCGCGCCGAGGGTTCCTCCGAGGGCGACGGCGAGCACTTCCAGCGCCGTGAGCGTCCGCGTCGCGAGCGCTCTGAGCGCAGCGACCGTCCGCGCCGTCCCGGCGACAACGGAGGCCGCAAGCCCCGCCGTCACCACGACGCCGAGTAACAGCCGTACATACACTGCTCAATAAGGGCGACTCCGGATAGGGGTCGCCCTTTTGCTGTTCCCGGCGGGGTCCGCGGGTAAAGTTTCCTGCTCTACAGTCCTGCGCAAGACGGAAAGCACATTAAGTGCTTTCCTTTGCGTGCGGAACTCGCGATAAACTTCATATGCGGCCCTCCCGGGCGCAAGCAAAAGGACTGGTTAGTGCCGCTCGCTATTTAGTTAGACAGTCTATTCAGTAGTCAGATTTCAGATCTGTAGATAGCCGCATCAGCATCTTCCCAGATAAAACCGACCAAAATAAACCTGTCCCTTTTTGGCAGGTTTCCCGTGGGGCGGGCACTGATGAAGTTTATCGCGAGTTCCGCACGAACAGGAGGCCACTTAATGTGGCCTCCGTCGTGAGCAGGACTGTAGAGCAGGAAACTTCATCAGTGCCCGCCCCACGGGAAACCGGCGGGATAGACCGGTTTGGATGGGGCTTTAATGCATGGGTGGTCTGTATTGGTTCAAATGGGTATCATACTGTGGTTATTGCATCGACTCTGCGATGCATGTTTGTACGTTCCCGGCGGTCGGTTTGCCAGAAGCGCCCCGTCGGTTGTTCCAGACCCGTTTCGAAGAAAGGAAACAACACTCACTTATGGCAGCTAAAAAATCATCTCCCTTGAAGATCATCCCGCTCGGCGGCCTTGATGGCATCGGCAAGAACATGACGGTCTTCGAGTGCGGCGACGACATGGTGCTCGTCGACGCCGGTCTCATGTTCCCGGATGACTCCCAGCCCGGTATCGATCTGGTGCTTCCCGACTACACCTATGTTCTGGAGAACGAGGAGAAGCTCCGCGGTATCATCGTTACCCACGGCCACGAGGACCACACCGGATCGCTTCCGTATCTGCTGCAGGACCTCAACAACAAGGTGCCCATCTTCTCGAGCAAGCTGACGCTCGGTTTTATCGAGGGCAAGCTCTCCGAGTTCCGCATCCGCGCGCCTAAGTTCCGCGAGGTCAAGGGCGGCAGCCATGTCAACCTCGGCGGCATCTCGCTCGACTTCTTCTCGATGACGCACTCCATCCCCGGCGCTCTGGGCGTGTTCGTCCGCACCAATCAGGGCACCGTTATGCACACCGGCGACTTTAAGCTCGACCAGACGCCCATCGACGGCGTCACGCCCGACTACGCCGCTATCAGCCGCTTTGCCAAGCAGGGCATCGACCTGCTACTTTCCGACTCCACCAATGCCACGGTTCCCGGCTTTACCAAGTCCGAGGCCGAGGTTGGTCCCAACCTGCTGCACGCCATCAAGAACGCCCCGGGTCGCGTGTTCGTCGCATCGTTCTCGAGCCACATCCATCGTTTGCAGCAGATCTGCGATGCCGCCCGCAAGTGCGGCCGTAAGGTCGTTGTGACCGGTCGCTCCATGCTCACGAACACCCGCGTGGCGCGCGAGCTCGGTTATCTCAACATCGATGATGCCGATATCATCGATGCCTTCGATATTGATAACCTGCCTGACGACAAGATCGTCGTCATGTGCACTGGTTCGCAGGGCGAGCCGCTGTCGGCCCTGTCCCGCATGGCCAATGGCGAGCACAAGACGCTCTCCATCCACGAGGGCGATACCGTTATCCTCTCGGCAACTCCCGTTCCTGGCAACGAGAAGGCCGTCCAGCAGGTCGTCAACAGCCTGGCCAAGCTCGGCTGCGACGTGTGGGATAAGAACCGCGCTCTCGTCCACGTCTCGGGTCACGGTAGCCAGGAGGAGCTCAAGCTCCTGATGGCCATGGCCAAGCCCACGTATTTTATGCCGGTTCACGGTGAGGCCGTGCATCTGCGCGCCCATGCCCAGCTGGCGCGCAAGATGGGCATCAAGGACGATCATATCTTTATCCTCGATAACGGCGACACGCTCGAGATGCGCGGTGGTATCGTCAAGCGCGGTACGCCCGTCGAGTCCGGTGTCGTTTACGTCGACGGCCTGCGTATCGGCGATACCGACCCCATCGTCCTGCGCGATCGCCAGAAGCTCGCCAACGACGGTATGGTCACGGCCGTTGCCATCGTCTCCCTCAAACACAAGAAGATCGAGGCCATCGAGTTCTCGGGCCGCGGCGTCTCGTTTGCCATCGACGACCAGTTCTCCGAGGATGCCTCCGCGTCCATTATGAAGACGATCGAGAAGGGTAAGTTTAGCTTTACCAGCAGCGGTTCCGATGCCATTCGCAAGGCCGTGCGCGATTCGCTCTCTAACTTTATCTGGAGCCGTACGCGCACCCGTCCGATGATCATCCCGGTCGTCATGGAGGTTTAGTTTGGCGCGCGGATCTGCACAAAACGCCAAAGGCAATAAGGCCAATAACCAACCGGCATCTGCTAAGGGTGCCGGTTCCCATCTGCGTGCCAATAAGGGCCACGAGTCCGAGTTCGATGAGTTTGAGCCCTTGGTCGAGCCTTCGGCCAATCGTGATATCGCCGGTGTGGTCATCGCCGTTTTGGCGATCGCGTCCTTCATTGCCGTGATCTCTCCGGCAACAGCGCCCGTGACGGCTGCGGTTGCCGGTTTCTACCACCTGGGCTTTGGTCTGGGCGCCTACGTGCTGCCGATCGTCATCTTGCTGTTTGCCGCCACGCTCTTTTTGGGTGAGGACTCGCCGCTCAACGTGCGCTCTGTTGCGGGCGGCGCCTTGGTCTTTATCGCCGTCGTCTCCATTCTTTCGCTGATGGTGCCGGGCACGAGCGATTCGTGCGACCTTATGTTTACGCCGCAGAACCTTTCCGTGTCGGGCGGCTACATTGGCGCCTTTATCGCAAGTGCCTTGCAAAACGCCCTGGGTAAACCTATCGCCATGGTTGTCTTGCTGGGGCTTGTCGTCGTTGGTTTGGTCATTATCGGCTTTTCGGTGGGTGGCGTTTTGCGCTCCGCACGCGATCGCGCTGCCGATTTTGCCGAGCGTCGACGTGCCGATGTCAATGCGAGCCCGTGGGGCGATGAAGAGGCCCTGTCTGTTCCCGGCGTCGCTCGTCCGCACCTGAGCATTCTGCGCCAGAAGGGGACTGACGCCGCGGTGACCACGGTCATGGGTGGCGATGTCGACCCGGTTTTGGATGACGACGAGGACGATGACCCATTTGTCGACGTATCCGAGTCGGTTGAAGCCGAGCGCGCCAAGACCACGCTGCTGCCGCGCCGCCATGCCAAGAAGGGCAAGGCTGCGCCCAAGCTCAACACAAGCGAGCCCGACCCGTCTTGGTCCGATAGCGAGATTGAGCTCACCGAGGGTGACGACGAGGACGACGAGGCTCCGCTCGAGACCGCCAAGACAACCTTGCTGCCGCGTCGCCACGCCAAGCGCGGTCAGGTCACTGGACAGCTTTCGATGGAGGACGATCCGGACAAGGTTGACGAGTCCGAGCCGCCATTTGCCGTGAACCCTGTTTCGGCCGCACCTCAGATTCCCGACTTCTTAAAGCATCCCAAGGTTGCCGATGCGCCTGCCACGAGTGCTGTCGAATCGGCTGCGGCTCGTGATGGGGGAGCGGACGGCGGCGCCGCAGATAACGAGGGCGAAGAAGAGGACGGCCTCAAGCTTCCGCCGCTCGAAATCCTACATGCCAACCCGCAGTCGGCTTCTGCCGCGTCTTCGGATAAGGAGCTGGAGCAGACCGCTGAGTCACTGCAATCCACCTTGCTTGAGTTTGGCCGCAGTGCCCGCGTGGTCGGCTGGATCGCCGGCCCCACGGTGACGACCTTTAAGCTGCAACCTGGCGAGGGCGAGCGCGTGAGCAAGATTTCGAGCCTCGAGGACGATATTGCGCTTTCGCTCGCCGCCCAGTCGGTTCGTATCTTTGCCCCGATCCCCGGCACCTCGCTCGTGGGCATCGAGATTCCCAACCGCAAGCGCCAGAACGTCAATCTGGGCGACGTGCTGCCCTATGTGAAGGGCGGTCCGCTCGAGCTTGCCATCGGCCGCGACGCCGAGGGCACGCCGGTCGTCGCCGACCTCGCCAAGATGCCTCACCTGTTGATCGCCGGTACGACCGGTTCTGGTAAGTCGGTGATGATCAATTCCATCATCACGACCTTGCTCATGCGCGCCCTTCCCGAGGACGTTCGCCTGATCATGGTCGACCCCAAGCGCGTCGAGCT
>CABQHZ010000116.1 GCA_902464175.1 uncultured Collinsella sp. | reverse complement strand
AGCAGCGCCACGACCAGGTAGGTCGCAAAGCCAATGCCGACGCATGCAGCCATGGACCAAGCGGGCACGTAGATCTCGATATTGCCGTTGTAGGCGAGCAGCATCGAGCGGAAGATGGCCGTGAGCGAGCCAATAATGACCGGCAGGCTCAGCACGAGCGACGCCGCCACGCACAGCGTGATCGAGCGGATGTACAGATGCGAGATCTCGCTATCTCGATAGCCAAAGACTTTCATATAGCTAATCGAACGGGCGCTGTGGTCGATCACCGCCTTGGTCAGCAGGTACATAAACAGCAGGAAGATAAACACCGCGAGCCCGACCATCATGCCGATCATTTTGCTCATCATGCCGATGAACTGGTCGCCCACGGCGCGCATGTCGTCGGGCGTGGTGTCGCCGGCAAAGTAGCGCGCGTCGAGGTCGAGCTTCTCGTCGCTCACATAGCCGTTAAAGTAGGCGGCATCGTTGTCGAACAGCTCGTTAAAGTCATCGATACTCATATAGATATTCATGTCCGACTTGGAGCCCCAGGCACAGTCCTTGCCCGCGTACTTAAGAGAATAATCCCGAGCCTCGTACTTGTCGCGAAGCTCGACCTTCTGGCCCTCGCTCCAGCCAAACTTATCGAGCAGACCGCCGCCAAAGACGACGCGCCCGTCGCCGACGTTGAGGTCTTTCCAATAGCGCGAATGAGATGAAATGCCGTAGACGGAAATCGTCTCCTCGCCATTACCATCGCCGCGGTCGTATTGCAGCTGGTAAACGGCATATTTCTCGGCCTGCGCGATTGCGCCCGCGCCGTTGTCGGTCGTATTGACCGGGTGGATATCGTCGTTGTCAGTGTCGATCTTAGAGGCCTTGTCGATCAGATCGATGGCCTCATCGCGGTTGCAGCCGAGGGCGTCGGCAAGATCGTCAAGGCGCGCGTAGAGCGCATCCTTCTTGTCCTGGACCTTGGCAAGCGCATCCTGCGCTGCGGTCAGGCTCTCGGCAGACGGAGATGCGGTCGCGGCATCGGCTGCCGTCTGCGCCGCATCGGCCGCGCCGTCAAGCTCGTCATCGGCATCCTGGGCGGCAGAAAGCAGCGCGCCGTCAACCGACTGCAAGCGCTCGAGTGCCGACCACTGCTCGCGCTCCTCGGCAGTGCCCTCGAGCTCCAGCGGCGCCTTGAGTGTGTACTGATGCTCGGCGACCAGGCTCGTCTCGAGGTTGTCCGCATAGTGCGTCATCGTGGGCAGGATCGCCAGACCAAAGAGCAAAAGCAGCGACCCAAACGCGATGCCCACGAAGAGCGTGGCGAAGTTGCCCAGGTTGCGCAGGAAGACGCGCAGGCGGAAGCGGGAGACAAAGCCCATGCGCTCCGGCAGCTGCAGACCGCGCTTGGTGCCCGATTTGCCGCTCGCCTCGTGGCGAAGGAACTGCAGCGGCGTCTTGCCCATTTTGCGGAGCAGACCCACCAGCGTGATAAGGATGAGCGCGGCGGCGGGGACCACGGCGCACTTCACAAAGATCTCCCAGCTCCAGTACACCTGGAAGGGAGGCAGGCTATACGAACCGTAATAGAGGCCGCGCATGGGCTCGGTAAAGAACGCGACGCCGAGCGCGGTGCCCAAAAGCGCCGCGAGCACGCCCACGATGGCGGGAAGCGCGAGGTAGTGCAGCACGATCTCGCGGCGGCGATAGCCGCTGGCGAGCAGCGTGCCGATAATGGCGCTCTCCTCCTCGATGGTGGCGTCGGTGAGCACCACAAAGACAAACGCCATGATCACGATGATGATGTCGAGCAACGTCATCCACATCATGGAGTCGCCGTCCACGTCGTCGCGCGCATAGCCAATGCCCTGATTGGAATCGGCATCGATCAGATCGTCCACGCGCGCATCGGCATCGGTCAGCGCCTCGACCATATCCTGCTCCGCATCGATGCGATCCGCGGTGGGGAGATCGCGGTCGTTAAAGGTAAAGGAGTACGTATAGGCGGGTGCGCCGCCGGCATCCTCGAGCGCAACAAAACCGGCGTCGGTGACCTCGGCTACGCCATACGTGATGGTGTTCACCGTAAAGTCCGAATTGTCGAGGAACAACGCCTGGCTATCGGGCTGCGTCATGATCCCGCAGATGGTATAGGTGCGCCCCTCGAGCTCGACCTTATCGCCGATGGCGAGGTCGTTATTGGTGGCAAAGACGCGGTCGATGGCCACCTCGTCGTCCGCCTTGGGTTCCTTGCCCTCACAGTAGGACGCAATGTCCACCTTAGCGCGGTGCGCATAGGTGCGCAGGGTCCGCTTGGTGCCGTCGTCGCCAGCCGCCTTTTTGATGATGGCGTCGATAGAGAAGTTCTTGTAGAACGTAACGCCGCCGACGTCCTCAGCCGCGTCTTCGGCAGCCTTGAGCTGGTCTTTGGTGGCCTCGAAGGAGGTAGTCACGCGGCCGTCCTCGATCGTGTATGCATCGCGCATGTCGTCAATGAGGCAGCCGATGGAATGCGCCGCGAGCAAAAAGCCCGACGTGAGGGCGATGCTTCCGCACATAAGCAAAAAGATGCCCAGGTACTTGCCGATATTGCGGCGCAGCTCGCGCGGGAGACGTTTTGCGAGAGGTGTCATGGCGCCGCCTACCAATCGAGCTCGGCGGCCGCGACGGGTGACTCGTTGAGCTCATCCTCGACGATGCGCCCGTCGCGCAGGCGCAGCACGCGATTGGCCATGCGCGCGATGGCCGCATTGTGGGTGACGATGATGATGGTGCAGCCGTAGGTGCGGTTGACGTCCTCCATGAGCTGCAGGATTTCCTTGGATGTCTTGTAGTCGAGCGCGCCCGTGGGCTCGTCGCACAGCAGCAGGCCCGGATTTTTGACGAGCGCACGGCCGATGGCGCAGCGCTGCTGCTGGCCGCCCGAGACCTGGCGCGGAAACTTGTTGCGGTGCTCGTAGAGGCCCAGCGAACGCAGCAGATCGTCGACATTGAGCGGGTTTTTGGACAGGTGCGCCGTGACCTCGATGTTTTCCTTGATGGTAAGGTCGGGCACCAGGTTGTAGAACTGGAAGACAAAGCCCAGCTCGCGGCGTCGGTACTCGCCCAGATCGGCGGGCTTGAGCGCCGTGAGATCGCAGCCGTCCACCATGATGGAGCCGCCGTCGGCGTCCTCCAGGCCGCCGATAAGATTGAGGAACGTCGACTTGCCCGAACCCGAGGGCCCCAGCATAACGCAGATTTCGCCGCGGTTGATGGACGTGTTGATGCCGTCGAGCACCGTCAGGCGCGCATCGCCGTCGCCGTAGTGTTTTTTGAGGTCCTTAACCTGGACGTAGGCCTGTTTCGTCGCCATACCATCCCCCATTGTTAGCCTTCTGCTACTTTTCTAGGGTAATAGTAAATCTAGGCGAACTATTTTTGCTCGACATATGGCATTTATTTCAAACTAGTCACCCGGCAGTTAGGGACGTTCCTTTCCTGCCGGCAGTTGGGGACAGTCCTTGCCAACCCTACTGGCAAAACGGCCGATCGGCAAAGACTGTCCCCAATGACTAGTCGTTTAAGTCTGTCCCCAATGACTACTCTTGGTCATTTAAGTCTGTCCCCAATGAGTACCCGATGGCTAGGCTCGGGCTTTGGCGTGCGTGAGAGCTAGGCCTACGGCGGCGATGGCGGCGGCGAAGAGCACGGTGACGCCCAGGTCGCAGGCGATGTCACCCAGCACGGCAGACGTCAGGTCCGCGGCGAGCGCCTTGCCGATCGCGTCGTTCACCCAATATGTCGGCACAAAGTGCGCTGCCGTCTGCACGGCCGAGCCCATGAGCGACAGTGGCATCCAGGCGCCGCCCAAAAACGTCATGAGCATGCCAAGCAGGTTGCCCACGCCGTTGAGCAGCTCCTCGCGCGCACCCAGGCTCGACAGCGCAAAGCCAACAGCCAGGGGCGTGCACGCCAGGGCAAATGTCGCCGCCAGCGCCAGGCACACGCGGCCCACGCCGACCTCGGCAACCGCGCTGGCAAAGCCCACGACGCCCATCATGCTCGACACGAGCCAGATACAGACGGTGAGCACCGCGGCGGCCGCGAACACGGCGAGCGAGCGCTGGCGCTCGGAGACCGGGCCGGCATCCATGCGGCGCACGCGCTCGGGCTCGTTCATGCCCGAGAACACCAGGCCCACCGACACGATGACCGACGAGATAATCGCGTACGCGCCAAAGTTGAAATACGACCCAAGCGTGGCAGCGGCCATCGAGTCGACTTTGACCTGCTCGATCTGGACCTCGGCGCGCTTTGCGGCGGCGTGCTCGGCGGCCTTGGCGACGTCACCGTCGGAGGCGGCAGGCTCAAGCGCCGCCGCGGCGCCCGCGAGCGAGATCCAGCGCGAGGCCTCCGCAGACGAAAGCGCCGCCGCCATGGTGCCGGAGCCGTACGTCACGTCGAGCTTGGGCAAGGTCTCCCCCGCACGGGCGGCCGCGATCAGGTCGCCCTCAAATCCCTCCGGGATAAAGAACACGCAGTCGGCGCTGCCCTTGGCACTGTTGCTCTTGGAGAGCGCGTCCGCAAGATCGTACGTGTCGTCGCCGACGCCTGTGACCAGGTCAAAGCGCGACCCCAAGTGCTTGGTGAGCGCCCGCGAAAGGTCGCTGTTGTCCCGATCGACCACGATCACGTTGGTGTCGTAGGGCTTGTACTCGGTAAGCTGCGACGAGTTCCAGCTCACCGACGCCGCAATGAACACGCCCATGAGCGAGATGAACACCGTATAGATGAGCAGGTAGAACGGGTGCGCCAGCGCCATGCGAAGCGCAGTCTTAAAGGTGCTCATAGCGGCTCCTTCCAAAGATCAGCGTGGCGGCAACGACAAACACCAGGGCCATCAGGACGAGCGCGCCCGCGCGCACGGCAAAGGGGCCCAGGTCCTCAAAGAAATACAGACGGTTGAACATATCGCAGATAAGTTTGACGGGATTGAGCCAGCACTCGGCCGGGCAGGCGCGGGCGACGTCGTCGGCAAGCGCCATCGCCGGCTCGCCGTAGAGGCCGGCGAACA
>CABQHZ010000115.1 GCA_902464175.1 uncultured Collinsella sp. | reverse complement strand
GCTGTTGGCGATCGGGCGTCGCCAGGTTTTTATAGCAGCCGAACACGGCGACCGAAACGCCCGCCTCGTCGAGCACCGCACGCAGGTGGTCGGCAAGCTCGCGCGTAAGGCCCAAACGGTTGATGCCCATCGACTTATAGAGCACCTTGCTCGGCAGCTGAATGCACGAAAAGCCCAGCTCGCCCGCCATGCGAATGCGCTCCTCGACGGTTCCCTGCGGAAGGTCGTGCAAACGTACGCCCGGAGTAATGACCCCCACGCTATTCACATCCCTTACGAGCGTTGATGCCCGGGGTGTATCCGCCAAACGGGTCCTCGATGGAGCACACGCCCGAGGGGGCGAGCGGGTCGCGCTTGCCGGCCAGCTTGTCGTGGTGCATGGTCTCGATATAGGCAAGCACCAGCGGGGCCACGCCCTTCGCATCGTTTTTGACGATGGGCTCGCTCATGTAGTAACCAAACGTGCCTTCGCGGTGTGCGGTGTTGCCAAGACCCGCAACCAGGCAGATGTTGTCGAGCGCGAGCTGCCCGTCATGCTCGGACAGGCACGTGTCGCAAATGCCGTCAAAAGCGCGACGACCGTACTGGTAGTAGCGCTCGCCCAGCACGCCCAGGCGCACGCCCTTCATGATGGCGTTGGCGAAGATGGCGCTGCCGCTCTCCTCCAGGTAGTTGGGGGCGATGTTGGGCAGGTTGATGACCTGGTGCCACATGCCGGTCTTCTCGTCCTGATACGGCAGCATGGCGTCGATCAGGTCGTGGAACATCTTGCGGATCTCGTCCTTCTCGGCCGACATCGAAGGCGGCATGAGCTCCCAGGTATCGATAAGTGCCATGGCAAACCAACCCTCGGCACGCAGCCAGAAGTTGGCCGAAAGGCCGGTGACCGGATCGCACCAGAACTGCTTGCGGCTTGCGTCGTAGGCGTGATAGTACAGGCCGTTGAGCGGGTTGCGCATCAGGTCGTGCACGACTTGGAACATATGGAAGCTGTCCGAGCAGGCACGGCGGTTGTGGAAGCTCAGCTCGTACTGCATGTAGAACGGCTGGGCCATGTACATGCCGTCGAGCCAGATCTGGTTGGGGTAGACGGCCTTATGCCAAAACACGCCCTCTTTGGTGCGCGGCTGGGTCTCGAGCTGGCGATAGATCGTGTCCATGGCGGCGCGGTACTTGGGCTTGCCCACCAGGTCATAGAGCTTGTAGAGGGTCTTGCCCGCATTGACGTTGTCGAGGTTGTACTCCTCGGGCTTGTAATGCTTGATGGTGCCGTCTTCCTGGACAAAGAAGTCGATGTAATCGTCGGCAAACGTCAGGTAGCGCTGCTCACCCGTGATCTCGTACAGCTCGATGAGCGCCTTGATCATGCAGCCATCGATGTAGTTCCAGGTGTTCTCCTTGCCGGCACGGAGCTTTTCGATGTTCCAAGCGGGTGCCTGCGGCGTCGATGTCTCGATCAACTGCTCGATGTAGCTATCCAGAATCTGATTGCAACCCATTGCTGTCCCCTCTGACGTTGGTGATGGGTGAACGTTAACCCTAGTGTAACGCGAACGGGGATTATAGGGTGAACGTTAACTCTATAATCCCAGTGAACGGCAAACTTTTAACGGCAAACGGCGGTGAGGCCCGCAGCGATGCGATGCGCCAGGCGCTCATAGCCGGCCGGGCTGTAATGCAAACCGTCCGGCATATAGAGCTCACGGTGCTCGGGCAAAAACGGGCTGATGCCGCTTTGCGCATACAAGTCGATCACCGGCACCGAGTAACGGTCGCAGACCTCGAACATCGCGCGCACATAGGCGTCTTGCGTCAGGCCCAGATGGTTGGCCTCGTTGCTCGCCGGAATATCCTTCTCGTGCTTGCCGCTCGTTTTGCACGGCGTCATAAACACGAGCTTTGCCTGGGGTGAGCGCGCCGTGATGGTGCGGATCAGATAATCGACGGCACCATAGAACTCATGCACATCGGTGCTACCCAACTCGCCGAGCGGCACGTTGCGGCTAAAGTCGTTGACGCCGCCAAAGACGACATAGACATCGGCTGCGTCGTCGATACCGTCCAGACGCTCGACAAACGAATCGGTACGGTCGGCCTTGATGGCGATGCGCGAACCCTTGATGCCATAGTTTTCGACGGTTGCACCGCCCAGCAGCGCGCCCAGGTGCGTGGTCCAGGAGATGTCGTTGCCGCCCCCGCCGCATCCGTTGTCGCCCCACGTGGTCGAATCGCCAAAGCAGCAGATGGTCGATTCGCTCAAGGTCTTCGTCGGTTTCATGTTTATACTCCTCCCCGCCCACACGGCGATCTTTGGTCTTATCAGTCATTACCGTTTGCTCGCGCTACGCCCATGGCCTACGAGCAAACCCCGGCAGCGTGCTCGTCGAGCCACTCGATGTCCTCGGCAAGATGTGCAACGCCCAAATGGTGCCCGCCCGGGCAAACCTCGTGCGACAGGCCGTCGGCATGCCCCACGAGCTTATAGGCATCGCGAACGATATCGAGCTGCTCGTCCACGTTCGCAAGCCCACGGGCACCATTAAGATGATCGCCTTCGCAGCTCTGCACCAACAGCGGTCGCGGAGCGATAAGCGAGGCAATGTCACCCATATCGAGCAGGCGCCACAGCCCCGGCACATAGTTGCAGCTGCAGTTGCCGTTGAGGTGCAGCAGAGAATCGTCGACACCGTACAGATAGCCCGAGACAAACGCCTTGCGCACGCGCGGGTCGAGTGCGGCCAAAAACAGCGTCATATAGCCGCCTCCCGAAAAGCCAAAACAGCCCAGATCGTCCATCGCAATGTCGCCGCGTGCTTCCAGATAGTCGATCAGACGCATGTTGTCCCAGGCGTTGAGGCCTGCAACCGTAAGGCCCAACGGTTCGGCCATGCGCGCCTGGTTTAGGCAGGTCCCGCGCAGATAGCTGTTCTCGTCATCGCCCTGGCCCTTCCAGTCGCGACGGTATCCCCAGCCGCGGGCGTCGGGGCAGACGGTCACATAGCCCATGCGTGCCAGACGCAGGCCGTAGTCGTAGTTAAACTTGCGAATTGCATCATCGACCGCCGGCACGCCCGCAACGCCGGCAATGCTGGCGGCGCCTGCCCCTTGGTGACCATGCGGGCAGATGAAGCAGCGTTTGAGTCCCCGCTCGTCGAGCTTGGGGCGGGCGGGTTCCAACAGATAGAACGGCATCCACACATCGCGCTCGACCTGCAGCAGTGCATGGGTGCGCACGATGCCGCCGGCGACCTGCACGCGGCTGAGTTCATGGACCTCAATCGGGGCGCGGTCCATAAGCGAAAGGCCCAAGACGTCGTACAGACGAGCCCTGGTCGCAACACGCCACGCCTCAAAGTCCGCAGGCGTCTTGCCCGTAAAGGCTGCCTTGCGCCCCTCGCGCTTCAATCGGGCGCGCAGGGCAGGCTCGTCCTCGTAGTAGGTCTCGATATGCACCGTACGGCCGTTGGCAGACAGCTCGGCCGTCTCCACTGCAGCGCCGGCGCCGCCCTCGGGATCCCAGCCATCCGCGCCGGCAAGTACACGCTCGCGCGCGTAGCGCTCGGCATCCCGATCGCTCAGACGATGAGCCCACGGCACCCAGGCAGTCGTATTCCCCACCGGACCAAACAGAGTTCCCCCAGCATACAAAGAGGTATCGTGCGCGGCCGGCTTATTCCAATCCCACCAGCCTTCGGGTGCAATATGGGCTCCCAACCAGCAATCAATCAGCACGGTCTGGGCCCATTCGCGCCACGGACGACCCAGGTAAACCGAGCCGGGAGCAGTGCCAGCGTCGGCCGTAAAGGAGCAGCCATGGAACACAAATCCGTACGGCTCGCCCTGTGGTGTGGAAGCAGCGGTCACGTATCCGTTAACATCCATGCCGCGATCGAGCGAGCGAATCTCGCAACCCTCAAAGTAGGCACGCGCCCCACCAAAGATAAAGTCGACGTCGCCGGCGATAAGGCAGCGACGATAGTACTGCCGACCCACGCGGCGCGGCGCAAACTGCTTGGGACCGATAAACCCGCCCGGCTTTACCTCACGAGGCGGCAACGGACCCGCAAACAGCGTGTCCTGGCGCCCCAAAATGCGGCAGGCATCGACAACCAGGCGGTCACCATCGGCATACAGGGCAATCGCCTGGCCAACCTCGCGCCCGTCGCCCGCGTCGTTTTCGATCGTGAGGTTTACAAGCGTCACGTCGTCGGCATCGACCAGCACCGTATACGTACGGAAGGTGCCGAGCTCTCCGCCCTGACCGCTACCGTCTTCCGAGGGCATCTTGGCGCCCAGGCCGCCCACAATACGCACGCTATCGGCCGTTTCGCCCTCAATCGTCACGTGCGGACGGCGAATCTCGACTCGCTCGCGATACTCGCCTGGCGCTACCAGCACACGCACCGGCACGGCCTCATCGGGCACGCGCTTCTCCACCGCCTCGAGTGCTGCCGAAACGCTACGATACGCGCCTTCGCGCACGGGCGACACCTCAAAGATTTGCTCTTTATCAATCATCTGTCACTACGCTTTCTATCGCAGAACATGCGCCCTGCAATGCCGGCATATAGATGACGTGCGACAGCCGGGCAGCCCCGTCCGTCGCACGCCTCAACATGCCGTATTCACTTGTGCAGGAGCACTACCCTACGCGCGGATAACCTTGTCGACGTTCTGCAGCTGCAGCTCTTCGCCGTCCTGGCCCTCAATGCAAACGTTCTGCAGGTCGAGCACGGCCACGTTCTGCGCGATGATGCCCTGGCGAACCATGGGCTCAACACCGCAGGCCATGGCCGGCACAAAGGGCTCGGCGTTGGGCGAGAAGGTCACGTGGACGTCCTCGAACGTCAGACGCGTCACCTTGCTCTCAGGAAGGCCCGTGATGTAGGCAGCGGCGGCGTGGCAGTTGGTAGCCTCGATATCGCGGAACGTCGTGGCGCCAAAGCCAGGCGTACGGTCGTCGACGGGCAGTGCCTCGCGGTTCTGGACGTAATCGGTCTTGCCGTCCTTGTCGCAGAAGTAGAACGAGTTGACCACGAAGGGCG
>CABQHZ010000114.1 GCA_902464175.1 uncultured Collinsella sp. | reverse complement strand
ATAATTATCTGTCCCCGCAGACCGATGCCGTTATGGCGGTGGCGATGGTGCCCGTTTGGGTCCATTGCATCAAAAAGGTACGCGCCACGCTCGATCGCGAGCACATGGCGTTCCTGGGCATTTGCGCCGCATTCTCCTTTTTGCTCATGATGTTCAACGTGCCGCTGCCTGGCGGCACCACTGGTCACGCTGTTGGTGGCGCGCTCATCACGCTGCTGCTAGGCCCCGAGGCTGCTGCCATTGCAGTCTCGGTTGCACTCGCGCTGCAGGCGCTGCTGTTTGGCGACGGCGGCGTTCTGTCCTTTGGCGCCAACTGCTTTAACATGGCCTTTGTGCTGCCGTTTACCGCTGCTATCGTCTTCCGTGCGCTCAACAGCCGTCTGCACGACAAGAGCTGGGGCGCCTCGGCTTCTGCCATCGTGAGCGGTTGGGTCGGCCTGTGCCTGGCGGCCCTGTGCGCGGCAATCGAGTTCGGTATTCAGCCGATGCTCTTTACGAATGCTTCGGGCGCTCCGCTGTACTGCCCCTTCCCGCTGTCCGTGGCTATTCCTGCCATGTTGATCCCGCATATGCTGGTTGCCGGCGTGATCGAGGGCGTGGCGACGGCCGCCATCTACGGTTTCATTAAGAAGACGGCGCCGAGCGTTATCGTCGGGCCCGAGGCCGTCGATGGCCAGCTTGCTGCCGAGGGCGCTGCCGCCAAGAAGACCTCGCTGGTCCCCACGCTCATCCTGGTCGCCGTGCTTGTCGTGGCCACGCCGCTGGGCCTGCTGGCCACGGGTGACGCCTGGGGCGAGTGGGACGCCGAGGGCGCCGCGACTGCCGTTCAGGAGGCTGGCGACGACAGCCTGCAGGCTTCAGTCGGCCTCGACACCCCGACCTTTGCCGATGCCCTGCCCACGGGCGATTATCTGCAGGCCTATTCCGAGGAACAGGGCCTTGGCTTTGCCGGCCAGGCTGCGATGTATATTCTTTCGGGCGTGATTGGCGTGGCGGTGCTCACCATCGCATTCCGCCTGGTCTCGCTGACGGTCAAGGAAAGCGGTGCTCATGGCAATAGCCGAGCTGCCTAGCTGGCTTGCGGTCGAGCAGCGTTACGAGCCCGCGGGGGCTCGGCATCGTGTAATGCAAAAGAATGTCCTGCACCTGGCGAGCCTGCTTGAGCGGGTTCGCCTGGGTGGAGGCGCGAACGAGGGCGGGTCGATGGTCGACCGCGCCCTTTCTTGCGTTTCGGCTCCGGTGCGCCTGGTGGGGATGTTCGTCTGCGTTCTGTGCGTGTGCCTGACGCAGAGCCCGCTATACCTGATGCTAATGGCGGCGACCGCGTTGGTACTGGTCGCGGTGCGCCCTGTACGCGGGCTGCGCGCTACCTTTGTGCCGGCGTTGGCTGCCGCGGGGTTTGCCGTGGTTTTGGCGCTGCCTGCCCTGCTGCTGGGTGCTTCCGCCACGGGCGCCATGCTCAAGATTGCACTCAAGACGTTCATTAACGTGTCACTGGTGCTGGGCGTTTCGTGGACGCTCACCTGGAGTCGCATGTCGGCGGCGCTCAAGACGCTACATCTGCCCGACGAGGTCATCTTTACGTTTGATATGGCGCTCAAGCACATCGAGGTGCTGGGCCGAACGGCGCATGATCTGACCGAATCGGTCATGCTGCGCAGTGTGGGTCGCGCGCCTGAGGGGTTTTCGCGTACCGATTCGATCGCGGGTATCATGGGCATGACCTTTATCAAGGCGATGGAATGCAGCCGCGCGATGGACGAGGCTATGCTTTGCCGCGGCTTTGCCGGTGCGTATCCGGCACCCGCGCGCGCCGGGTTTGGCTGGCGTGATGCGGTCTATGCGGCCGTCGTGGTGCTGCTCGCCGTGTTGTGCGCGGTGCTGTAGCGCGGGCGGCCGAGCCGTCGATGTGGATAGGGAAGGGCGACGTTTTGGCAAACGATACGAATGGCGTGATGGGCGCGAGCGGTGCTACTGGCGCCAAGAGCGTGCCGCTCATCGAGTTTCGCGACGTGCTGTTCTCCTATGCGGGGCATACGGTTGTCGATGGCGTGTCGCTGCAGATCGATCGTGGTGAACTCGTCGCCCTGCTCGGTCCCAACGGCTGCGGTAAGACGACGATTATGCGTCTTATTAACGGCCTTGAACTCGCGGACGCAGGGGCATACCTGTTTGACGGGCACGTGATCGATGAGGCGTTTCTAAAGGATTCCGCGGCCGCTCAGCGTTTTCATCAGCGCGTAGGTTTTGTGTTTCAAAATGCCGACGCCCAGCTGTTCTGCGCTACGGTGGGCGAGGAAGTTGCTTTTGGTCCCGCGCAGATGGGACTGCCGGCAGACGAGCTCGAGCGCCGCGTGCGCGATGCCATGGAGCTGTTCCAGGTTGCCGATCTGGTCGATGCCTCGCCCTATCAGCTTTCGGGCGGGCAAAAGAAGCGCGTGGCGCTGGCTGCCGTCGTGTCGATGAACCCCGATATCCTGGTGCTCGACGAGCCTACCAACGGACTTGACGAGGACTCGTGCGACATCGTGGTCAACTTTCTACTGGCCTATGTTGCTGCCGGTAAGACGGTCTTGATGAGCACACATCACCAGGATTTGGTGCGACGCCTGGGTGCCCGTGCAATCTATATCGATCGATATCACCATGTGGTCGAGGCGCCTTCGCCGTCGTATGGAACCGAAAGCGGCGCTGCGGAATAGTTGCTGCGTAGAGCGTGCGTAGCCGCCCGCGCGGCTTTGCCGTGATGGTATAGTTATCCAGGTTTTTATGGGGGTGGCTATGCCAAGCTGGAACATTCATATTGCTCAGACGGAGCGTTTGCTGGAGCGCACCGGTGCGCTTGCCAGTAGCGTGCGCGACCGCAATGCCTTTTTGTTTGGCTGCGTTGTTCCGGATATCTTCGTGGGCTATATGGTCCCTGGTATCGCTGATCCCATTCCGTATCGCATTACGCACTTTGCAAACCCCGAGCCTATCCCTAAGCCGCGCGAGCACGAGTTCTGGGATACCTATGTGGCGCCGCTGCTCAAAGGGGCGTCTGTTGGTACGCCGGCTGCCGCGACCTCGATCGCCGAGGAGCGCGAGCGACTCAATCGGGTGCATTATCCCCAACGCTACAAGGACGCCGAGCCGGTTGCCGGTCCCGGTGCTAGCGAGCTTTCGCTCGCGCCCGGTGACGTGGCGCAGTCGCTGCTCGATTTGACGCTGGGCGTCTGGTCGCATCTGGTGGCGGATACCGTATGGAATACGCGCGTGAATCAGTACCTGGAGGCGCACGGCGGCAAGCCGTGCGAGGAATTCCGCATTAAAAAGCAAGGCGACTTTGACTGGTTTGGTAAGACGCTCGGCATTGTTTCGATTCCGCGCGCGACCGATCGCCTGTATACTGCGGCGACGCGTTTTGGGCAGTATCCCATCCATAAGGAGTATGTGCTCAAGACTATCGGCGTCATGCACGAGATTGTACGCGAAAACCCCGGCGAGCCCGATCATCCGCCGTATCGCCTGCTAACCGAGGAGTTCTTCGACGCAACGTTTACCGAAGTCATCGAGCTGACCGAGGCGGGATTTGCGGCCCGCGTTGCTGCTTCTGACGTTCCCGCAGTCCCCCTGATCGCTAGCTGCTAGCCGGCCGGCTTGACGGCGAACAGCTCATCCCAATCGACCAATAGCTCCCGCCGCAGGGCATCTTCGGTGGTACGCTCCTGATCGGTCTTTGGGATGTAGGGGAGCCCAGCCTTTTTATGAATGAGCTCGGCGATGTTGTTAAAGCTCTTCGTGTCTTTGATTTGCTCATAGATTATCTGGATAACGTCATAGCCCATGCTGGTGAGCGCGGTGGTGCGCTCGGCATCGGAGAGGCTTGCGGCTTCGCCATCGTGGGCGGAACGGCCTTGGCATTCCAAGATGACGCCCATGCTGTCGGTGTTGCTCTCGATGAGGATATCGGCGTAGCAGCAGGTTTTGTCATACAGTGAGCGCGCGGCTTCACTGAGTGGGATGCGCACGTTGTTTGCGATGTTGATGCCCATGCCGCCCTCGTTGCGGGGGAGCGAGACAAGCATGGAGGTCTGTACTTCGAAGGGCGAGGCGGTCTGCCCCGTCATGTGCTCGGCCGCCCAGCGCAGTTGTTTAACGCCGCGCAGGCCTGCGGCCTGCTTGGCGAACGCGGCGATATCCGCTGCGGTAAGAAGCGGCGTGCGCTTCCACAAGTTGGTGTCATTGCCCTTGGTGTCGACAACGCGTTTCCAACCACAGTCGGGCGGAATGAGCTTAAGCGAAATGGCTTCATCGAGTTGTTGCTGCGTTCGCTCGCAGGGCTTAAACACTGCAAAGGAGCCGCACATCTCGTAGCAAGCCATGAGTAACTGGTTGCGTGAGACCTGCGTGGCAAGGCTGAGCAGCGTAAACTCGGGCGACGTGACATCAAATCCATGTTCAGTTTGCCTAAACGACCCCGGAGGTGGTTCTTGGATCAGGAGGTGCGATTTAAACAGGCTTCGCGACCCGGATTGTGCCCGAGTGAATACAAGCCTGTGAAGCGGTGCGTGAAGCAGGTCTTTTACAACTGCATGACTTCCGAGGCCGCAACATCTGCGATCCATATTGCCAAGGCTAATGGCGGGGTAAAGGCCTAATACCTGCGGCGGGATACGGTAGTAGTTAAAGGCGGATTGCCCGCAAAGCGTCAGGTCCATAATGCCCTCCTGGCCGAAATCATCTCTTTGAAGCGAGTGATGCCAGCGTCAATCCAGAAGTATGCGGCAAAATCTAAACCCTATGAGCAGACCTGGCTTTTGAGGCTAGTTTATCAGGCATTTTGTTGTGAAAAAACAGGCTGTGCTCGGAGGTTTCAGAATTTGCCGCATACTTCCGAAAATCAGGTAGATTTAGCTCTTGCTAAAACGATTTATCAGCCCTGCGTGAGGTGTGGGTTTGCAACCGGGCGAACACTTTTAGCGCTTGGGGCTTTATTTTTGGCTCTGTTAGACCAGGATTGACATTCTGCCTCAATCATCTTTTTGAAATTGCAAAGCTATCGACCCCTTGC
>CABQHZ010000113.1 GCA_902464175.1 uncultured Collinsella sp. | reverse complement strand
AGCCGACGAGCGGCCGCATCCTGGTTGCCGGTCAGGACCTCATGAAGATCAAGAACCGCAAGGTTCCGTTCCTGCGCCGCCAGATTGGCGCCGTGTTCCAGGACTTTAAGCTTCTGCCGCAAAAGACCGCCTACGAAAACGTGGCGTTTGCCCTGCAGTGCATCGGCAAGCCCAAGGGCGTCATTCGCAGCCAGGTGCCCGAGGTACTGCGTCTGGTCGGTCTGGCCGATCAGATGGACTCGCTGCCCGATCAGCTTTCCGGTGGCGAGCAGCAGCGCGTCGCCGTCGCCCGCGCTATGGTCAACCGTCCGCCGCTGCTGATCTGCGACGAGCCCACGGGTAACCTCGACCCGGCGATCTCGCTGGGCATCATGAAGCTGCTCGAGCGTATTAACCGCACCGGCACCACCGTGATCGTCGCCACGCACGACCGCGAGATGGTCGATAGCATGCACCGTCGCGTGATCGCCCTCGAGGGCGGCCACGTAATCCGCGACCAGGAGAGGGGAGGTTACGGCAACTATGGCACCAACTAACGTGGGCTACTCGCTCAAAGAGGCAATGAGCCACTTCTTCCGTAACTGGACCACCTCGCTCGGCGCCGTCATCACGATCTTCCTTTCGCTGTTTATCATCGGCCTGTTCATCATGGGTTCCGCGATGCTGAACTCCGTGATCGGCACCGTCGAGGATCAGGTTGTCATCAACGCGTTCATTAGCGATGACGCCGATCAGGCCGATGTCCAGGCTTTTGAGGCCGAGCTTAAGACGTGGAATAACGTCAAGTCCGTGACCTATAAGGACAAGGACGACGCGCTGGCCGAGTATACGAGCAAGATGTCGGGCAACGCCGACGCCACCATGAGCGCGCTCGATGGCCAGAACCCGCTGCCGGCTTCGTTTGCAATTGAGATGGACGATCCGTCCAAGGTCGAGAGCACGGCCCAGAAGCTCAAGAAGAACGCCGACTTCCAGAAGATCGCGGATGACGGCGACGTCAACGCGAGCGTGCTGTACGGCCAGGAGGAAGTGAGCCGCCTGTTCCAGGTGACCAACTACATCCGCATCGCCGCCGTGGTGCTCGTTGGCCTTCTGACCTTTATCGCATTCATCTTCATCAACAACACGATTCGCCTGTCCATCACGGCGCGTCGTCGTGAGATTGCGATTATGCGTCTGGTCGGCGCCAGCAACGGCTTCATTCGCGGCCCGTTTATCACCGAGGGCGTACTGCAGGCCATTTTGGGCTCGCTGCTTTCCATCGGCGTTCTGGAGCTGCTGCGCAATCTGATGATTCCGCGTCTGCAGGAGAGCATCGGCTGGATGTCGTTTGCCCTGCCGATGCAGTACTACCTGGTGACCTATGCTGCGCTGATTCTGGTCGGTGTGATTATCGGTCTCTTTGGTTCTGCCATAGCCATGCGCCGCTACCTGCGCGTGTAGGCATGTCTGGAATTCATCCCTTCCAACGGGTCGTCTCTTATGGGGCGGCCCGTTTTTTGATCCCAAGGGAACGGCAGGAAAGCGAATCATTTGGGTAGACTCTTTGGAGTTCGTCATCGATAGCAAGGAGGCGCCATGGGGCGCAATAACAAGCATAAGCGCGGTGCCCGAAATAAGCGTGGGCCGGTGCGCAGCGAACGCCGTCCGAGCCTGACCGGGCGCGTGCAGCTCCATGAGCATGGCGCCTATGTCATAACCGAGAGCGGCGACTACAAGGTTATGGGCCGCGGTAAGCGCGAGATCATGGATGGCGATACCGTTGCCGTGAGCATTAAGAACAGCCCGCACGGTGAGCGGCGCGCCGTGATCGAAGGCGTGGTTGAGCGCGCAGCCATAAGCGTGGTGGGTACGTACCAGACCGCTGGTCCGCTCGGTGTGATCGAGCCGCTCGATTCGCGCCTGAAGGCCGACTTCTTCATTCTGCCCGAGGATACCTCGGCGGATCGTCTGGGCGTCCACCCGGGTGATGCCGTTGTCGCGCGCATTTTGACCTACCCGACGCGCCTGGAATCGGGCACCGTGACGATCGAACGCCGCATTGGCGGAGATGACGCGCCCGATTTGGGCGTTCAATACGTGATGGCGCGTTACGGCTATACCGATAGCTATCCCGAGGCCGCGCTGGACGAGGCCGAGGGACTTTCGCTCGATGTGTCCGCGGCGCTTAAGGACCCGCTCCGCCGCGATCTGCGCGACCGCTTTGTCATCACGATCGACCCGGTCGACGCGCGCGACTTTGACGATGCCATTTCGCTTGAGCGCACGCCCGAGGGTGGCTACAAGCTGGGTGTGCATATCGCTGACGTTTCTCACTATGTGGCTTGGGACGGGCATATCGATCTTGAGGCTCGCCATCGTACGACATCGGTGTATCTGGCCGATCGCGTGCTTCCCATGCTGCCCGAACGCCTGTCCAATGACCTGTGTTCGCTTCGCCCTGACGAGGACCGTCTTGCGTTTACCGTTGACATTGAACTCGATGCGCAGGGTCGCGTGCGGCATTACGATCCGTACCCCAGCGTGATTCGCTCGCGTGTGCGTATGGACTATGACGGCGCCGAGGCGCTGCTGGTGCGCACCGGCGCGGTGGAGTATGGGGTGCTGGAGGGTGCGGCCGAGGATGTTGCGGCTGCTGAGGCCTCGCGCGAGGAGGCGCTTGAGCGCGGTCTTGCGTGCGAGAAGGCCGCCCGCGGCTGCAACGTCGACCTCGGCAATTTCCTTGTCGCCGCCAACGAACTCGCCGAACTTCGCCGTCGTATTCGTCGCGTCCGCGGCTCAGTCGATTTTGACACGGCCGAGATTCGCGCTCTATTGGATGAGGACGGAGTACCCGTGCAGATTGTGGCGCGCGAGCGTTCGTGTGCCACGTCGCTTATCGAGGAAGCCATGCTGCTCGCCAACGAGTGCGTTGCAGAGTGGCTGGCAGACCGTGATATCGAGGCCTGCTATCGCGTGCATGAGGATCCGAGCCCCGATAGCCTGCACGGTGCCGCCGTTGCGCTGGCGCAGCTAGGCATCATCGACGATCGCCGTGCTGCCGGTATTGCCCTGGGGAGTCCCGATGAGCTGCAGGCTGCAGTTGATGCTGCCGCCGGTACGGCCAACGCACCGCTCGTCAACACGCTGCTTCTGCGCAGCATGCAGCGCGCGCTGTACAAGCCGCGCAACGAGGGCCACTTTGCGCTCGCCGCGCCGTGCTACTGCCACTTTACGAGTCCCATCCGTCGCTACCCCGATCTGGTGGTGCACCGCGTACTCAAGCTGCAGTTGGCCTATGAGCAGCTCGGCGGCAAGGACGCCTTGGTCCGTACGCCGCGGCTGATCGGCAAGGGGCGCGAGTCGCTGCCGCGCATTCTGCCGCAGATCTGCCGCGCATGCAGCGATGCCGAGCGCGCGGCAGATGCCGCCAGCCATGCGACGCAAAAGATCAAGATTGCCCAGTACTATGAGGACCGTCTGGGCGAGCGCTATGCCGGAACCGTCTCGTGGATTAGCAGCATGGGCCTCTTTGTACGCTTGGACCTGACGCAGGTCGAAGGCTTGGTTTCGATCAAGAGCCTGGGCAACGAGTGGTTCGAGTTCGACGAGGACGCGCTAACGCTCACAGGTGCCGACACGGGCACCCGTTACGAGCTGGGGCAGCGCGTAATTATCGAGGTCTCGCGCGTCAATACCACGCGTGGGCACTTGGACTTTAAGCTTATCCATTAGCCAAATCCCGACTCATGGTGGGGGAGCGGAGGGCGGCCTTTCGGGACCGCCCTTCGCATTTGAATCGTGGCTACCTTGCCGTCTGCTCGGCCGCCCGCTTACCTGCTATTTGAGAGGTAAAACCTACCAAAATAAACCTGTCCCTTTTTGGCAGGTTTACAAGAAAGCGGGGATGAGATGGCGACGGTGTACGGTTATGCGCGGGTGAGTTCGCGCGATCAGAATCTGAATCGGCAGCTGGATGCGCTGGGCGCCTATGGCGTGGGCTCAGCGAATATTTATGCCGACCATGCGAGCGGCAAGGACTTCGATCGACCGCATTATCGCGAACTGCTGCACGTCCTGGGAGACGGGGACGTGCTGGTGGTGCTTTCTATCGACCGACTTGGCCGTAATTACTCCGAGATTCTTGAGGAATGGCGACGCATTACCAAGGAGCTCGGGGTTGCCATTGTGGTGTTGGACATGCCATTGCTTGACACGCGCGTCAGGGCCAGCGGCGCGCCGGATGTGACCAACACCCTGATTGCCGATATTGTGCTGCAACTGCTGAGCTACGTGGCGCAGGTGGAGCGCGAGAATATCCATCGGCGCCAGGCGGAGGGAATTGCAGCGGCGCGGGCGCGAGGGGTCCGTTTCGGTCGACCTCGCAAGCCGTGCCCTCCTCAGTTTGAGCTGGTGCGCGATAGCTATGAGGCGGGCGATATTACCCGCAGCCAGGCGGCAAAGTGCCTGGGCGTGTGCGTGGGGACGTTCGATCGCTGGATGCGCGAGGCGGGGTAGGGGTTTGCGTCGCTTTGTCGCTTCCTGTTGCGATTCAAATTTTGATACGGTGACGATGCCATTTGGGGCTACACTCGCTGATATTCAAAAAAGGAGGTAGGCCCTTGGCGCGCGTAAAACAAATAATCGGATGGACCGCGATCGTTCTATTCGCTGCAACGCTGGCGGGCATCTGGGTGCTGACGGAGCAAAATGCGGTGGAGACGTCGTTGCTGAGCGAGTCCACCGCGCGTGTGGTGGAGGGTCAGGCTACGGGCGTACAGGCTGCCGATGTCGCGGGTGAAGCTCAGACGGAGAGCGGAATGACTGGGGGCACCGATTCGGCTGCCTCGAATGTACGGTCTGGCCGACTTGCTTCCATTCGCATGTGGGTGGGCACGAACGTCCGTCGCGTTGCCCATACCGTAGAGTTTTTCTTCGTCGGATTGTTCGCCTCGGTGGTCGTGGTTTGCTTTTCCAGGCGTCCGTGGAGCGTATGCTCCCGTTGCGTGCCCGTGTTGCTCTTTTGTGCCGTCTGCTCCGTTGGCGATCAGGTGCATAAGATCTTTGTTCCCGGCAGGCATTTCGACGTTATCGATTTAGGATTCGATGCTGCGGGCTATGTCACCGCCATGCTGTTGGTATTGCTGGCAGCGGCGTTGGTGCGCCATGCGACTCGGCCGATCG
>CABQHZ010000112.1 GCA_902464175.1 uncultured Collinsella sp. | reverse complement strand
GGATTTGCAGCGACGGACCTCAGGACGCTCTTACACCACGTCTGCGCGCGCGACCTGCTAAGTTTGTAACATTTCAAAACTCTACCGGATTACGGGGCTGAATTGACAACCTCTATCCATTCCAGTAATTTGCAAATTTCAACAAGCCATCTACCTGCGGTTTTATTTAGGTCATTTTTGCTGTGGTCGGACATCACCAATCTAGCCCCGTAATCCGCCCCACTTTTGATAATAGCAAGTATGAAACGGGGCTATTTTTACAAATCTTTACCGCTATTGCGATCTCCGCGCGCATGACCTTCTGTGTTGCGGTGAAATAAGGACTGTTTGGCGGGCAGATGCCGCTATTCAATCCCTATTTCACCGCAACTTAGTAGTTACTGGCGGACCAGGCGGGCGCAGAAGTGGCCGTCGTAGGAGTCCGCGTTTACGGGGACGCTTTGGAAGAGGCCTCGGTCGTTTTGACGGACGGATACGAGCTTCTTGGCCTGCTCGAACTCGGGGAGTTGCAGGATCTGAGCTTCGGAAAGCGGTTCTACGGTAAAGCCCTCGCCCTCGGAAGAGGCCAGAAAGGCATCCACGACCTGCGTGTTTTCCTCGTCAAAGACCGAGCAGGTGGCATAGATGAGCTCGCCGCCCGCAGCCACGCGTGCAGCGGCCTCTTTGAGCATCGTCAGCTGCATTTTAGGAAGCTCGCGCGTCACATCGTTCTCAGTCAAACGCCACGGAATCTCGGGATGACGGCGCATGGTACCGGTGCCCGAGCAAGGGGCATCGATAAACACCGTATCGAACAAGGCTGGCTCGCCAAGCATGGCGTCAAATGAGGTAAGCACCGCATCGAGCTCGCATGCATCGCCCGAGACGGTGCGAACGCCCTGGATGCCCGCCTTATGCAGGCGAGCGAGATTCTGATCGCACTTGCGATCATGCAGGTCGAGCGCGGTATGCTGGCGCTCGAAGCCGGCACGCTTGGCCTGGCACATCATCACATAGGTCTTCGTGCCACGACCGGCGCCGATCTCCAAACAACGCCCGGGACGAGTCGCCGCGGTCGCGATAAGCTGAGCATTCAGGTCCGAAGCCACGGCCGCAGCACGCTCAAACACGCCCGAAGCAACGGTAACCTGAGCATCGACCGGAGCATGGCAGCCGGGAAAAACAGGTGCCACGAGCTGCGAGATATACGGATCCGGCTTGGTCGCAAAGGCGTTCTCATGCAGGGCGAGCGGCGCAGGCGCCAGATTGCCGGCAAAGTTGAGCGCGCCCTCGGGTGTATCGAACGACGCCATAATGCGAGCGCAGAGCCAGCGCGGCAGACCCATCAAACGCGACAGGCGCACCAAACGGCGCTCGGACTCATCGGCATCGGACGCTGTGGCAAAATCCTCGACGTTATCCGCAACCTTGTGCAGCACCGCGTTAGCCAGGCCCGCGGCAGACTTAGCGCCGCTGCGTACCAGCTCAACACCCTGGCTTACGGCCACGCGTCCCGGCGTATGCAGGTAGAGCATTTCGAAGGCCGAGATACGAAGCGCCATGCGCACGCGCGGCGCGACCTTTTTGGGCTTATCGAGAAACTGGTCGAGCAGCTCATCCAAAATGCCCTGCGTGGCGGCAACGCCCAGGGCCAAACGAGCGGCAAAAGCGGAATCGCGCTGGTCAATGGCCTTGGCGGAAGCGCGGGAGGACAGCACATCGCGCGCGTACATGCCACGGCGATCGGCCTCCATCAACACATCGAGCGCGAGCTTGCGCGCGGGGGACAGCTTGCTCATGACAGAACACCCCAAGTAAGGTCGGCGCCCTGCAGGCCAGCAGCCCAAGCAGAAGCAGCCATAGCACGCTTTCCGTCAGGCTTAACCTCAAGCAGTTCAACCGCACCATCGGAAAGGCCCAGGTAAACGCGCTTGGCCTTAACAAGAACCTGACCCGCGCCGAGCGTAACATCAGCCGGCGCAGCATCGAGCACGCGCACGGTCTTGCCGGCAATCACGCAACGAGCAGGCGCGGTATCGGAAGAGGCCAGCACATGACGCACGCAATCAAGCGCCGCCATTTGCGGATCCAAGCGCATCTCCTGCTTAGAAATCTTGGCAGCATGGGTAACGAGCGCCTCATCCTGTTCAATCCACACGGCGGTGCCATCGGCAAGAGAAGGAAGCGCATCGGCAAGCAGTTTGCCGCCGAGCTCAGCGAGCTCCATAGTCAGCGCCTCGGCATGCTTACCGGCAACCGACGTGGAAGTCTGAGCACAATAAGCACCAGTATCCACGCCATGCCCGATGCGCATGATAGAAACGCCAGCAACCTCATCACCAGCAAGAATGGCACGCTGAATAGGAGCGGCGCCACGCCAACGAGGCAGCAAGGAAGCATGAACATTCACAATGCCGAGCGGTGCCATATGCAGCACGTCATCAGGCAAAATGCAGCCATAAGCAGCCACACAGAAAATGTCAGCCTGGGCAGCCTGGAGCACCTCAACAACCTCAGGCGTCATACGATTAGCCTCAACAACAGGCAGACCAAGCTCGAGCGCCTTAGCCTTAACAGGAGACGGCTCCAGCTTCTTACCACGCCCACGAACAGCATCAGGACGAGTAATAACAAGCGCGATCTCATTCCCAGCCTCAACAAGCGAAGTCAAAGAAGGCACAGCAAAATCAGGCGTACCCATAAACACAATACGCATAAAAGTTAGTCTCCCCTCAACCAAAGCCGAGACGGCTACAAAGAACAGCGGAAAGCCAAGTCACCAGTCCATCCGCAATAACATTTCAACAAAAACAAATATACCCAAAACCAAAGAAAGAGCCGCAATAAAAGCAGCTCTTTCAGCAAAGCACCTATCAGCGAAGACGCCCATCCCTGGCCCGACGGCACCTGGGCGAGACAAGCAGCGTCAACGTAGTCCCCGGGGCGCCCGCCTATATCGTCCCGCGCGCAGTTTCGCAGCGCAGCGAGAATGTTTGAGCACGGGATGATATAGGCGGGCGCCCCGGGGACGATGGGACCTACTCCGTCTCGCCCGGTCGAGCGCCGCGGGCCAGGGCGTCCTGGTACTCCTTGACGGCCTTGAGCCTCTGCATGGGCTTAAGGCGCTCGAACATGGTGTTGCCATGCAGGTGATCGATCTCGTGCTGCAGGCACACGCAGAACAGGTCGCCCGAAGCCTCATAGCGAATCAGGTTTGCGTCCAAGTCGTACGCCTCGACGACGACATGGTCGGGACGCTCGATCTCGCAGCTAATGCCAGGGATGGACAGGCAGCCCTCGCTAAACGGCACCAGATGGTCGCTCTGCTCAACAATGACAGGGTTGATGAGCACGTAGGGGTCGTAGTCGTTCTTATCGCTGTAGTCGCAGTCGATGGTGACGAGCTGAATAAGCTCGCCGATCTGCGGAGCAGCGAGGCCGCAGCCGCCGTTCTCGAACATCATCTTCTTCATCTTCTCGGCAAGCGCCTCGATCGCCGGGGTGATCTCCTCGATGACGGCGCACTCCTGGCGCAGACGAGGGTCGGGCGACAGTACGATTCCGTTGGCTTCCATGGCCATCCTTTCGGGTTGTTACATCAAATCATAGGCGTCGACGTCAACGCTCACGCTCACGCCGCGCACAGAGCCCACCTCTTTGAGGCAGGCGTCGATATCATCAGAGACATGGTACCCCACGGGCGACTTCACAAGCAGATGGAGGCGGTAACGGTCCTTGGCTCTCTCGATTACACACGAAGCCGGGCCTAGCACCTGCGGCACGGCACTCCCCGCCCGCAAAAAATCGGGCGCGGCGGCATGCCAGCGGCGCTTAAGAAGCTTTGCAATGCGCCCAATGTAGTCCTGCGCGTCGTCTCGGTTTGCCGACCACACCAAGATGTTGACCAGGCGAACAAACGGCGGGTACAGCGCGTCGCGGCGCTGGTCCAGATCGTAGTCGGTAAAGATCGAACGGTCGTGCTCAGCGACGGCACGAATGACCGGATCCTCGGGCAGGTAGGTCTGGATGATCACCTCGCCGGGACGATCACCGCGACCGGCACGGCCGGCGACCTGCTCCAGCAAATCGTAGGCGCGCTCCCCTGCGCGGAAATCCGGCAGCTTGAGGGCGAAGTCAGCATTGACCACACCCACGAGCGTGACCTCGGGAAAGTCGAGGCCTTTGGCGATCATCTGGGTGCCCAGCAACACGGCGCAATCGGCCGCATCGAACTGCTCGAGCAGCTTTTTGTGCGCATCCTTGCCGCGCGTGGAATCGGCATCCATGCGGATGATGGCGACGTCCTCGGGCAGCATCTGGTGCAGTGCGTCCTCGATCTGCTGCGTGCCCAGCCCCATTTTTGCCAGGTAGCGACTGCCACATTTGGGACAACGACTCGTGGGCGCGGGATACGGCTGCACGCGCCAGGAGGATCCGCATGTGTGACATTGCAGCGTGTGCGTGCGCTCGTGATACGTAAGCGCTGTAGAGCAGTGGTTGCAGGTGGGAACGCAGCCGCACTCGCGGCACATCAAAAACGGCGCAAAACCGCGGCGGTTGTGCAGCAGCACGGCCTTTTCGCGGCGCTCGACCACACGCTCCAGGCCTTCCATCAGCGGTTTTGAGAACATGGAGCGGCTGCCGTGTGCGAACTCGCGACGCAGGTCGGCAATGCGGACCGTAGGCAGCACGGCGTGTCCGGGGCGCTCGGGCATCTCGACACGCGTCCAGGTGGCACCGTTATACATGCCGCGGCGGCAGCGGTCGAGGGCCTCGGCAGAAGGCGTGGCCGACCCCAGCACGAGCGGGCAGCGATAGCGGCGCGCCATCTCGGCTGCCACCTCGCGCGCATGGTAGCGCGGACTGGACCCCTGCTTGTAGCTGGTCTCGTGCTCCTCGTCAATGATGATGAGGCCCAGGTCGCCAAGCGGGCAAAAGAGCGCCGAACGTGCGCCGACGACCACGCGGGCCGCACCGCTGGCGACCATATCCCACTGATCCAGGCGCTCGCCAGCAGAAAGACGCGAATGGAACACGGCGACCGTCTCGCCAAAGCGCGAGCGGAAGCGGCCGACGGTCTGGGCTGTCAGCGAAATCTCGGGTACCAGCACGCAGGCAGAGCGGCCAGCCGCGAGCACGCGCTCGATGGCGGAGAGGTAAACCTCGGTTTTGCCGGAGCCGGTGACGCCGTCGACCA
>CABQHZ010000111.1 GCA_902464175.1 uncultured Collinsella sp. | reverse complement strand
AGCAGTATGAAACTTTAGTTACCTAAAGTCAACGCAAATTTGTAATGAATTTTCATCTTTTTTTGAAATTCTCGGTATGAAACGCCACTGACCTCGGACTTTACCCAACAAAAGTTTTTGCATGAGAGATGCCCCTCGGGAGCGAGCGGGCGTATACAAGGTTTCCTGCTCTACAGTCCTGCTCGCACGGAGAGCACATTAAGTGCTCTCCGGCTCGTGCGGAACTCGCGATAAACCTTGTATACGCCCGCTCGCTCCCGAGGGGCTCCCATCCCAAATGCGGAGCAAAGCTCCGCATGCCATCTTTTCTTTCAGCTAAAGCACGCCGGAAATTCGTCGCAGACTGGCTAACCTTGCTGGACGTTGTCGACGCCGATCCAGCTCAGAAGCCGTATCGATACAGAAAGGTCCCCGGCTCCGCCCGGGCGACGGCGGCCGCATATGAACTTTATCGCGAGTTCCGCACGAACAGGAGGCCACTTAATGTGGCCTCCGTCGTGAGCAGGACTGTTCGAGCAGGAAAGTTCATATGCGGCCGCCGTCGCCCGGGCGGAGCCGGGGACCGAGCCTTACCAGTTACAGCGTCATGTTCGGATCGGCGTCGACGTCGAACGACGAGATTTCTCCTCGATCGAATTTACGGCGGGCGACCTCTGCGATCATGGCGGCGTTGTCGGTGCATGCCGAGAGAGGCGGCACCGTCACGCGGATGCCCTGGCGCCCGAGCTTCTTGATCATCATCTCGCGCAGATGCGGGTTAGCCGAAACGCCGCCGCCGATGCAGTATTCCTTGCATCCGGTGGCATGCAGCGCGTTCTTGGCCTTCTTGTACTGAACGTCAAAGACCGCGGCCTCGAACGAAGCCGCCAGGTCGGGCAGATGAATCGTACGCCCGGCTTTGGTCTCCTGCTCAATGTAGAGCGTCACGGCCGTCTTAAGGCCCGAAAGCGAGAATCGATAGTCTCCCCTACTATTGAGCGCACGGGGGAAGTCAATCGCGCGGGGATTGCCCGTCTCGGCCAGTTTGGAAATGATGGGGCCGCCGGGATAGCCCAGACCCAGCGCCTTAGCCACCTTGTCGAAGGCCTCACCCACGGCGTCGTCGAGCGTCTCGCCGAGCACCTCGTAGTCGCCCCACGCCTTGACGTGAACAAGCATGGTATGACCGCCCGAGACGAGTGTGAAGATAAACGGCGGCTTGAGATCGGGCTGCGCCAGCAGGTTGGCGAACAGATGACCTTCCAGATGGTTGACGCACACGAGCGGTTTACCGGCGGCATAGGCAAAACCCTTGGCAAAGGCGACGCCCACCACCAGAGCACCCACCAGGCCCGGACCCTGTGTCACGCCAACAGCGGCGAGTTCGCTCGGCGCGATGGCTCCGCCCTCAAGACCAAGCGATGCCGCGGCATCCTCGAGCGCCGCGTCCACGACGCTCACGATGACCTCAACGTGCTTGCGCGAAGCGATCTCGGGCACTACACCGCCAAAACGGGCATGAAAATCGATCTGCGTCGAAACCTGATTGGCCAGCATATTGCCGTCCGCATCGATAATCGCCACAGCCGTCTCATCGCACGAGCTCTCGATGGCAAGCACCAGGCGGCGGCGCTCAATTTCGGCACGCTCCTCAACGGTGCGCTCGGGTGCAGGTAGCGGCCATACACGCTGCTCAGCCGCCGTCGGCTCGGGCGAAGCGTTGTCGACCGGGAGCACCAAGGGCAGTGGCGCCGTCATGACGATGGCATCTTTGCCAACACCGTAGTAACCGCGACGGCAGCCCGCCTCGGTAAAGCCCAGGGAGGCATAGAGCGCAATAGCGCCCTCGTTGCCATCCTCGACCTCGAGCGAGGCGGTCGTACAGCCGAGCATCTGGGCATCGTAGCTCACGTGCGACAGCAGCTTGCGGGCAATACCCTCGCGGCGATGCTTCGGGTCGACGGCAACATCCAGAATCTGCACGTCACCGTCTACGACCATGCCGCCGGCAAGCCCCAGCAGCTGACCGTCGTCGTGCGCCACCCACCAACTGCGCGGCGCCGCAACATCCTCGCCCAGCTCGGACAGGAACATGCCCGGCGTCCACGCCTCGTGCCCAGCGCCTTCAAAGCAGGCGGCCTCCAGCGCACTCGCACCCTCGGCGTCCGCCGCACCCATGGGGCGGAATTGCAGATGGCGACCGGCGAGCTCATCGGCGACGCCCGTAATTTCGCTCTGCGCGCTCTCGGCAAGACCGAGGCGTTTGCGCTCGTTTTCCTCGGCGTCAGAAAGGCGCGTATAGATCGGCAGGACGCGGGCCGGGTCGCCGTCACCCGCGGCATGCGCAAGGAGGAGGCCCTCGCCCGAAGGCCACCACAAGTCGCGCTCTACGCAGCGAGCGGCCTCATCCTCGCCCAGCAGCTTGCCATAGCGCACGAGACCGTCGCCAGTCAGCTGAACCTGGTCCCAGTCCGCGGCTTGGCGCCACTCATCAAGCGCCACGGCAGCCTTGACCACGTGCTCGCGCTCAAACTGACGCTCGGGGCCCTCGTCGCTCAGCACATACAAAGCCGGATACACCTCGCCGCGCATGGCATCGGCCAGAATGCCGAGCTTGCCACGCACGCCAGCCTTCCACGCGGTCCATGCGCAGGCATCGAGCGTCGACACACCCAACAGCGGCACGTTGGCACCGCGCGCCAAGCCCTTGGCGGTGGAAATGCCGATACGCACGCCGGTAAACGAACCCGGACCGCGACCGACGACGTAACTGCCCACGTCAGCACGGTCCATGCCAGCCTGAGCAAGCACGCTGTCGACGGTATTCACGAGCTCCACATTGGCATGGCGACGACACATATGGTCGCCACTCACCAGCTTCGCCTCGCCCGTCTGTTCATCAGTCCAGCTTGCCGCGCAGGCAAGCATATCGGTCGAAGTATCGAGCGCCACCACCAGCGCGTAATCGTTATGCAAGCTCATCTTGTACAGCCTTATCAATCAAATCGGAAAGCTCCGCTGCGCGCTCGCCGTGCGCCTCGAGCGTTATCGTTCGCACGTCGCTATCGTTCTCATCACGCTTAAGTGTTACCGAAAGATACTCGTCTGTCAGTTCATCCTGGAACTGTTCGCCCCACTCCAACAGACAGGCACCCTCATAGCCCAGTACATCGAAAATGCCCGTATCCTCGAGCTCGTAAGCATGCTCCAGACGGTACAGGTCAAAGTGGAACAGCGGAATACGCCCCTGGTCATGAACGGCCATGAGTGCGAATGTGGGGCTCGTGACCATATGGCCGTCGCCCAGACCACGCGAAACGCCCTTGGTAAAGTGGGTTTTACCCACCCCGAGGCCGCCGGTCAAGATCAGCACATCACCATCTTCCAGGCACGGCGCAACCAGCTCGCCAAAATGCTCCGTATCGGCAGAGCAAGCCGTTTTATAAATACCTACCCCCAGGCGCTCCAGGGACATATATGCTCCTTATTATTCCGAGGCACCCTCTGGCGCGGGATGCCGCTCCAGATAGTCGCCCAGCATCTTAAAGTCTTCCTCCAGCAGCTCCTGCCACGCCGGATTACGCAGCGCCGCCGCCGGATGGAACGTGGGCATCACCACAAAATGCCCCATCTGATGGAACCTGCCGCGCAGCTTGGTGATGCCGATCTCGGTCTTAAGCACAAAGTGCGTCGCGGGATTACCGAGCGTCACGATGATATCGGGCCAGATGCTCCGAATCTGCTCACGCAAAAACGGTGAACAGGCCAGCACTTCCTCGGGCCGAGGATTGCGATTTCCCGGTGGCCGACACTTAAGCACGTTGGCAATGTAGACGTCTTCGCGCTTGAGGCCAGCCAGCGACAGGATGCCGTTGAGGTCTTCGCCCGCCGCCCCCACAAACGGTTCGCCTTGCAGATCCTCGTTACGCCCCGGCGCCTCGCCGATAAACATGACGCGGGCGTGGGGGTTTCCCACGCCAAACACGATGTTATGGCGCGACTGATAGAGCTGGCAGAGATGGCAGTCGCCTAAAACAGCCTCAATCTCCTCGAGCGCAACCTCGCGCGGCGCCTGGTGACTATGTCCGGGAATGTGCATGACGCCCATGGCGGCTCCTACACGTAAATCTTGTCAAGACGCATGCCAAAGCCGCAGGCGACCTCGTAGTTAATCGTGCCGCGCAGTCCGGCCATCTCGTCCATAGTGATCTCGGCATCGCCATCGCGGCCGACAATAATCATCTCGTCACCATGCTCGGCCTCGGGAATCTCATGTGCCGGGTTGGACTGAATGGCGACCATAAACTGGTCCATGCAGATGTTACCCACCTGACGCACGCGCTCGCCGTGATACAGCACGTCCATACGATTGGAGAGCGTACGCGAAAGACCGTCGGCATATCCAATCGGCAGCGTGCAAATCTGAACGCGTGTACGCGGCACGCGATAGGTAAATCCGTAGCCCACGCCCTCGCCCATCGCAGGATGCGCCACGCGTGTCACGCGCGCATGCACGCTCATAACAGGATCGAGCTGCATCACGCGACCACTCAGCTCGCATGGTTGCATGCCATACAAGCCAACGCCGGCGCGAATCATATCAAAATGCATCGAGGGATCGAGCATCGAGGACGGCGTGTTGGCACAGTGCACGATACCGCACTCAAAACCCGCGTCCTTAATGGCCTGAACGGCCTCGGTAAAGCGTTGGCACTGCAGTTTGTAGTCCCAACCCGAAGGTTCATCGGCCGTGGCGAAGTGCGTAAAGACGCCATCACACTGGATACCGCGATGGAAGCTAATACCACGAACAAAGTCGAGCACCTGCGTGTAGTGAACACCGATGCGGTTCATGCCCGTCTCAATGGCTAGATGGTACTTGCCCACCTTGTCTGCCGCGACAGCGCACTCGCCATAGGCAAGGGCGAAATCGGACGTATAGACCGAAGGCATAATGTCAAACTCAAGCAGTGTGGGGATAGCCTCGATAGGCGGCTCGCTCAAGATCAGGATGGGCTTGGTAATTCCGCCCCGACGTAGCTCAACACCCTCGCTGACCGTCGCCACCGCGAACATGTCGGCTCCGGCCGAGTACATGATTTTGGCGCACTCAACGGCACCGTGGCCATAGGCATCGGCCTTGACCACGCAGCACAGTCGCTGACGTGGATCGAGCAGGTTCTTGTAAGCCCTCGTGTTGCGGCGAAGCGCCCCGCGGTCAATCTCAACCCAGGACCAGCGCGTCAAATCGGCTTTATTCATGATTAGTCATCCGACCCTTC
>CABQHZ010000110.1 GCA_902464175.1 uncultured Collinsella sp. | reverse complement strand
TGCTGATTCCCACCGGCACGCTCATCTTGCCGGCGTTGCTTCTGTCCATATTGGGCCCGCTGCTGGGAGCAGGCGGGATGATGTAGGGAGGAATACATGAACACGATGACTGACGCTGCTGGCAAGGTCCAGGGCTGGGCGTTTTGCCGGGCGGCACATGTTCGTCAGCGCGCCAAGGAACTATTGCAGGAGGAGAGCGCACAGGGTACCACCGAGTATGCCATCTTGGTCGGCGTGCTCGTGGTGATCGCGATTATCGCCATCGTCGCATTTAAGGGCAAGGTCCAAGATCTATGGAACGCTATCAGCGAGGGCATCAACAGCCTGTAGAGGGCGAGCGCCCCGTCGGGGTGCTGCTGGTGTTTGCTTGCCTGACCGTGGCGATAGCGGCGGTGCTTTGGGGGCTTAACGCCGCGCGGCAGCAGCGTCCTGGGACCGCCTCCGATTTGGGCTCAGATTCGGCGGTGGCGTCTCAAAAAGATGAGATGCGAGATGCGGACGATTCGGATGTCGCTGTCACGGCGCAAACCTTTCTGCGGACGCTCGACAAGCGGTCTGGCACTGCGACGGATTCGCCTGAGGGCAACGCGATTGCGGTTCGGCTTGCATGGTCCGAGGACCGACCGATGACCGAAGCGGCGGCGGATATGCTGCGTGCCTATCGCGAGGTACCCACGGCGCAACTTGCTCTGAGCGGCTATCTCGACATCAAGGGAAACGTGTGGGGCGCCATCGTGCGCGACGAACGCGGCTGGGTCGATATGGTGACAATTGCCGCGGATGCTGGCGATGCTTCGTGTCGTCTGCGCGCCGTGCGCCTGAGCCCGCAGGCAACGGACTCAAAGGAGGGATCGTGAAATGCATGATGTCCTGCGTGAGGAATCTGCCCAGGCGACGGTCGAATACGCCATCGTCACGGTGGCGCTGTTATCGATCGTGCTGGCAATCGCGGGACTTTGGCGTGCCGGCACCGATGGGCGCTTGGCGGCGCTGGTTGAGCGGGCGGCATCCCATGGCGTTGCCTCGACGTCGGTTATCGACGCCGCTGCGGCCACTAAGGACATCGCGTTGTATTGATGCCGCGCGCGAGGACCGGGCGCAGTCTACGGTCGAGGCCGCTTTTTTGCTGCCGACGTTTCTGACGCTCATCCTTCTCGCGCTGCAACCGGTGTGCCTGCTCTATACGCGCGCGGTCATGGAGTCTGCCGCCGCCGAGACCGCGCGGCTCATGACCACGACGACGGCGGAGGACGACGATCTTAAGGAGTTCACCCGCCGCCGACTTGCCGCAGTGCCCAACGTTTCGATCTTTCATGCCGGCGGGCCGTTGTCGTGGGATATCGAGCTTGGCCGGGCCGGTGCGGGTGGCGTCTCGTCCGTGTCCGTTTCCGGCGAGGTCAAGCCGTTGCCTGTGATCGGTGCGTTTGCGCAGGCTATGGGTGGTACCGCCGAGGGCGGCTACGTTGAGCTCAAGGTCGATGTCTCGTATCAATCGCGTCCCGAATGGCTGGAGGGAGATTATGATTCGTGGATTGCTGCATGGGATTAAGCGTTTCTGGTCTAGACGCGTTTTGACGCACCGTCCGAGCTGCCATCGCAAGCGAGGCGGCTTTATGGGTCGAGCCGGTGTCGATCTGTTTATCGAAGACGGCGCCTATACCACGCTTTCTTCTGCCGTGGTCATCCTAGTGGTGCTCACATTGTTGTTTTCGTCGACCGCGGCGATATGGAGCATGTCGCGTGCCGGGGATACCCAGGTGGCGGCTGATAGCGGCGCGCTGGCGGGTGCCAACGTAGTGTCGTCCTATCACACAGCTGCCACGGTGGTTGATGCGAGCATCTTGAGTCTGGGGCTGGCGGGGTTTGCCACGATCGGGACGGGCCTGGTCGCCATCCTCATCCCGGGTGCCGAGCCGGTTGCCGGCAATATGGTCGACACCGGGATTGAGATCATTAAAACGCGCAACAAGTTTGCCAAAAGCGCATCGGAAGGCTTACAGAAAATCGAGACGGCTCTGCCGTATCTGATCGCCGCGCGTGCCACGCAGGCGGTGTCGGCGCAGGATACCGATAGTGTGACCTATACCGGTACGGCGCTTGCCGTGCCCAGGACATCCGAGTCTGACTTCGCTGCGCTCAAAGGATCAGAGATCTCGACCGATACCATTAAAGACACATCAGATGATTTAGAGTGTGCGGCCGAGGAGCTGCGGAAGGCTTCTGAGGACACGGCGAAGGCTAAAGAGCGTGCTTGGCTGGCGGATTGTGGTGGGTCTGACAAGGGCTCGGTCGGCAGCTGTTCTTGCATGTGGGAGCGTGCGAAAAGCCTAACGGATCTCTCCGGTGTTCAAAATCCGCATTACTCATCGAGCGTTACGTGGGAGCCCCAAGTTGCCCTTGATCGCGCGAAGGACTACTACCATTGGCGTCTGACAAATGAGAAGCCCCACGGCTCGAGTGTCGAGATGAAGGCAGAGTCTGCGGCGCGTAAGGCGTTTTATACCTATGCGAGCGCGGAGGTCGATCGGGCACATATAACCGAGAACGGAGACAGGGTCTCCTCCTATATTCCGCTGCTGCCGCGCAACTCTGATGAGGTTCGGGCGACGGAACTCTATACCGATGCGGTGTGGCCGACGAGCGTGAACGATGACAAGGCGTATCTGCATTACGGGACGACCTGCCCTAACTATAAGAAAGGGACGCCGAGCGGATTTGCTTCGGTTGCCGATTACGATGGACAGGATAAATGCAGCAAATGCCATTTTGGCGTTTTGTCGCTTGGTGCCGTTGCGGCGCCTTCAACCTCTATCGAAAACGGCTTCGAGTATCACTTTGACAAGTTTAAAGACGCCCTGGAGGACTACGTCGACTGTCGCAACAAGGAGCTCGAGCTCGAGCGTCAGACCGAGGACGAAGCCGACCGTGCGGGCAATGCGTTTGACCAGGCCATTAAAGCGCTTTCGGGCGAGCGTCCGCGTATCGCTCCGCCCGGTCGCAACGGCGTGGTTGCCTTTGCGGTTTCGGGTGCCATCTCGAGCCCCGATGAGCTCAACTCTTCGTTTAACACGGCAGTCAGGCTTGGCGATCGCGGTGCCATCTCTGCCGCGGTGCTGGCGCCCGATGAGGCGACGGCGCAAAACAACGTGCTTTCGCGATTTTTCTCGACATTGAAGGAACGCTCGGGCGGCGTTGCCGGTGTGCTCGACGGCGTCATGGATGTTTGGGGACGGCTGCTTGTGGGATACGGTGATATCCAAGGTTCGGCCGACGAACTTATGGGCGAGATGATTAAAGGCCTAGGAGGGGGCAGCGGTGCGTTGGGCTCCATCGCATCGTGGCTCGGCGATACCGTTTCGGCGTCCGTGGCGGCGCTGGGTTTGGAACCGTGCGACTTGCGCCTGCGAAAGCCAGTGCTGACCGATTCCGCCAACGTCATTAAGAGCCCGGGGTCTGACATTGCTGGTTTCTCTCAAGCGCAAGACAAGCTGCGAAGTATTCCGTTGGGCGTGACCGATCCCAAGGCGCTTTGCGAGGCGTTGGAATATCAAGTCGAACGCACCATCAGCGGCACGACGTTCACGCTTGCGGAGATTCCTCTGCCCGGCGGCGGCTCCATCCCGCTCACCGTCGATGTCGCCACGCTGGTTGGCGCTCTGGGCGGTGGGTCGTAATGAGTATCCGCATGCGTCTGCGCGAGGAGCGCGCCCAAGCGACGGTGGAGATGGCAGTGGTTACGCCCGTTTTGCTGGTGCTGGCACTCATCGTGTACAACGTCATGATCTATGCCAGCGCTGTCGCGCGCTTCGACCGCGTGGTGCCCGACATCGTGTTGGCGCACGCCGTGGCGTCGGAGGGGGAGGGCGACGAAAGCTCTGCCGATGCCTCGGCGACGGTTCAGACTCAAATTCTGAATGCCATGGAAGGCTATGACTTGCAGATTGAAGTGTCGAGCGAGCAAGGCGCGGAGGCATCGGATGGTGGCCTGCTCTCCCTATCCGGTACGTTTAGGACCTACACCTGCACCATGCACTATGAGCCGTGGCCGACTTCTCTCAGCATCGCTGGCGTTCCGCTGGGGGCGCCGACAACGTTGTCGCACGAGCGCGCGGTGACGGTCGATCCATGGCGTCCGGGGGTGGTCATGTGACCGCGGTCTCGTCCTACATCGCCTACGCGCGGGCACTCAATAGGCTGGGCTGGACGCCGGCCGAGTTTGCGGTGGCGGAGTCGTTTGCCGTGCGCCTGCGCGGCATGCTGGGACGGTGTCCGGTTGCCGCCAACGGTCTGCCGCTCGTCATGGCATTTCCACGCTGCTCTTCGGTCCATACGTGTTTTATGGCCTATCCCATCGACATCGCCTTCATCGATCGCGACGGCAATATCCTCGCGCGCTACGAAAACGTATGTCCCTGGCGTATGTGCTCCTGCCCCGGCGCCTGGGCCGCACTAGAACGCTCTTCAATCATTGTTTCGACCCCTGCTCTCCAACGCGTGCCGGCTTAAGAATTGGCGACAGCGGACTTTCGTCATACGAAATTGGGTAAGATGGAGGAGAAGATGCATGGATGTTGAGATCCATCCCAACGCTAAAAAGCACCTGACGGAAAATCAGGTGCTTAGCGCTTGGCTTGCGGTTACTGAGTGCATTCGTCGCGAGTCGAAGGACGAGCCGCCGAGATGGCTTGCGATTGGATGGCTCCCAGACGGACGAAGCGTGGAGCTTGTCGCGGTCGAGCTTGTCCGTGGGTGGCTTATCATTCATGCCTTGTCTCCAGTCCAGAAGAAATTTTGGCAGGAGATTGAACAGGCTCGGCAAAGGGGTCGATGATGGACAAGACGTATACGGCCGCTAATGGTCAGGTTGTAACGGATGAAATGATTGACGCGTGGTGCGAGTCGTACGAGCGCGGAGAGTTTCCGGATGGCGAACATACCGTTGGTGGGATCGTGCATGGACGGCCCCCGCTCTCAGGTGAGGGGACGGCAACGTTGTCGGTCAAGATTCCTCTGGGAATGAAGGAGGCCATTCGTCGACGGGCGGCTGCCGAGGGGATGACGCCAAGTGAGTTTGCCCGTGCGGCTCTGAGCGAAAAACTTCTTGCTGCCGGCTGATGTCTCTGACGTGCCGATTTATAGAACCGAGGCTGTGCTCAAAAACTTTTTTAAAATTCTCGGTTGACCGGAACGCGTCCTTGGTTATACTAATCAAGCCTTGAAACAAGGCACACCTCAAATGGCTGGGTAGCTCAGTTGGTAGAGCAGAGGA
>CABQHZ010000109.1 GCA_902464175.1 uncultured Collinsella sp. | reverse complement strand
CGATTGTGTTACGGCGTGCGGGGGCGTATGGCGGAGACTTCAAAACCAAACCGGAATAGACGGAGCGCGACTCCAGTTAACCGCCGCACGACGTCCCGGACGTGGGGCAAGCACGCGTCGGGGTTCGACGGTTCGTTCAAGCGCACCAAATACGGCTACCCTTCGGCAAGCGCTCGCTTGGCCATGCAGGCCGAGTCGTCGCTGTGGCGGCGCAAGCGCGTGGTGGGCTCTAAGCTCAAGCACGACGGAACGCTGGGCTATATTAGCCGCGGTGCGGCTCGCCGCAGTGGGCTCAATCCGGCTGGTTGGCATCGTTATGTGCCGATTGCAGTTGTTGTTGCGGTGATTGTGATCGCACTTGCCGCACTCGGCTACGCCGGCGGCGGCGCCAACTTGGACGCAGTGTTTAAATCGCCCGAGCTCGCGCATGCAGGCACAGAAATTGTCGAGGGCGCTCAGACCCAGACGGGCGTCGCGCCCCAGCGCGGTATCGTTGCGGCAGCCTCCACCATTGCCGACGCTCAAAAGGACGAGGACGAACAGGGCGACGGCGCCGAAACGACTCAAACGAACGAAACGACGACAACTCCACCGGCAAGATAAGTTGCGAGCGGGTCCGCCGTTCGTTAGAACGGCGGAGCTAATTACTTTACATACACCACGTTGTCGCGGCGGGGTTTGGGCTCGGGTAGCGTGTCTTCGGCATAGCCCAGAATGCAGTGACCGACACCGCGCAGGCTGCCGTCGGCGGGCAGGCCACAGCTGGCCAGCAGCTCCAGGCCCTCGGGCGAGTCAAAGACCTCATGCGCGCGGTGAATCCAGCACGAATCGACACCCAGTGCATAGGCGGCGTTGAGCAAGTTGCCCATGGCGAGCGAGCCGTCTTCCAGATACGTGGGCACGCTGCGGTCGACCAGCACCACCACAACGGTCTTGGCGCCATAGAAGGGGTCGCTGTTGCTGCCCATGACCTGGGCGTTGAGCTGTGAGAGACGCTCGACGGTCGCGGGGTCGGTGACGGCGACAAACGTCACCGGTTGGCGGCCCATGCCACTCGGTGCATATTGGCCGGCTTCGATAATACGTGCAAGCTTTTCGGCCTCGACAGGGCGGTCGCTGTATTTGCGGCAGCTGCGGCGGTGAATGAGTGCTTCGATAGTCTCCATGGTGTCTCCTTGCGGTGGCGTTGCAGATGCCCCGTTCATACCCGTCGGGCTCAAACGATAGACGGTCAATTGCCCGGCCAAAAGGGTAGATTCCAATTGGGAAAGTAGGTTTGCATAAAAGTACCTTCAGAATGTGACAAACAAATGGGATGGTTAAACGTTTTATCCCGTCTACCCTGCGGTTTTTTACCACTTGCCTAAATGACGAACGCATAACCTCTGATAAAGGTTTTACTAAAGGAGTACCAACGTTTATCAATGCGCCGTGGTGGCGCCGGGCCAGGAGGTAACATCATGTTCCAGGCTGGAGATGTCGTCGAGACCGACTTCGAAGGATTTCTGAAGCTGCTGCGTTCCAAGACGCGCGCTTTTGTGACGATTGACGATCACGAGTATTACATCACACACACCGATGGCTATTGGCGTGTTCAGGATTGCGAGGCCCTCAACGACAAGGGCCACTTTACTGACTGCTCCGAGCTGGTCAACACGGTCTGCGAGGTCGTCGAGCTGCCGTGGATTGCCGGCAAGAGTCTGCATGACAGCTTCTCGGGCGCCACGGTCTATGAGGCCGTCGCCGCCTAACAGGCAATAAAACCCGATTTTCACGCGACCGCTGGCGCCGCCCCCGCGCCGGCGGTCTTTTTCTGCCGATAGGCCATAAAAGTGCAAGCATTTGCGGAGAGCCTGTTGACGATAGTCAAAACTCGGACTAATCTAGAGATACAAAATTGGTCAAAAATCGGACAATCGAATGGTGGGATAGATGAATAGTGCGGTTACGCTGGTCGACTTCGACCGGTTGCTCAATGGACTCGACCATATCTATTCGGAGTTCTCGCGCGCCTGCGGTCTTTCGGACTGCGCTTACTGGATGCTCGTCGATACCAGCACGGCGGGCGGCAGTATTGCCGTAAGCCGCCTGACGAGCGAATGGTTCTACAGCAAGCAGACCATCAACTCGGCCATTAAAACCTTGACGGCGCGGGACTTTGCAACGTTGGAGTTTGCCGAAGGCAGCCGTAAGAACAAGGTTGTGCGTTTGACCGAAGCGGGTATGCGGTTTGCCGAGCGTTATGCGCTGCCGGCACTCAAGGCCGAGCAGCGAGCCTTTGGCGCGCTTGAGCCGTGTGAGCAACGCGAAATCATGCGCCTAATCGGAAAATTTTCCCATGCGCTCGGCGATGAGTGCGATGCCTTTAAGCAGCATATCGCTGCCGAGAGCCAGGCCGAGAATCAAGGTGAGGGGGAGTCGTGCGACTCTTAATGAGGTTTATGAAGCCGTATCGCAGGCTTGTCGCGGTGACGTTGTTGGTGCTGCTAATCGACAACGTTGGCACACTGCTGGTACCCACGATGTTGGCGAACATGGTCAACACCGGTATCACCACGGGTGATGTCGACTACATTTTGCGTAACGGTCTCTACATGCTTATCGCGACCGGCATGGCCAGCGGCGGCGCGGTGTTGGGCTGCTATCTTTCGGCGCGCCTGGCCGCCAACGTGGCCTGCGATATCCGCAATGCCGTCTACGACAAGTCGCTCGAGCTCGCGGCCAGTGACTTTGAGCGCTTTGGCACGGGCTCGATGATCACGCGCTCGCTCAACGACATCAACGTGATTCAACAGACGATTCTGCAGACGATTCAGCTGGTGCTGCCCGTGCCGTTTTTGGCTGTGGCGGGCATCATCTTCGCCTGGTTTATCGATCCTGCCATGGGCACGCTTCTGGGCGTCGTGGTTGCGATTGTGCTGGTGGCGGCGGTCTTTACGGTTGCCAACGCGGCTCCGATCTTTATGCGCTTGCAGAGCTTTATCGACCGCATGAACGTGGTGCTGCGCGAAAACATCGTGGGCGTGCGCGTCATCCGTGCGTTTAACAAGGAGCGTCGTGAGGAACAGCGCCTGGACGAGGTGTTTAGCGACTACGCCGCCAACGCCATCAAAGTCAACCATCTGTTTGTGGGCCTCGACAGCTCAAGCTTCTTTTTGATGAACATCGCCGAGGTAGCGGTGCTGTGGGTTGGCGGCAACCGCGTGGGCGCCCACGCCATGCAGATCGCGAGCATCTCGGCGGTGCTGGAGTACGCGCTTCTGATCCTGTTCTTTGTGATGATGGCCCAGATGGTGGTGCTGACGCTTCCGCGTGCCGCCGCATGTCTGAACCGCGCACAGCAGGTGCTGGAGATTAAGCCGAGCATCGTCGATGGCCAGCGTACGCTCGATGCGGCCGCGTCCGACTCAAAGGACGGGGCCGATGCGGTCGCCGTGTTCGATCACATGTCGTTTCGCTTTGACGATGCCGACGAGGACACCCTGTGCGACCTGAACTTTGCCTGTCGTCGTGGGCAGACCACCGCGATCGTGGGCTCGACCGGTTCGGGTAAGTCGACGGTGGCAAAGCTCTTGCTGCGTTTTCACGATGCCACGAAGGGCGCCATTCGCCTGGACGGTGTTGACCTGCGCGACCTTTCGCAAGACGAGATTCGCGGGCGCATTGCCTATGTGCCGCAGAAGGCGTGGCTGTTCTCGGGCACCGTGGCAAGCAATCTGCGCTTTGGCAACGAGGACGCGACCGAGGCGGACATGCTTCATGCGCTGCAGGTTGCCCAGAGCACCTTTGTGCTCGATCAGCCGCAGGGGCTCGATACCCCGGTTGCCCAGGGCGGTACGAACTTCTCGGGTGGTCAGCGCCAGCGCCTGGCCATTGCTCGCGCGCTCATGAAGCGCGCCGACCTGTATATCTTCGACGACAGTTTTTCGGCCCTGGACTTTAAGACCGATGCGGCCCTGCGCCATGCGCTGCAGGACGAGACGCACGACGCCGCGGTGCTCATCATCGCGCAGCGCATCTCGACGATTCTGCACGCCGACCAGATTGTCGTGCTCAAGGATGGCGAGGTCGTGGGCTTGGGCACGCATGGCGAGCTTATGGAAACCTGTGAGGTATACCGCGCCATCGCGGAATCGCAAATGAAGGGAGGTGAGTAGCATGACCGGGGAGCTCAAGAAGCGCAGCGACGCTATCGATGCCGTCGTTGTGGACGCGGTCGAAGCGGTCGAGCAGGCTGCCGCGTCGACCGGGCTGGATGACGTTGCCAAGGCCGCGGCCGAGCGTGAGGCTCGCCGCCAAGCGCTGTACGAGGAAAACGAGCGTGCCGAGGACGAGCGTGCCCGCGCGGAAGCAGAGCGCATGCGCGATGTGGACGACGAGGATGAGGACGAGAAACCCCGCGATACCTGGGCGACGGTGCGCCGCTTGTGGGGCGAGGCCGCCGGCGACCATTGGCGCTTCTACATCGTGTTTGCGAGCATCGTGTTCTACGTCATCTTTAACACCGCCGCGCCGGCATATAGCGCCCATGTTATCGACGAGCTGTGGGGCCATATACAGGTGGCGTTTGCCAGCGGAACCACCTTCAGCATCACCTGGGACCAGTGCGGTAAGACCATCTTTGTCTACTTTTTGATCTGGACGGCCGCCGGATCGTTCTATGCGCTGCAGAGTTTTTTGATGTCGAGTGTGGCCGAGCGACTCAACTTGCGTCTGCGCAACCGCATCGCGCAGAAGCTCAGCCGCCTGCCGCTCGCCTACTTTGACGCGCATCGCCCCGGCGAAGTGGTCAGCCGCGCGACCAACGACTTGGACAAGATGTCCGAGAGTATGCAGCGCGGATTGCTGCAGCTGCTGGTATCGATCGGTACCGTGACGGGCGCCATCATCATGATGTTCGTCTATAGCGTTAGGCTCACGTTGATCTTTTTGGGTTTTACGGCGGTATCGCTGCTGGTGACCAAGGTGGTTTCGCGCCGTACGCATGATGTGACGGGCGAGCGTCAGGAGTGGGTGTCCAAAATCACGAGCGCGGTCGAGGAAGGCTATTCGGGCCGTTTGGTGATTCGCGCATTCAACCGTGAGCACCAGAGCTCTGCCGAGGTGCACGAGGCCTCGGGCGAGCTGGCCCGCGTGAGCACCAAGGCCGACTTTATGATCAACGCCGTCGGACCCGCGGTTCGCTTTATCGGTCGCCTGGCGCAGATCGTGATTGCGCTCGTGGGCTGCAGCATGCTGGTTGCCGGTCACATGACCGTCGGCGTGTTCCAGGCGTTCTTCCAGTTTATCTACGAGGCGTCCGAAC
>CABQHZ010000108.1 GCA_902464175.1 uncultured Collinsella sp. | reverse complement strand
GTATCGATCTCATCGATAAAGACGATACACGGGGCCTTTTCCTTGGCCTGCTTAAACAGATCGCGCACCTTGGCAGCGCCACGGCCGACGAACATCTCGACGAACTCAGAACCAGAAATACTAAAGAACGGCACGCCCGCCTCGCCGGCCACAGCCTTGGCAAGCAGGGTCTTACCAGTGCCCGGAGGGCCCACAAGAAGAGCGCCGCGCGGCAGCTTGGCGCCGATCTCCTCGTAGCGCTGCGGCTTCTCCAGAAAGTCGACGACCTCCTTGAGGGACTCCTTGGCCTCTTCCTGGCCGGCGACGTCCTTAAAGGTCACGCCCACGTCCTTGGAGGCGATCACGCGCGCGCCGGACTTGCCCAATCCGCCGCCGCCAAAACCACCGCCGCCAAAGTTCATCGACGGGCCGTCATCGCCCATAGCCTTCTTCATGCGGCGGTTGAGCCACCAGCCAATCAGGAAGAAAATCGCCATGGGAAGAATGAGCGTGATCAGGTAGTAGGTCATCAGGCCCGAGCTCTTGTCGGGAACGACCGACTCCAGCGAAGCGCCAGACTCAAGCACGCGATCGGTAAAGCCCGCGTCATTCGGCACACCGGTCGTCTTGTAGGCGATGTTCTCGTCCTCGCCCTTTTTAGTGTAATAAATCGTGTAATCGTCCGTGTTGTACTCGACCTTGTCGACGCTCTTCTTATCAAGCGCTTTGACAAACGTCGAGTAATCGGTCTTCGTAATCTGCTGCGTGTGACCGATGTTGGGGAACAGAACGGTCGAGAGCACGAGGTAGACGACGAAGGCGATGAGCACGTAGAGGATCATATTCCGTCTACGTTTGTTGTCATCCATCTCCATCTGCTTGAACTCCATCTACTGGGGTTGATAATGCTTTCTAGAATACCCAACCAGGACGGCGATAAACCGACGCCGAGCACGAAAGGACAGAGATGGCATCACTGGAAGTCGGCAAGGTTCAGATCTACACGGGCGATGGCAAGGGCAAGACGACGGCTGCGCTGGGGCTTGCACTGCGCGCCACGGGCTATGGACTTAACGTGCTTATGCTGCAGTTTGCCAAGAAGCTGCACTGCGCCGAGCATGACGCAGCACCTCGATTGGGGCTACGCATCGTACAAGCCGACCGCGATACGCCCGAAGCCTGTGCCGCACAGATCATGGAGCTGGCGCGCGAGCAGATTTGCCAGGTCGACGTGCTGATCTTGGATGAGCTGGGAGAAGCCATGCGACGGGGCTTTGTGACGCGCGAAGATGTCGAAGCATTGATCGCGATGAAACCGACCACCACGGAGCTCGTGCTCACCGGCCGAGGTCTACTGCCCCTCGCCGACCTTGCCGACCTAGTAACCGAAATGCGCCCCGTCAAACACTACTTCGACGAAGGCCTCCTAGCCCGCCAAGGCATCGAATACTAATTGATCAGAAGGGGACGGAGGAAAACGGATCATCGACATCACGACGGAGAGCAATGATCCGTTTTCCTCAGTCCCCCAGGGATCATTAGGCAGTGGCGCGGCCTAGCCAGTTGCCGCTGTGATGGTAGACGGTGAACATCGTGGCGGTTATTACCCAGGTTACGGGGTAGACCAGCAGCAGGTGCTCAAGCGACGGATCGAACGGCATAATCGCAAACACCCAGATCACCCTGAGCACGACGGTGCCAAAAATCGTGAGCATCATAGGCTGGAAGCTCACGCCAGCGCCGCGGATGGAGCCGGACGCGTTTTCGATAATCGAGAAGATCGCGTAGAACGGCGCGATGAAATGAAGAATCGTCGTGGTGTAGGCCGAAATCGAAGCATCGTCGACAAACAGACGCGACAACGGACCCGAGAACACCAGTAGCACGGCAGACAGGCCACCAATGAGCATAAACGACAGCACAAGCGACGTATGGTAGCCCTTGCGCATGCGCTCGTAGTTGCGCGCGCCAAAGTTCTGTGCCGAGAACGTGGTGATCGAAACGCCAAGCGCCTCGGTAACCATCCAGACAATGCCATCCAAACGGCCCGAAAGACCCCACGCCGTGGTGACATCGGCACCAAACGAGTTGACCGACACCTGAATCAAAACGTTGGAAATCGAATACGCAGCAGACTGAAAGCCAAGCGGCAGACCACACGAGATCATGCTCTTACAAATGCCAGGATCAATGCAGAGTTTGGACAGTGAAAGCCGCCACGCACCCGGAGCGTGCATCATACGAATCACGATCATCGTGGCGTTGGAGCAAATGGTCAGCGCCACCGCGATGCCGCAGCCCAGAGCCTCCATATGAAGCACGGCAACGAAGATGACATCCAGCACCGCATTAACAAGGCAGCCGGAAGCAATGATCACAGCAGGACCGCGTGTGTCGCCCACGGCGCGCAGCAGCGCCGTTCCCATATTGAGCAGCAGCGCCGCAACCATGGCGGCAAAATAGCAACGAGCATAGGCCACGCCCTCGGCCAATAGTTCATGCGGCGTGTTCATAAGTACCAGCATGGGCTCAACGAACACTATGCCAAGAATCGAGAAAACGATACCGCCCACCAGCGCGAGCGTCATGGCCGTATGGACCGATCGGCTCAGGCGCTCGTCATCGTGCTGGCCAAAAAACTGGCCCGTAATGACCGCACAGCCAGCACCCACACCGACGCAAAAACCAATGCAGAGCTCCGTGAGCACCATCGTGGCTTGAATGCCACCCAGCGCGAGCTTGCCGCCAAACTGGCCGACGATATACGTACCAATAAGCGTGTAAGCCTGCTGAAAAAACGAGCTAAAGAAGATAGGGACGCACAGCGACAGCAGCTGTTGCCAAATGACACCCTGCGTTACATCGATAGCCGTAGATTTCTTAGCCACACGCCCTCCCCACCAGCGTACGTCAAACAACAAAACGGCAATTTAAGACCAAAGCCAATACCAGCTTAGCACCGACCGACGTCGGCCGAAACGCCCCGAACCAGAGCCCGGTGCTAACTATCTGCCTAGTGATACAGCCCCGGCTGGTAGTGGTACTCGTTGCTCACATGCGGGCACAGCTGCCAAAAGGCAACAGCGCTTGCCGCGGCCACGTTGAGTGAATCGACCCCATGCGCCATCGGAATACGCACGGCGCGGTCGCAGCCTGCAATGGTCTTGGCGCCCAAGCCAGCACCCTCGGTGCCCATAAAGATTGCCAGGCGGTCAATCTCCTGGAGCGCGGGATCGTCCAGCGACACCGAATCATCCGTCAACGCCATAGCGGCACACGAAAAGCCGGCATCGTGTAGCGCCGCCAGCCCATCATGCGGCCATACGCGCGCTTCGCTGCCAATGCGTGTCCAGGGCACCTGGAACACCGTGCCCATGCTCACGCGGGCCGAACGACGATACAGCGGATCACAACACGTAGGACTGACCAAAATGCCGTCGACGTTGAGCGCGGCCGCCGAGCGGAATATTGCGCCCACATTGGTATGGTCGACAATGCCCTCGAGCACGCACACGCGCACCGGGCGCTCCCCCGCCGCCTCGATGACGCCGCCCAAGAACTCATCAACCGGAATCTGTCGCGGGCGACGAAATGCCGCGAGCGCACCGCGCGTCACGTTAAAACCCGTCAGACGCTCCATAAGCTCCATCGAGGCAACGAACACGGGAACCGGACCCGCGCCCTCGCGTACCGCCAGGCGCTCAAACAGCGGCATCATCTGGTCGAGCCAGCGCTCGCCCAAAAGAAAGCTCACCGGCTCGTATCCGGCGCGAACCGCACGTTCGATGACCTTGGCACTCTCGGCGATAAAAATGCCCTTCTGCGGCTCCAGCACGCAGCGCAGCTCACGCTCGGTCAGTCGCACGTAGGCATCAAGCCGCTCGTCCTCGAGCGAATCGATTCGCAGCACCTCAACGGCATCAGTCATAGCAGCCAGCCCGCACCTTTCTTTACAGCGCATCTATACCAAACGAGGCGACGCTAAGCGCCGCCCCATGCATTCAAACAATCCGATGATACCGTTCACGCCGGACGATTTACGCCTCAACGCGACGATACGTTACGAACTCATAATCGACACCCTCGTCGCCCTCGCCCGAGGCAATCGTGGCAACACCGCCACGCCGCGCAATCTCCCACGCGGGATCGGCATCCAGATCGGGAAAATACGTATCCACGTCATGCACGCAATGGTTATGCGTAACCTCGGCCTCGGCGCAATACGGCAAAAACTGCCGATACACCTCGCCGCCACCGATCACCCACGCAACGGGCTCATCGGCTACCGCGGTGAGCGCTTCGTCGACGCTATGCACCACGTCGACGCCCTCGGCAGCAAAGTCCTCATCGCGCGTGAGCACGATATTACGACGGTTCTTGAGCGGACGCCCGCCGGGAAAACTCAGCAGCGTCTTGCGTCCCATAATGACCGGGCAGCCTTTGGTGCGCGCCACAAAATGACGCATGTCAGCGCGATTAGACACGACCATGTCACCCTCGCACCCAATGCCCCAATCGTCACACACGGCGACAATGGCGGAAAGCTTACACGTCATGCGCGTCACCTACACCGCAATGGGGATGTTCTTGACCTGCGGGCCGTGCTCATAGCCCTCGACGATCAGATCATCGGTCGTAAACGCATAGAAGTCATGTACATCGGGGTTAAGCGTTACCTTAGGCGCAGCAAACTGCGGACGCTCAATAAGCTCGCGAACGATATCGACATGACGGTCGTAAATGTGGGCATCGGCAATCACATGCAGCAGCTCGCCAGCGATCATATCGACCGACTGCGCGACCATCATCAGCAAAATGGCGTACTGGCACACATTCCAGTTGTTCGCAGCCAAAATATCCTGGCTGCGCTGGTTGAGAATCATGTTGAGCGTCGGTTTATCATCCTGCGGACGCTGCGTCACGTTATACGTCACGCTGTAGGCACACGGATACAGGTGCATCTCGGACAGGTCGCTAAACACATAGGTGTTCGTCATAATGCGGCGGCTGTACGGCGTGTTCTTAAGGTCGTACAGCACGCGATCCATCTGGTCAAAGTCGCCCTCGGCATAATGGCTCTTCTGCCCAATCTGATACCCGTAGGCCTTGCCGATGGAGCCAGTCTCGTCGGCCCACTCGTCCCAAATATGGCTGTTGAGGTCATGCACGTTATTGGACTTCTTTTGATAGATCCATAGGATCTCATCCATAGCAGATTTGAGGGCCGTACGACGCAAGGTAAGCGCCGGAAACTCCTCACGCAGGTCATAGCGTGCCGTGACACCAAAGTTTTTAATGGTATAGGCAGGGGTGCCATCCTCCCACACCGGGCGGACCTTTTGGCCCTCGGTGGTGGTGCCATGGTCCAGAATATCGCGGCACATGGTTACAAACTGTTGATCAGC
>CABQHZ010000107.1 GCA_902464175.1 uncultured Collinsella sp. | reverse complement strand
CCATCTCGATCCTGCGTGGCCTCAAGGAGAAGTACGAGATCTTCCACGGCGTGCATATCACCGATAGCGCGCTCGTGGCCGCCGCCGACCTCTCCGATCGCTACATCGCTGACCGTTTCCTGCCCGACAAGGCCATCGACCTGGTCGATGAGGCTGCAAGCCGCCTGCGCATGGAGCTCGACAGCATGCCGGTCGAGATCGACGCCACCACGCGTCAGCTCACCCGGCTGCAGATTGAGGAGCAGGCGCTCATGAAGGAGACCGACGATGCCTCCAAGGAGCGTCTGGAGGCCCTGCGTCAGGAGATTGCCGAGGTCCAAGAAAAGCTCAACGTGCAAAAGGCTGGCTGGCTCAACCAAAAGAACGCCATCGACCACGTACAGGAGCTCAAGGGGCAGCTTGACGAGGCCAAGAGCGAAGAGGAGCGCGCAACGCGCAACGGCGATCTGGGCCGTGCGTCCGAGCTGCGCTATTCCGTGATTCCGGGTTTGCAACAGCAGATTCAGGATTCCGAGGCTGCGCTCGAGGCGCAAAAGCAGCAGGACGGCGAGGGCCTCAACGAGCAGGTGACCTCCGATGAGATCGCCGAGGTCGTGAGCGCCTGGACCGGCGTGCCCGTGTCCAAGATGATGCAGGGCGAGCTCGACAAACTCAAGGGCCTGGAGGGCGAGCTGCATAAGCGCGTCATCGGCCAGGACGAGGCCGTGTCCGCTGTGGCCGCGGCCGTGCGCCGCAGCCGTGCGGGCCTCTCCGACCCGGACAAGCCCATCGGCAGTTTCTTCTTCCTGGGCCCCACCGGCGTAGGCAAGACCGAGCTCGCCAAGGCGCTGGCCGAGTGCCTGTTCGACGACGAGCGCGCGCTCGTGCGTATCGACATGTCCGAGTACATGGAGAAGTTCAGCGTCCAGCGTCTGATCGGTGCGCCCCCGGGATACGTGGGCTACGACGAGGGCGGCCAGCTCACCGAGGCCGTGCGCCGTCGTCCGTACTCCGTGATCTTGCTCGACGAGATGGAGAAGGCTCATCCGGATGTCTTTAACGTGCTGCTGCAGGTGCTCGACGACGGCCGTCTGACCGACGGTCAGGGTCGCCAGGTGTCCTTCAAGAACACGATCATCATCATGACGTCCAACGTGGGCTCCAAGGCTATCGCCGAGCTTTCCGGCAAGGACGAGGAAGAGATGCGCCATCAGGTCGACGCGGCCATGGCTCAGACTTTCCGTCCCGAGTTCCTCAACCGTATCGACGACATCGTGGTGTTCCATCCGCTCGGCATGGCGCAGATCGAGAAGATCGTCGACATCCAGCTCGCCGACGTCCGCGCACGTCTGGCCAAGGAGCGCATGACGCTTGCCATCACCCCGGCAGCCAAGCAGATGCTCGCCGTGGGCGGCTTGGACCCGGTCTTTGGCGCCCGTCCGCTCAAGCGCCTGGTGCAGCGCGAGGTTGTGGATGCCATCGCGGCCGCTATCATCGACGGCACGGTGCGCGAGGGCGATCAGGTGACGGTCGATGTCGACAAGGACGGCGGCTTTACCGTCGTGTGCGACAACACGCCGGCGGCCACCTACGAGGTCCCCGACGCCGAGTAGACTTTTGGGGCATGCCTTAAAATCTACCAGCCGTCTCTAAACGCCAAGGGCGGCGGATCTAATTGGGTCCGCCGCCCTTTTTCGTGCGACAATCGATGATGTTGAACACGATTGCACGGCAAGGAGATATGCAGATGATAGACAAGAACAAGACGAATGCGCCGGTCGCCAACGCCGCGCCGGCCGCACCCAGGCCTGCACCCAAGCCGGCACCCAAGCCGCGCGACCCCTACATCCGTGCCGAGAACGAGGACGACGACGGCTACGATCCCTACAGCGATCGCCGCCCCGAGCGCGAGCCCCTCTTCGAAGCTGACCCCTGGCGTTAAGTAGCTCATTTGGGATGGGGCTTTTTTAGCTACTTTGTTTTCGGCTAGAGGCGTCCATGCCTGCCCCCCTCGGCCGCTCGATATCCTCCGGGATGGGCCACTAATAGAAAACTTGCTTATCCATTAATCAAGTTACGCATAATCTTGCTCTCCTGCTAATCAAGAATCGTTATAATCTTGATTAGCTAGAGAGCAAGATTGGAGAATCATGGCATTCAACGACTTGATCGCCCAGAAAATAAAGGACTTTGAACAGCAGGGGGTTCCGCAGGTCTTTGAGCGAGACCTTGATCTAGGAAACCCACAGGAGCCAAAGCGCGACAACATCGTAAATGTGATTGTGGGGGCCCGCCGTTGTGGAAAGACGTATCGCCTGTATCAGGAGATGCGGCGGCTTCAGAGCCGGGGCGTCGAGCTTGACCGGATGCTTTACTTCAATTTTGAGGATGAGCGCTTGCGCCCGTATGAGCCATCGCTGCTGGCGGACGTGCTCGACACGTTCTATGCGCTGTATCCTGCTGCTCGAACCGAGGGCGCTTACATTTTCTTTGACGAGATCCAAGAAATTCCCGAATGGGGTGCGTTTCTGCGGCGTGTAGTCGATACGGAGAAAGCGACCGTCTATGTGACGGGATCTTCTTCTAAGATGCTGTCCTCAGAACTTAAGAGCGAGTTCAGGGGTCGTTCTCTTGTGCGAGAGCTTTTTCCGTTGAGTTTTTCGGAATACGTTCGATATAAGACGGGGAGCGTTCCCGAGCCAGATGCGACCTTTTCCCCGAGCGATGCAGCGCTGCTTCGACATCATCTGATCGGGTATCTTGAACAAGGGGGATTCATCGCGACACTTGAGCAGACGCCTGCAGACGCGATTCAGCTGCTACAGGAATATGCTTCGCGAACGGTCGCCATGGACGTCGTTGAACGTTACGACGTCAAGAACCCTCGCCTGGCATCGCTGTTCTTGACGCGGTGTATGGCATCTTCGGGACGAGAGCTGTCAGTGAACAAAGTGTACAACGAGTTCAAGAGCAGACAGATACCCGTCAGTCGTAATTCGCTCAGCGATTTACTTGAGTATTATGAGGACGCCTACCTGTTATTTTCTGTGCCGGAGTTCACGCGTTCACTGGCAAATAACATGCGGTCTGCGTCTAAGGTCTACGCTGTCGACCCTGCGATGTTTGGAGCATTCTCTCCCGCATCGGCATTGGACCAGGGCCAGAGGCTCGAGACCGCAGTGTTCAATGCGCTCAGAAGAAGGACTCCCGCGGTGAGGACCGGCTCGGTCTGCCGCCTGCTGATCAAAGAGAAGAGCAAAAGCCATGAGGTGGACTTTGTGGCTGGGGACGCGCTTCTCATGCGGGCTTATAGCCTGATTCAGGTGAGTGCGGATATGGCAAGTGAGAAAACGCGCGAGCGCGAAATTGCCGCGCTTGATGCCTCGATGGCCCAGTTCGGTCTTGGCGAGTCGGCAATCGTTACCATGGATGAACAGACCGATATTCCATGCGAGCATGGTGTGGTACACGTTGTGCCCGCATGGAAGTGGCTCCTTGCCTAATCATCTATGGACCTGTGGGGTCAGGATCTCCTGGCTCCTTCATCACAGTTGGGGAGCACCTTGCTACGCCCGGCTAGTCCTGGGCTTTGATGCTCGGCAGCAGGATCTGCGCGAGGTAGTCGGTCTCGAGTTTGGTCGCGGCGTCTGCGTTGCCGTGTTTGCCAACCAGGTCGTTCTTGATCTGACTATAGGTGTAGCGGTTACCGGTCGTGAGCTCGACAAGCTCAATGGCAGTGTTCATGGGGTAGGTTGACACGGGATTCTGCGTCCGTCCGTTGATGGTCTGGGGCACCACGTACGGATAGACGGGGCCGCTGGCGTAGACGGTATAACCGTTGCCTAGGTTGGCCGCACCCAAAACCGTATCGCCCTCATCAGGCGTAAAGCTCTCGCCCTCGCGCACTGCGACGAGCGTCACAATCGGCGTATCGCTGTCGCCGGCAAGATAGATGCATAGCGTGCTGCCATTTTGCCAAGTCTCGACCTTGCCGTACCACTCGACGGGGATATCGAGCTGGTAGAGGTCGGTTGCCTTGTGACGGGCGTCGGCATCACGGGCCGCCTGTGCCTTTTGCGCGCTCATGGCATTGACGGCGGCGTCGCGCCGTGCGGTTGCCGCCTGCTGGAGCACCTTGGCGGTGGCGGCGGAGCTCGCGCCTCCCTCCTCGGCATATTTGGCGGCGGCATCGATCTGGTCGTCAGTCACCGTGTCGGCCGAAGGCACCTTGAGCTTAAAGACGGCCTGGGCACTTAAATCCTGTCCATCGCTCTTAACGGTGACCTGCGCCTTGGTGGTCGGGACGGTATAGATGGTGCCGTCGGCCGCGATGGGGGAGCCGGCGATGGAAAGCGTGTAATCGCCGGGCAGTAGCTTAATGCCGCGACCGTGCTCGTCAACATAGAGCGTCTCGCTCACCGAGGAGCCGTCGGAGTCCTGCCCGCTCACCTGCACGGGAATCTTGGAGCCGGTTGAGCTGTCGAGCCCCGCGGCGTGCATGCCGATCTGCACCGACATCATCGTGTGCGCACTGGCGGCGGCAACGGCGGCCTGTTCTTGCCGGTATCCGTTCCAAGCGGCATAGCCCGCGCCACCGGCGACAAGCGCGACAGCCACGACGCCGGCAACCATCAGATTTCGGCGCTTGGGCGACATCTTGCGATGGCGAACCTCGGCCTCGCGTGCCGAGGGAACGGACGGCAGGGGAATATCGCCCATGGCGATGGTCTCGTCCACGGCTGGTGCGGAACCCAGACCAGGAAGCTCGCGGGTCAGCGAATCCTCGGCCGGCAAGCTGTCGAGCAAGACGGTTTCCTCGCCCGTGTCGGATCCGGGCTGATTGCCGGCTTCGCTTTCGGTGTCTTCGTGACCTGCCTCATCTTCGGCAGGCTCAACGTCGTCTGCATCCTGATCATCGGGCTGCGCCTCGGCTTCCGGCTCATCCTGCACATCAACGCCCGAATCGTCAAACGCAATCTCATCGAGTGAAATCCGGTCTAAGCTCTCCAAGGCCTCAGCGCAAGCTTCTGCATCTTGGGCCGCATCCTCTTGGCCCATCGTCTCATCATTCATACATCCCCCAAGCTCAATATCGGGACAACAATGTACCCAAAAACAGGGTCATATAGAGCTGTCAGGCGATCGGAAATCTGATTTTATCTGTGCGAGAGGTTTTGAATGTGTGTGGATGCGCGCAACAACAAAAAGCCCCCGGAAAGCGGGCAAATCGCTTTCCGGGGGCATGCAATACGTTGCATTGCGCGGAATCGGCTAGGCGACTTCACATTCAAGCGGCATGCGCGCCGGGCATGTTACTCGGCGTGAGCGTAATCAACCTTGGCGCGGCGAGCGGTTGCCTTCTCCCAATCGCTGGTGCCCTCAAAGACATCCTGCTTGTAGGGGTTGCGGCCGAGCT
>CABQHZ010000106.1 GCA_902464175.1 uncultured Collinsella sp. | reverse complement strand
CGGCCAGCCAAAGGTCCGACGCATCTGCACCCACGGCCGTGGCGTTTTCGGTCATGTTCCGAGCAAACGCCAACGCCGCATCGCAAATTGCACCGGCAGATGCCTCGTCGAGCGCTCCCCCACTGGCAAGAACGCTACGCTTGAGTTCGTGTTGGACAACGTACAGTACGTCCTTGGCGATATGCACCGGGAAGAACAGCAACGCCCCCGTCTCCGTCGCCTGCCCAATAAACGCACGCGCAGCAAGCGACTCGGCATGGTCGACGCAAAACGAATCAACCCATACGTTGGCGTCCACCATTATTTTGAGAGGCGCCCCACTCACTGGATCATCCCCTTTTGGCGATAGCGCTCGTCCATAGCTTCGGAATAGATTGTGTCCCAGTCGCGGTCATCGGATGCAGCCGATGTATCGATACCCAGGTCCGCGTAAAGCTGATCCGCCGCTGCCCACGACGCGGCGAACGGTGTATCGGGCGCGACGGTCAGCCGCCGATCGTCGACGGCCGCGAGCACCTCCTCACACTGACCGCCGCCCTGCGCGACCTTGGCCACCACCTTTTTGATGAGCTCGGGCAGTGAGGCGCCCGAAAGCCGCAGCACCTCCTCGGCACGGTTCTTGACCTGGCGATCTACGCGAACGTTCACCTGCGCCATGCCGCTAACAGCACCCACGTTGACCCGCTCCCTTCAATTGCTAGCCCTGCTAGCACCACTATATAGAGACGCTAGCAAGCGGTCAAACGCAAAAAGCCTGCACCCGAATGGCGGCATGCCATCCGGGTGCAGGCCAAATAACGTGGGCGAACACGCCTGCTAGCGTAGGTAAGCCTTTGCGTTGCCCAGGCTGTAGACGATCGTTGAGCCGTTGTGCAGCAGCGACGACGTCTGCGGAGTGATCATGCCGGTAATGCCCAGTGCCAAGAGTGCTGAGTTGGTGAGCATCACCTTGGAATACGAACTCGTCAGACGGTCGATGAGCCCCTGGCTCATACGGCGCAGGCGCACAATTGCGGCAAGGTCCGTATCGGTCAAGATGATGTCGGCGACCTCTTTGGCAATGTCGCTGCCGCCGCCCATGGCCAGGCCCACATCGGCCAGACCCAGCGCCGGCGAGTCGTTGACGCCGTCGCCCACCATGGCAACGTGGCGCCCCTCGCTCTTAATGCGCTCCACATAGGCGTACTTGTCCTCGGGCAGCAGCTCGGCCTTAAACTCGTCGACACCCGCTTCGCGCGCAATGCGCTCGGCAGTGCGCTCCGAATCGCCCGTGAGCATAACGACATGCTTGACGCCCAGAGCATGCAGGTCGGCGATGGCCTCACGGACCCCGGGCTTGAGCGGATCCTCGATGCCGAGCACGCCGACGACCGTGCCGTCGACCGCCAGGTACAGCGGCGACAAGCCCTGCATCTGGGACTCGATGCGCTCCTTGATGTCGGACTCGAGCTGCGCACCCTCGTCCTCAAATACAAAGTGCGCGGAACCGATGATGGCGCGACGCCCTTCAATGGACGAAGCGATGCCGTGCGCCACAATATACTCGACCGCAGCGTGGCGCTCGCGATGCTCGAGCCCGCGCTCGCGGGCGGCGTTGACCACAGCGCGCGCCACCGGATGCGGAAAGTGCTCCTCCAGGCAGGCGGAAAGGCGCAGAACTTCGTCCTCGCTCCAGCCGTCGGTCGTGAGCACGCAAGCCAGGCGCGGCTGGGCCTCGGTCAGCGTGCCCGTCTTGTCAAAGACGATGGTGTCAGCCTTGGCAAACGACTCAAAGTACTTAGCGCCCTTGACCATGACGCCCATCTTGGCAGCATCGCTCATGGCAGTCATGACGGCGACTGAACCCGTGAGCTTGAGCGCGCACGAGTAGTCGACCATCAGCGCCGCGGAGGTCTTAATGAGACTGCGCGTGGTGAGCGCGACCAGGCCCGCAAGCAGGAAGTTCCACGGAACGATCTTGTTGGCGAGGTCCTCCATGTGCGACTGGCCCTCGGATTTGAGCGAGTCGGCCGTCTGAACGAGCGAGACGATCGAGCGCAGTTTGGTCTGGGCCGTGTTGGCGCGCACGCGCACCAAGATGCTGCCGTCTTCGACGACGGTGCCGGCAAACACGTCGTCGCCCACGCTGCGCTCGACGGCAAGCGGCTCGCCGGTCAGGGTCGCCTGGTTGACCATGGCGCTCCCCTGCTCGACCACGCCATCGATGCAAATGGACATGCCAGTGCGCACGGCGACCAGATCGCCGGGCTCAAGCTCGGTCGCGGCAACGCTTACCTCGGTGTCGCCGACCACTTTTTGTGCCTTATCGGGCACATCGAGCAGCGAGTTGATGAGCTCGTTTTCACTCATGGCGCGCGTGTAGTCCTCGAGCAGCTCGCCCACGTTGAGCAGAAACATCGTCTGGCCCGCGGTGTCGACATCACGTTTGACGAACGAAATGCCGATAGCCGAAGCGTCGAGTACGGGAACAGTCAGGCGCGGCTGTGCGAGCTCACGGAGGGCGGCGCGCAAAAAGGTCATGTAACCGGCCACGACAAAGATGGCACGCAGCGGCGTAGGCAGGAACCAGCGGCGCGCGTAGTGGGCGCCGATAAGTGTGGCAAGATCCATAACGAGTTTGTGCCTGCGCGGCTCAAGCTGCATCACGTAACCCGACTTGGCATCGGCGATGGCCTGGGCATCGAGCGCGCCGACAGCGGTCAGCACGGCGTCCCGGCTCGGCTCGTCGTATTCGAGCGCCATCTGGCCAATACGGCCGTAGACACACACCTTGTGCACGCCGTCGATGTCGCCGCTGAGCTTAAGAAGTGCATCGAGATCGCTCTCTGGCACAGGACCCGCCAATTGAAGACGGGTCCTGCCGGGGATCTCGCTAATAATCGAGAATCTCATAGTTTGTGCCTGGGAGTGCTACTCGGCTGCGTTGTCCGCGGCGGCCTCGCTCTGGGTGATGTAAGCAGCCTCAGCAACCATGTCGTCGACCTCGGCCTTGGCCTGCTCGACCATGTCCTGGTAACCGTTCTTGACGCGCATGCCGCACGCGATGCCCTGCACGCAGGCATTCTTTACCGGAGTGCTAGTGAGCAGCTTGATGCCAGCCGTACCAAGCAGAAAACCGCCACCAACAAGCAGGGTGTTAAACGTCGACTTCTTCATATTGCTTCTCCCTTTTGCCGCATTGAACACGGCACGGTGCCTCAGCACCCGAGTTACCAAACTTGCTCGAGCACACTATCGAAAAATAGTTTATCCAACAATTATGGTCAGCCATAACTAACTTTTTGGAAATTTATAGTCGGGAAATCTCCGGCTTACGACAAACCACTCGTCGAGACACACATCCGTGGCATCAGAGAATTCCCCTCCTCCGCCCCACTGATCGAGGTCTATTACTTTCCTGAGAAGTGAACGAGTAAAATCAGGCCCCCGAAGCATCCGCATTTTTCGCCAGCAAAACCGCAGGAAAAACTCGACAAAACCGCAGGAAAGCGAGACCAAAAAGTGTCGATGCTTCGGGGGTCCAAATAAGGTCGTTCACTTCCCGGAAAACCATTCACCTTCGATTTCCACTGCCCTGCAATGCGGTAAAGAGACGGTCCCTTTATCACATTGCGAGCGCTTTCTTGATAAGAGGAACGGATCGGTCGGCCAAATACAGTGGAATATTGAACACCCCATCGTCAAGCCTCAGATTCTTAAGGGAGTAACGGACTCTCAACGGGGTCGTCTCCGCATGTTTGTCGGCATAGTATTTCAAACTCTTGGAATGAACGACCTCTCCCGATTTGACCTCAACGGGAACGATATCGTTTCCAACTTGGATCAAAAAATCGACCTCGTGCCTTGGTTTCTCGTTAGTCCAATAGCGCGGAGCGGCATCCAGCTGCGGAAGCAACGCCTGAAGCACATAGTTCTCGGCAAACGAGCCTTTGAACTCAGAAAAAATCGCGTCCGAGATGGCGAATGCCGAAGCATCGAGCTTTGCCATACGGCGCAGCAAGCCAACATCAAGACAGTAGACCTTAAAGGCCTTGAGATCATCGTAGGCCGAGAGCGGTATTCCGCCGCCGGTATTAAGTCGCGCCGACGTGATCAGACCGGCATCGGCGAGCCATTCCAGAGCGTCCTCATATTCGCGGGCACGAGCCCCCTCGCGAACCGCACCCCAAACAAACTTTTTATTCTCGCGCGCCAGCTGCGTTGGAATTGAGTTCCAAATTTGCGAAAGCTTAGCGAACTGTGCACGACCACCGTGCTTGGCAAAATCACGCTCATAGGAATCCAAGAGGTCGGATAACACTTTATCAACCTGAGCAATGTCACCCGTTTCGACCCACCGACCAAGAGCTTCCGGCATGCCACCGCATGCAAAATAGCGGCGAAGGTGCTCGACGAGTCTGACATGAAAGAAATCCGGTACCGCCTCGATCTGATCCAGACCGCCAAGATACGCATCATAGTTTGAGGCGCCTTCGGCCTTTAAAAACTCAGAAAAGCTCATGGGGTGCATCTCCATGAACTCGACCTTTCCCACCGGAAAGGCACTCGTCTCGCGGGACAAGCGAACACCCAGCAAAGACCCTGCGCACGCAACGTGATATTCGGGGGCCTCATCGCAAAAATACTTGAGAGCACCAACTGCAGAGGGGCAGTCCTGGATCTCGTCAACAATAAGCAACGTCTCGCCAGGATCGATGGGCTGGCCAAACGCCAAGGATAGATTTGAAATAATGCGCCGCGGATCACGCGTGCCCTCGAAAAACTGCGCATATTCGCTTTGAACCCCGGGAGATGGCTCCTCAAGCGTCAGGTATACGCAGTTGCGATACGAGGCGCGGCCGAACTCCTTGAGCGCCCACGTCTTTCCAACCTGACGCGCTCCTTTAAGGATGAGCGGCTTACGATACTCCGACGCCTTCCAAGCATTAAGCTTGGCGATGATATCCCGCTGCATGACCGACCTCCCGCAAAAAACTTCCGTAAATGTGAGATTTCTCACATTTTACCCTGGGTAAAACGTGATAGTTATCACATTTACGGAAGTTTTAAGGCAGTTTTGTTACATTTTCATCATATACAATGAAGTGTGACAGAGGGACAGTCCCTTTGCCACAGTCCTACAGCTGCCAGGTAGCTGCTTCCTTTTGCAGCGCGACCATGCGGGCGAATTCTCCACCTGCCGCCTTGAGCTCGGCGGGCGTGCCCTGCTCGGCGACCACGCCGTCCTTCAGGACCACAATCTTGTCCGCATTCTCGACCGTGCGCATGCGGTGCGCGATCACAATGACGGTCTTGCCCGCGAGCAGGCGGGAAAGCGCCTCCTGCACCACGGTCTCGTTCTCGACGTCCAGGCTCGCCGTGGCCTCGTCCAAAAGGACAATGGGAGCGTCCTTGAGCAGCGCACGAGCAATGGAGATGCGCTGGCGCTCTCCGCCGGACAGCTTGGAGCCGTTCTCGCCGATCATGGTGTCATAGCCCTGCGGCA
>CABQHZ010000105.1 GCA_902464175.1 uncultured Collinsella sp. | reverse complement strand
GCGCGCGGCGCAGCTCGCCGACCAGCGTCATGGCGTCGTGCATGAGCGAAAGCGGCGTCTCGGTGGTGTCCGCGACCACGGCGGCACCGGCGACGGCGCCCGCATGGTCCAGCACGGTGGCGGACTTGGCGGCGCAAAAATCGACAAAGCGCTTGTAGCCGGCGTACTTGACCATGCGCTCGGCGGTCTTGCGGGCGGCGGGATCGATGTCCGCGGCAACGATGCGCGCCTGGCGCTCGCGGGCTGCGGTTTCGCGCTCGCGCGCCTCGGCAAGCACCTGCTTCCACAGGGCGGCGTCGTGCAGCTGCCAGCCCTCAAAGCCCCAGTGCTCGCGGGCGGCGCCCGGTGCACGGTCGGTCAGGATATTCACGGCCTCCAGCAGCAGACCGCCGCCGGCGCACGAGGCGTCGACCAGCGTGGGCAGGGCTTCGTTTTCGTAGTCGTCGGCCGTCAGCTCGCGCTCACACAGCGCGGTCCAGCCGACCTGTGCCAGAACCAGCGCAGCGTAGTCGGGGCGCAGCACATGGGTGCCCTCGCCGGCGCGGGTCGCGGCGGGCGGCAGGCGCTTGAACAGCGGGTCGCCCGAAAGGTCCAGGCTGATGCTCGCGCGACGCTGACGAAGCGAAAGCAGCAGGTGAACGTCGGGGTCGGCGGCGTCAACGTCGGCGCGACGGCCCGTGGCCTCGGCCAGACGGTCGCACAGCGCGTCCTTGGCGCGCAGGGCCGAGAAACGCGTGTTGCGCAGCTGCTCGGTCACGCCGCGAGCGGTGATGGCGATGGTGGCACCCGGGCGGACGATGCTCTCCCAGGCGATGTCGTAAACACCGTCGTACAGCTCATCGGCATCCAGTGCCTCAAAGCGCCCGAGCACCACGAACACGCGACTGGCTAGGCGCGACCACAGGCATGCTCGATAGCCTTCTTCGAGCTCGCCCTCAAACGTAGCGCGGCCCTTCAGGCAGCGGACATGCGAAAGCCCGAGGCGTTTAAGCTCATCGGCGAGTGCGGACTCAAAGCCCTCGGGGCAGCTTGCGTAAAATTCCATGGGTGACCTCTCTGGTTGCGTCGCTCCATTATATGATGGATGCTTCGTTTGCCCTTATTCTCGAAAGGAACCCATATGATTGATGCGTGCCCCGATTCCGCCGTGCTCTTTTTTGACGTGGACGGCACGCTAACGTCGTTTGACCCCGACAACATGACCGATAAGGATTTTTCGGCGGTGCGTCCCTCGCAGGCAGTCATCGAGGCGTTTCACCGTCTGCGCCACGCGGGGCACAAGGCGTTTATCTGCACGGGACGTCCCCTGTGGCTCATCGCCGATAGTCTGCGTGCGCTCGACCCCGCGGGCGTCGTTGCCATGGCGGGCGCCACGCTTGAGGTCGAGGGCAGCGTGGTGCATGAGGACTGCTTTGACGAAGACATTGTTGAGGAGCTCGCACGTCGTATTACTGTGGCGGGCGGCGAGGCTTTTTTCGAGGCCAACGCTGCGACCTTTGCGCTGGAGCCCGCGGGCGCTGAGCAGTCGTCTTTGATCGGTGCCTCTGTGGTGCATGGCGCCGAGGAGATGCGCATCGACGGTCGCCTGCGCGTGGGCAAGGTATGCCTCAACGCGCCCAACCTGGTTCGCGTGGCCAACGACGACGGCTTTATCGATCGCAACTTTGAGCTGTGCAACACCGGCGGCCAGAATCGCGAGCTGAGCCCCAAGGGCATCGACAAGGGCGTGGGCGTGGCGCGGGCGCTTGAGTATCTGGGCCGTTCTGGCAACGCGCGCACCTTTGGCTTTGGCGATTCGGGCAACGACCTGGGCATGCTCGCCGCCGTCGAGACGGCTGTCGCCATGGGCAACGCCATGCCCGAGGTCAAGGCGCTCGCCGACTACGTGACCGACGATGTTGCACACGACGGCACCGTCACAGCGATGCAGCATTTCGGCCTCATCTAATGAATCTCGCCTTCTGACGTTTGCTTAAACTGCGACTCTTTGCTTTTGCATGCTCAATCGATTTATCAATCCAAACACTGAGGTGTTTATACCGTTCGCCGAGAAGATAAAAACCTGCAGTTCACGCCTTGATAAACATAGGTAAAGTGTTTAGCAGTTTATCGGCCGTATGCTAACGAAAGGAATCAGGCAGATGGCAATCAAGGTGTTCGCTGACGGTGCAAACCTCGAGGGCATGCTCGACATGTACGAGAACGGCAACGTTCAGGGTTTCACGACCAACCCGTCCCTTATGAAGAAGGGCGGCGTGACGGATTACCGCGCGTTTGCCAAGGAGGTCCTGGCCCACATCACCGATGTGTCCGTCTCGTTTGAGGTCTTTGCCGACGACGTCGAGACCATGGAGGTCGAGGCCCGCGAGATCGCTACCTGGGCAGATAACGTCTACGTCAAGATTCCGTGCGTGACCACCAAGGGTGAGTCCACCGCCGAGCTGGTGCGCAAGCTTTCGGCCGGCGGTATCAAGGTCAACGTCACCACCATCTTTACGCCCGAGCAGGTCGACGAGATGGTCGAGGCCGTTGACGCCGAGACGCCGTCCATCATTTCGCTCTTTGCCGGCCGCATTGCCGATACCGGCGTCGATCCCATTCCGTTTATGACGGAGTCGGTCAAGAAGGCTGCCGCCAAGCCCAACTGCGAGGTCCTGTGGGCGTCCACGCGCGAGCTCATCAATATCTACCAGGCAGAAGCCTGCGGTTGCCAGATCATCACGGTGCCCAATAGCATCCTGGCCAAGCGCAAGAACATCGGCCGCGACCCGTACGAGGTCTCGCTCGACACCGTCCGCGGCTTTGCCAAGGATATCGCCTCGCTCGGCTTCCATATCCTGCCGTAACGCGAACACTGACTACGCCGCGGGCTGCTCGCCCCGGCCTTTCCTTTCCCTATCGCTCACGCGCTTCGCGAGGGTCGCGCTAGGCAAAGGAAAGGCCGGGGCTGCCGACACGAACTTGCCAGTAGGTTGGTGATAGGCTTCCATATCCTGCCGTGGACAAAGGTACCCCCGCCTGCGCCGTGCAAAATTGAGAGTATTCAGCAAAGTAAAGGCTTTTACCATCTGGTCGAAGCACGGAACAGCCCCCGTTTTGGCTCTGATGACGCTAAAACGGGGGCTGTTTTTGAAGTCATTGTCTCTGTGGGGCGTTCGGAACGGCGGAAATTGCAGAATACTCGCGATTTTGCACACTGCTACAGGGGGTACCCTTGCTTTGGCGGTTTACTTCCCCTGCACCATGGTGAGGGAGATCTTCTTGCGGTCGCGATCGACCTTCTCGACCCACACCTTGACCGTGTCGCCGACGCGCACCACGTCGCTCGGGTGCTTGACGAAGCGGTTGGCGAGCTTGGAGATGTGCACGAGGCCGTCCTGGTGCACGCCCACGTCGACGAAGGCGCCAAAGTCCACAACGTTGCGCACCGTTCCCTTGAGCTCCATGCCGGGCTCCAGGTCGTCGATGGAAAGCGCCGAGCGGCTAAAGACCACCTCGGGCGCGTCGTCGCGCGGGTCGCGGCCGGGCTTCTTGAGCTCGTTGACGATGTCGATGAGCGTCAGGGTGCCACAGTCCAGGTCGCTTGCCAGTGCCGAAATGCTGCCCAGGCGGCGCTCGATATCGGGCACGCCGCCGCGGCTGAGCTCGCTGGCCGCCACGCCGGCGCGCTCCAGGACGGACGTGGCCACCTCGTAGCTCTCGGGGTGGACGCTCGTCGCGTCGAGCGGGTTCTTGCCGCCGCTGATGCGCAAAAAGCCCGCGGCGTTGAGATATGCCTTGGGTCCCAGCTTAGGGACCTTCTTGAGCTGGCGGCGATCGGTAAAGGCGCCGTTTTCCTCGCGGTAGGCCACGATGTTTTTGGCCACGCTTGGCGTAATGCCCGACACGTAGCCCAGCAGGCTCGCGCTTGCGGTGTTTACATCGACGCCCACGCGGTTGACGACGTCTTCCACCACGTGGCCCAGCGTGCGCGAAAGCTCGGCCTGGTCAAGGTCGTGCTGGTACTGACCCACGCCGATGGACTGGGGCGGAATCTTGACGAGCTCTGCCAGCGGGTCTTGCAGACGGCGGCCCAGGCTCATGGCGCCACGTACGGTGACATCCAGATCGGGATACTCCTGGCTCGCGAGCTCGGAGGCGGAGTACACCGACGCGCCGGCCTCGTTGACGATGGTGTAGCGCAGCGAGGGCGCCTGCTCGGCGATGAACTCCGAGACTACTTCCTCGGTCTCGCGGCTGGCGGTGCCGTTGCCGATGACGATGGTGTTGACGCCGTCCTTCTTGACGAGGCGGGCGAGCTCGCGCTTGGTGCCGGCGACGTCGTGGCGCGGCTTGGTGGGGTAGACCACGCCATGGTCGAGCAGCTTGCCGGTCTCGTCCATGACGGCGACCTTGCAGCCGGTGCGATAGCCCGGATCGAGCGCAAGCACGCGGGCGCCGCGGACGGGGCGGGCCGAGAGCAGGCCCTCAAGATTCTTGGCAAAGACGTTGATGGCCTCGGTCTGGGCGCGAACGGTGAGCTTGGCGCGAGCCTCGCGCTCCAGCGAGGGAGCCATGAGGCGCTTGTAGCCGTCGGCGATGGCGGAGTCGAAGACCGGCGCGAAGACGCCTTGGCGGCGGGGCCAGCGGCTGCCGAGGCGCGCCGTGGCGGCAGCGCCGTCGACGTTCACGCGCACGCGGAGCTTGCCCTCGCGCTCACCGCGGTCGATAGCCAGCACGCGGTGGTTGGGTATACGGCGCAGCGGCTCGTCAAAGTTGTAATAGGGCTCGTAGGGAGTCTTCTCGGCGGGGTCGGTTGCCTCGACGACGATATCGGCGGTGTTTTGCGTAAAGGCGCGCAGGTCGGCGACGTTCTCGGGGTCCTCTGCCACCGTCTCGGCCACAATGTCGGCCGCACCTGCGAGCGCTTTCTCGGCGGTGTCGAAGCCGGCGTCCTCGTTGACGTAGGCCGCGGCGGCATCGAGCGCGCTGCCCTTGGCGGATGCCTGCATGATGATCATGTTGGCGAGCGGCTCCAGGCCGGCCTCGCGTGCCTTCTGCGCGCGGGTCATGCGCTTTTTGCGGTAGGGCTTGTAGAGGTCCTCGACGCGCTGGAGCTGCGTGGCCTCGCGAATCTGCTGCTCGAGCTCGGGCGTGAGTTTGCCCTGAGCGTCGATGAGCAGGATGACATCGTCTTTACGCTGCTCAAGGTTGCGCAGGTAGGACAGGCGCTCATCGAGCGCGTGCAGGGCGACGTCGTCCATGCCGCCCGTGGCTTCCTTGCGGTAGCGCGAAATGAAGGGGATGGTGTTGCCCTCGTCGATGAGCTTGACGGCCGCCTCGACGTTGGCGGCCTTAAGGTTGAGCTCGCGGGCGAGCTGGGCGATAAGATCCATGGAACTCCTTGCGTTTAAGGTGCGTTTGCAGCACAGGGCTACCAAGGATACCACCCGCCACTTCGCTCAAAAAAGACTGTTTTGGCGCGGAACCACGAAAGCGGCCTATCTACTACGTTTGAACCGT
>CABQHZ010000104.1 GCA_902464175.1 uncultured Collinsella sp. | reverse complement strand
ACGATGACCTTCTTTTGCGTCTGGCTGCGCTCTGCCGCGGCCTTGGCGCGCAAGCTGTTAGGGGCAACGCGGGCCGTGGTCGCGCGTCCCGCAACCTGACGCATCTCCTGCGTGGTCGCGGCGCCGCCGAGGTGCTCGTTGGCATTGGACTCAACGGGCTCGTAGGCGCCGGCGGGGTAGTCGACGGCGGCGTGCGTTCCTTTGATAGCCTCGGCGCTGGCGGAGATAAAGTGGCGATAGACCTGAGAAGACACGACGGTGATGACTGAGCTCACGGCGGCGCCAATCACCGAGCCGGCAATGCCGATCTTGGAAGCAAGCGCCACGCTTGTGGCCGCGGCTGCGGCACCGGCGATGATCTGGGGAATGGAAATGTCGTCAAACAGGCCTTTTTTGGGTGCGATAGCCATGGTCTGGCCGATGGAATGGTTTTCGTGCACGCCGTTGTTCAGGGATGCCGGCGTCATGACGCGCGTGCGTGGCGCATCGGTGTACTTAGTCGTCATACGGGGTCCTCCCGGTGTAAATCTGCTTCGTTTCATGCAGCCATCAGGGTACCCATTCAATGTGAAACGCGTATGTCGTTTGCCAGATACCATCAAGTTATCAAGGGCGCTCGCCGTTTTTGGCGTGAGTGCTTGATGCTAAACTGGATAGACGATTGCGAGGTGGTTGCCGTGATGTATCCGTATATGACATTCGAAGACGGCACTGAGGTCGTCCATTCTGACCTGATTGTCGATGGCGACATCGAAAAGGTTATTGTGCATTTTGAGCGACCGACGGCAGAGGGCTTCGACTCCGCTCGCTGCGAGCTGCCTTCTTACAATTGGACCATGTGGGAGGGGCACTTTACAGACGAGGAAAAGCGAGGCTTCGAGACTTTTCTGAGCAACAATGCCCATCTTCTATATCGGTATGCCGCAAGCGGAGGAGCTAAGGTTGCCTAGCCTATTTCTTATTGGCGGCTATCGCGTCTTCTTTTGGTCCAACGAAGCGGGCGAACCAATCCATGTCCATGTTTGCAAGGGAGCGCCTTCAGATAGCTCGGCCAAAATCTGGTTGACTCGCAGGGGCGGCTGTATCGTTGCCAATAACAAGGCGAAGATTCCTCGGGGTACTCTTGATGACCTTTGTGAAATTATTGCCGCTCAGCATGAATTGATTTGCTCTAAATGGAAGGCATTTTTCCTCGTGGACGAGATTTCGTTCTACTGCTGAAACGCCGCTTCGCTTTTTAGTCTTTAACGTGAGCCCGTCTCCATCTGCGCTGATTAAGCTTGACAGTACAATGGAGGCGGACTATATCGCCGCTACTCGTCGCGGCTAAACGGATGTGTTGGAGCTCGCATGAACGATTTTCTAAACGGCCAAGTTGAGAACGATGGCTTTTTGCGTGTGGCGGCGGCGTCGCCGCGGATTCGCGTGGCCGATGTCGAGGGCAATGCCGAGGTTGCGCTGGCGGCTGTTCGCGAGGCTACCGAGCGCGGCGTTCGCGCGCTGGCGCTGCCCGAGCTTAACCTGACCGGCTATACCGCGGCCGATCTGTTCCATAACCGCACATTGCTGCATGCCTGCGAGGCTGCTCTGGTGCATATCCTCGATGAAACCCGCGAGCTGCCGATTGTCTTTACCGTCGGCCTTCCCGTTGCGGTAGCCGAAAACATCTACAACTGCGTGGCCGTGTGCTGTGCGGGCGAGCTTTTGGGCCTCACGGCCAAGAAGTATTTGCCCAACTATGGCGAGTTCTATGAGCGCCGTTGGTTTGCTCCGGCGCCTGCGGATCCCGTGTGGGTTGAATTTGCCGGTCAGGGTCCGGTCCCGCTGGGTTCGGGGCTTGTCTACCGTTGCTGTGATGAGGGCGCCGAGGACCTGGTGCTGGGCGTTGAGGTCTGTGAGGACCTGTGGGTGCCGGCGCCCCCTTCGACCGAGATGGCGCTTGCCGGTGCCACGGTGATTCTCAACCCGTCGGCCTCTGACGAAATCATCGGTAAGGCAGATTACCGCCGCAGCCTTATCTCTAACCAAAGCGCGCGCCTGTACTGCGCCTATGCCTACGCGGACGCGAGCGAGGGCGAGTCCACGACCGATATGGTCTTTGCGGGGGAGAACCTCGTCTACGAAAACGGCTCGAAGCTCGCCGCGACCAAGCTCCTCACCTGCGATATGGCAGTGGCCGACGTTGACCTCGATCGTCTGGTGGCTGAGCGTCGCCGCTCGACGACGTGGACGCGCCCGGATGAAGCGCCGGAGGCCACGACCGTTGAGTTTTCGTTTGAGGGCACGCTCGCAGAAGAACCCGCCCTGCGCGATGCCTGCGATATTGACCGTGCCTTCCCGCGCGCGCCCTTTGTGCCGGCAGACCACGGTGACCTGGCTGAGCGCTGCGAGACCATCCTCGACCTGCAGACCGCGGGCCTCAAGACCCGCCTTGCCCATACGGGCACCAAGGCTGCGGTCATCGGTCTTTCGGGCGGTCTGGACTCCACGCTGGCACTGCTTGTGACCGTGCGTGCCTTCGATGCGCTGGGGCTGCCGCGCACGGGTATCACGGCGGTTTCCATGCCCGGCTTTGGCACGACGCATCGCACTAAGTCGAATGCCGAGTCGCTCGCTCGCGACCTAGGCGTGAGCTTCCGCGAAGTCTCGATCCATGCAGCCGTGGAGCAGCATTTTAAGGACATCGAGCACGATCCGGCCGTGCAGGACGTGACTTACGAGAACAGTCAGGCCCGCGAGCGCACGCAGATTCTGATGGATCTGGCCAACCAGGCTGGCGGTTTTGTCATCGGCACGGGCGACCTGTCGGAGCTGGCGCTCGGCTGGGCTACCTATAACGGCGACCACATGAGCATGTACGCCGTCAACGCGAGCGTGCCCAAGACGCTCGTGCGTCACTTGGTACGCTATGCCGCCGATGTCTTTGGCGGGCGTATTGCCGAGGTCTTGCTCGATATCCTCGACACGCCGGTGTCCCCCGAGCTTCTGCCGCCCACGGGCGACGGCGAGATTGCGCAGAAGACTGAGGATTTGGTGGGCCCGTACGAGTTGCACGACTACTTCCTCTACTACTTGCTGCGTTTTGGCTTTGAGCCGGGCAAGATCTACCGCATGGCGCTCAAGAGCTTCGAGGGCGTCTACGACGTCAAGACCGTCCACACGTGGCTGCGTACATTCTACCGTCGCTTCTTTGCCCAGCAGTTTAAGCGTAGCTGCCTGCCCGATGGTCCCAAGGTGGGCTCGGTGACGCTCAGCCCGCGCGGCGATTGGCGTATGCCGAGTGACGCCAGCTCGCGTCTGTGGCTTGCGCAGATCGACGCGCTCAATCCAGTTGACTAAGGTTGGCTAAATTGAACCAATACGGGGGTTGCAAGCGTTACACTTTTGCAATCTGATGGCCCGTATCGCGCGGCGCTCTTGTCGGAGCGCCGCGTTTTTCATATCGAAAGGTGGCACCATGCAGGCATCGCAGCGTCTCGACCGCTTTGGCGCGGAGGTCTTCGCCTCGCTCAACAACAAGCTTCTTGCGCTGAAGGCTCAGGGCAAGACCATTTACAACATGAGCGTGGGCACGCCCGACTTTAAACCGTACGACCACGTGGTCGAGGCGCTCACGCAAGCAGCCCAAGATCCCGAGATGTGGAAGTATGCCCTGCGCGACCTGCCCGAACTCAAACAAGCCGTGTGCGATTACTATGAGCGCCGCTTTGGCGTTTCGGGCATTACACCGTCCATGGTGCAGTCGTGCAACGGCACGCAGGAGGGCGTGGGTCATTTGGGCCTGGCCCTGCTCGATCCGGGTGACACCATTCTGGTTCCCGATCCGTGCTACCCGGTCTTTGAGGCGGGCGCCAAGATCGCCGATGCCAAGCTCGAGTACTATCCGCTGGTTGCCGAGCATAATTACCTGCCCTATGTGGCGGGCATCGATCCCGAGGTGGCCGATCGCGCCAAGTATATGATCGTGTCGCTGCCCGCCAACCCGGTGGGCTCGGTGGGCACGCCCGAGGTCTACGAGGAGATCATCGCCTTCGCCCGCGAGCACGATCTGCTCATCGTTCACGACAATGCATACTCCGATATCGTGTTTGACGGTGAGCCGGGCGGCAGCTTCTTGCAGTATCCCGGTGCGCTTGAGGTGGGTGTGGAGTTCTTCTCGCTCTCCAAGTCGTTTAACGTCACCGGTGCACGTATCGGCTTTTTGGTCGGCCGCGAGGACGTGGTCTCTGCCTTTGCCAAGCTGCGCAGCCAGATCGACTTCGGTATGTTCTTCCCGATCCAGAAGGCTGCTATCGCCTGCCTGAACGGTCCGCGCGATGAGGTTGAGGCGCAGCGTCTGAAGTACCAGGAGCGCCGCGATGCCCTGTGCGACGGTCTTGAGAACCTGGGCTGGGAGCGTCCCAACGCGCATGGCTCTATGTTTGTGTGGGCTAAGCTTCCCGGTGGTCGCACCGATTCCATGGCGTTTTGCGAGGAGCTCATGGAGAAGGCCGGCGTTGTGGTGACGCCGGGCGCGAGCTTTGGTCCTTCGGGCGAGGGACACGTGCGCATGGCGCTGGTCCTGCCGCCCGATCAGATTGCTTTGGCTGTCGAGGCCATTCGCGAGGCGGGCCTGTATTAGAAGGCTATTTCGACTCGTCAATAGCTCGAAACCGATTTCGTGCAGTTATTTTACGAATCCTGCAAACAATTTCGGTAAACGGTCGATTTTTGGCTGCGAATAGGGGCATAATCAAAGTCCCGATTGGATGTATTGGGATTACGACAAGCCGCTCGGGTCGTTCCCGGGTGGCTTGTTTGTGGAGAGAGATGGGAGTTTCTAATGGTTAACGAGAAGAAGGTCGCTATTGTCGGCTGCGGTTTCGTCGGTTCGTCTTCGGCGTTCGCACTGATGCAGAGTGGTCTGTTCTCCGAGATGGTCCTCATCGACGTGGACAAGAACCGCGCCGAGGGTGAGGCCCTGGATATCGCGCACGGCATGACGTTTGCCGAGCCGATGAAGATCTACGCCGGCGATTATTCCGATGTCGCCGACGCCGCCATGATCGTCGTCACCGCTGGCGCTGCCCAGAAGCCCGGTGAGACCCGTCTGGACCTGGTCAACAAGAACGTCAACATCTTTAAGTCCATCATTCCCGAGATTAAGAAGTCCGGCTTTGACGGCATCCTGCTGATCGTCTCCAACCCGGTCGACGTTCTGACCTATGCCGCTATCAAGATGTCCGGCCTGCCCGAGGGCCACGTCATCGGTTCCGGCACCGTGCTCGACACTGGCCGTCTGCAGCAGATGCTCGGCGCACACGTCGAGGTCGACCCGCGCGATGTCCAGGCCTATGTCATGGGTGAGCACGGCGATTCCGAGTTTGTCGCTTGGTCCAGCGCTCAGGTTGCCGGCGTGCCGCTGAGCACCTTCTGCGAGCTTCACGGCCATCTGGAGCACGAGGCTGCCGAGAAGCGCATCGCCGAGGACGTCAAGAACTCCGCCTACACCATCATCGAGAAGAAGCACGCCACCTACTACGGCGTCGCCATGGCCGT
>CABQHZ010000103.1 GCA_902464175.1 uncultured Collinsella sp. | reverse complement strand
CCACGCACTCTGTCCACAGCGCAATCGCAACAGGTCCGCTGCTCCTGCTCCTCTTTTTTCTGATCGGCTGCCTGGCCCCAGGGGCCGCACTCGCCGTCGACGGGAGTGACGCCCTTAATTTCCGCACCATAAGCGACGGTTGCGGCCCCTTCGGTGTCGGTAAATACGAGGCACAGGACACTTCGATTTCGTACTGTATGAATCAAGACTGCCCCGGTCCCAGCAAGCCGGGAGGACCATGGCGCACATATGACCAGGGCTGGACATGGCTCGATGACGAATTTGCCGCCATCGTCTGTCACGGATACCCCTCCAGTACATCCTTTGGCGGCCACAATCTGTCGCCCGATCTCGCCCGTGCCGCCACCCAGATTGCCGTGTGGATGCTCAACGGAACCACGCGCCCCGACGGCACCTATTCGTATACAAATAGCAAGGGAGTTGCCAGAAGCGGTAGGTTTTACGAAAACGCCGAAGCCGTAGCGGCTGCACGTTGGCTCTACGACAGCGCTAAGTCCGGATCCATTAAGGCGGCCCCACATCGAGCCAGGCGTTATCACGGCCCGGTCTCGGGCGAGGGTCGACACCAGGACATGCTCTATGTTCTGCCCGCCGTCTCCGTATCTTTCCAAAAACAATCGTCGCAGGCTGACATCACCGCCGGTAACGACACCTACAGACTCGATGGCGCAACCTTCGATATCTTTGAAAGTGCGGGCGATGCACGTGTCGGCACTATCCAGATGGACGAAAACGGGCGTGCACAAGCAACTCTTTTGCCCAATACGGCATATTACCTGGTCGAAACCAAAGCCCCGGCTGGCTATATCCCCCGAAGCGACCGAATAGCCTTCACCACACAAAACAGCGGCGAACATGTCACCGTCAATGAGCAGCCCGGCACCATCACCTTGCGTATTGCAAAAATCGATGCTGCCACGGATGCCGGCGCCCAAGTTGGGGCGTCGCTTGCGGGCGCTGAATTCACCTGCGTCTCGCAATCAACTCCCGGCTGGACTCGCACCCTTACGACCGACGAAAACGGACGGGCGATCCTCGATGACGTTCCTCTGGGCACCTTTACCATCTACGAGTCGAAAGCACCCGAGGGCTACCTGATTTCAAACGACTGTTGGAGCTACACCGTCGGTGCCGAGCAGCTCGGAGATACGGGCATCGTTGAGCTCGAAAGCCGTATTCCCAACACCCCCATCGCCTTTGACCTTGAAATCTCGAAATTTAAGGACCATGGCGATAACGATGAGTCCGGCCTTGAGCAGCCGGCGGGAGGCGTCGTTTTTGAAGTTGTCAGCAATAGCTCCCAACAAGTCGTCGGCACGTTGACTACAAACGTTTACGGCTTTGCCTCCACCAAAGACCAGCCCGAAGCGTGGTTTGGAGCAGGCAAGCGACCCGCCGGCGCTCACGGTGCCATTCCCTACGACCGCGCGGGCTACACCGTTCGCGAGGTTGCAGAAACGGTCCCTGAAGGATTTAAGCAAGCAGGGGAATGGACCATCACAGCAGAGCAGACCGCAGACGGCGCCGAGCTTCAGTACATCATTGACAACCACGCCCTATCGACACACCTTCAAATCGTAAAGCGCGATGCCCAGACCGGCGGCACCGTACCACTTGCCGGCTTTACGTTCCAGCTGCTCGATAGCCACCACGAGCCCGTCTCGCAAACATGTTGGTATCCGGCCCACAATGTAATGAATACCTTCACAACCGATGCAACCGGCGCCGTCACGCTGCCCGAATCACTTAATCCCGGAACATACTACGTGCACGAGACATCGGCCAAGGAACCGTATCTGCGCGGAGAAGACCTGGAGATAACGATTCTCGCCGACAGAAATCTGACACCGGTCGCCGTCGCCTCGTTCTATGACGACGCCGCAACCGGAAGCATCGAAATCATTAAGACGGATGCTGTAGATGGGCGCACCCTCGCTGGAGCCACGTTTGACATCCGCGCTAGCGGCGACATCGTGCGGGCCGACGACAGCATCGTCGCCCTGGATGGCGAAACCGTCGCCACCGTTACAACCGACGAACGGGGGTATGCGCGAGTCGACCATCTTTCGCTGGGATGCGGTACCGCCACCTACGAGGTCGTCGAGACACAAGCGCCCGAAGGCTATCTGCTCAACCCAACCCCACATACTGTGAAGTTGTCGTACGCTGACCAGCAAACGCCCGTGATCGAAATGCACCTTGACGTTTCCAACGACTACACCAAGATCGATGTCTCCAAAGTCGACGCGTGCGGAGACCAGGAAGTGACAGGCGCCGAGCTTGTCCTCTGCGACTCCAATGGCAACGAAATCGATTCTTGGACTTCATCCGGCAAACCGCACCACATTGAGCACCTTACACCCGGCACCTACACCCTGCGCGAAACGATGTCTCCGCGTACCTACGACCTTGCCGAAGAGATAACGTTTGAAGTAAAGGCCACGGGAGAAGTTCAAACCATAGCCATGAAGGATACCCCCATCGAGATCAGGGGAAGCGTCGATAAGCGCCAAGAGATTGCACAGCCAGTCACAAGCAAACTCGTTGCCAACGGCGACGGAAAAAACCGAGCCAAAGCACGGGCCAATACGCAAGGCGCCTTCTCCTATACCATCGACGCCAAAAATGAGTCGAGCACCTGGGTCGACGAGTTGACCATCACCGACGACCTTGAGTGCGCCAAAGATGGCGCAGCGAAACTTGTTGCCGTTGAAACCCCTATTGCGGTCGGTGATCTAAACGGGCTGTGCAACGTGTGGTATCGAACGTCACCGGCAGGAACAAGCGATACGGAAAAGCAGGTCAATGCAACGCTTGACGACGGGCACAGCAATCCTTGGCTCGAAACGGAAGAGGTTACAAAGCTGCTGGGCGACGATGTGCGTCTCGTCGATTACGACGGGTGGCACCTATGGAAAGCAGATATCCCGACGGACAAGTCCGCCACGCTCGACACGAAAGAGATTGATCTTACAGACGACGCCGTCATCACGGGCATCCGTTTTGAATACGGTGCGGTAACCGCCGACTTTACAACCAGAAGCGAGGCGGGCTCTTGGACCCGGGATGACCTTAAAGACGAACACGACGATCTTGACGATGCCAAGGCGACCCTTAACTCGGATGCCCGAGGCGCAGTCGTGCATATGCAGGCAACGTCATCCTATACGCCCCAAACCGCACTTGCCAACAGTGCACGCGTCGATCTTTGCCGCAACGGCGGTGGCGATAAACTCGAGGCGCATGATGAGGACCGCGTCATCCAACGATGTGTCCTGCCTCAGAACCTGCCGACAACGGGATCTGTTCCCATCGCCGCATGTATCACCGCGCTCCTGACCTCAGGCACTGCAGCCATATGGTTCGCTCGCCTTAGATCAGCCACAAGGAAGCGCTAGCACGATGAAAAAGCGGGCGAGCCAGTCTCCCGGCTCGTCCGCTTTACGCATAAACGATGAATCGGCTATTCAGCAGATGACGAACCGCCATCGATGGCTGCCTGATCGGACTCGGAAATACCGTCGGCACCCAAACTTTGCTCTTGCTCCACCTCTTCGTTCATTGTTGTCTCGGGCGTCGAGCCCTTAACGCCAACGACATACGCGGCCCCAAAGCCCAATGCGATTGCGATCAGGGTCAAGATCAGATAGATGGGCCAATGGCGCTTGATGTACGAAAACACGCTGACTCCTTAGCGGATCTGTCTACGAACGACGAATGACCTCGGTCACGACCTCGGACACCGTAGCGATATTGGTCGGATTGACGTTGTACGGCAGGTCATCCTCGGTGCGAGCGCAGGCAAGGCGCGGGCCGTCCACACCGGCGATCGTAAGGGCACGACGGCTCGCCTCGAGCGCTGCGGATGCATCGGTTTTTGCATAGGGCATCTCGAACGCACCGCAATCGACGTGGAACGACTTGCACACCTTGCTGACAAGATTCTTGATGCGGCGATCGCCCTTAAACAGCTGCTGCTCGCCCTCGACCGTTACCACCGAAAGCCTGCCGGCACCGATAGACTCGAGGTTGATGAAGAACACACCGCGGAGCTTGTCACGATGCGAGGCCAAAAACGCCCTCATGCCGGCGCCGTCGCAATCGGACGCGCCCGTTGCGGCGAACCAGATATCGTGACCGAGCAGCTCATCGTCACCCATGGAGGCTACGGCCGAGAGCATATCCTCGGCAGAAGCACCATCGGAGGAAGTGGCGCCGCCCTTCCAACCGTCGTCGTCATCCTCGAAGTTATCCCACGAGCCAATGCCGCGGCCAGACTTCTTGGCATCGTAATCGTCCTCGACGCCCAGCCAGTCGCTCATGCTGTCCTGCTCGTTCTTCTTTTTACGACCGAACAAGCCACCCAGGCCACGCTTCTGCGGCTTGGCGCCCGTCGTAGCAGGAGCCGAGATGGTCTCGAGCGGCTGTGCGCCCGCGGAGATGGGCATGGGGATCGCGACCGGTGCCGATGTGGGCTCGGGGCCCTGCGCCGTCGCAAAGGGATCATTTGTCTGTGCCGAAGGATCGGGAAGATCGAACAGCGACGTGCGGGACGCGACGTTGGCCTGTTGCATCGAAGGCAGCGACGGATCGGGGACCGAGGCCAGCGGCGACGAAGAGGGCGCAGGCGCGGAGGCCGGATCGGGGATATTCATTTGCTGGCGCGGAGGCACCTGAGACGAAATCTGCGCCATGAGGGAGTCAACCGTCTCGTCCTGCGTTGGAGCGACATTGGCCACCGTGGCGCCGGGGTCGCTCGGCGCGGGCATGGTAAAGATCTGCGTAGAATAAGGCCTGGACACATCCGTCTTGGGAGCCTCGTCAACCGCAGGGGACTCCTGCTCCATCGCAGGAGCCTCGACCTGCTCGGGCGCGCTGGCCTCAACGGAATCGGCCTTGTCGACAACCGAATCATCGGCGGCGTCCTGGGCATCATCGGAGATGGGAAGGGGCTCGGCAATTGCAGTGCCCTGCTTCTCAAACGTCATCGTGGCATCAAATGACATGGTGCTATCGACCGGCTGCGGAGCCTCAAAGGACGTCGTAGCGTCGGCGACATCGACAGGCTCCGGCTGCTCGGCCTCGCTCTGCTCGAACTCCTGTGCCGCACGCTCACGCTCGGCCTCGGCGGCCTGCTGCTGGGCGATGGCCTCCCGCTCGGCGGCCTCGCGGGCAGCGGCGCGCTTTTCCTCAAAGTCATCGACGAACTTCTTGCCCTTCGCAAAGGCACCCTTAAAGAAGCTAGAAGCGCTGGCACCAATCGAGGAGAACGCGGAAGCGATATCGGCATGGGGCGTTGTCGAGGGAATCTCGGCCGAGAAATCGGTGTCACTCTCATAGGACACGCGCTGCGGATACTCGTCATAGTCTTCGTCGGCGGTCTCGTCTTCAACCTGTGCCGGAGCGGCAGGTGCCAGAATATCCAGACCGGCTGCAGGATCGAGTGCGGGCTTTGCGTCAGACTCCGCGGCAGCAACAGGAGCAGCGACCGGCTCGGCGGGAGCAGCAGCCGTATTCGCCGCGGGCACAGGCTCCTGTGCAACAGGAGCAGGCTCCGGCTCAGACGCCGGCTCCTCGCCCTCTTCGTAATCAAGCGTGCAGGACTCGGGCAGCATGCCAAGCGCACGGATGGCATCCGAACCAAAGCGGATATTGCCAGCGGCATTGCGATAGAGTTTGGGCTTGGGCTCGGCAACTTCGACCGCCACGGGCTCCCCCGCCGGCTCGGCGGTGGACTTTTCCTCGGTGGACACTTCGGCC
>CABQHZ010000102.1 GCA_902464175.1 uncultured Collinsella sp. | reverse complement strand
CGAGCCTGATACATCTGGTAGATAAACTCCGCCATTTGCCTGTTTTATCCTTTCTACCTGCTGTTTCCCTATTCTTGCTTCGCTTTAGTGGAAACGAAATGAGGAAACCAGCTCTGAAACTTAACGAAAAGGGGCATGGTTGCCCACACCCCCTAATACTACCTGGGAAAAGTCCCCCGGAACATACTATGAACTGCGTACGCTAGTTTTCCGCAACCTTAGCGAGCGGCTCGCTGCGATTTACGCCACAGCAGATACGAGTAGACATAGGCAGCTCCGGCTGAACCAAGCGCCAGCACCGCAATCACCGCGGCGACGACTTCGCTCGAAAGTACGCTACCCGCCACGCCCATCACAATCAGGCCAACACCCAGCACCATAAAGCAGGCACCGCCAAAACGCTGCGTACGGCGCCAGTTCTCGGGGTCGGCAAGCGCCCAGGGTGTCTTAATACCGAGCGTGTAGTTCTGCTTCACACGCGGCAAGTAGTTGCCTACGCCGATGAACAGCAAACCAACAGCACCGGAAATCAGCACGTTGACCGAACCGACCGCCGGCACCACGCCCCAGACCGTAAGCTCTCCCAGCCAGCTTATGGCGCACATGAACAAGGTGAAGGCGATTACGAAGCCCTGGTAGAACTTGCCCGAGGTTCGATATGCCTCACCTTTGGGGTCGATGCGCGGCACCACGCAGAACATTGCGAGAAGCGCCAGAGGCAGCACGCCGAGCGCGGAGGCCATCCAGCTAGGACCCCAACCGTCGACGGCGCCGTTCGCGCCCCAGTGCGTGGGAATCTGCGCAGGCAAGCTCGGCATCACCATGAGGTGCGCTACGACATTGGCGACGCACAGAACGACCAGCGCAATCCACACGCGCGACGATACCCCCGTGGGGTGAATGCCCTTGTTTTCGTTATTCATCCTTATCACCTTCCGTGTTTGTAAAGCCCATAAACCAACCGATCAAGTCCTGCATGACGGTGGTGTTTAAGCTGTAAACGATGTTTTGGCCATGACGTTCATCGGTCACCAACCCGGCGTTTTTGAGCGTCGCCAAGTGATGGCTCAATGACGGCTTGCTAATATCAAAATGCTCGGCAAGCTCCCCGGCCGTACAATTGCCCTCGCGCAGCAGTTCCAAAATGCGCCGCCGCGTAGGATCGGCCAGCGCCTTAAAACCCTCTCCCGGCATAAGACCTCCTCTCATCATCTCTCATGACGCGCACACTATACTCGATATTTAGATGTTTGTCTAATTATCTAATAGCAATGTTATGTATAGAACATTCGTTCGTTTTTAGATACAATGGGTCCAGAAGCAGATGGGCCAGCTCCCTCTTCCCAAGAAGGAGATGGACTATGAGTATTAACGATGTCCTGACGTTGTTGTTGCTTGTAATCGCGGCTGTGGAGCTCGGCATCCACATTGGAGGTCGAATGAAATAGCCGCCCCCGCGTAATGCGAAGACGGCCACTTCTCACGCTACAAACGTGTTTGGGAGTTGGCCAACCCGCTGCAACGGGTGCCATCTGCTTCATCTTATGCGAATCACTGCCTCATTTCAACAAGCCCCTAGGGCTCAAATGGAATCGCGATAATACCTATAATGGCGATAGCTAAAACACGATTCGCTTCCCCATCGGAGGATGTCTATGACCGAAACCACAGCCGCAACTCCCAACGAGACGCGCGATGCCAAGCTCGAGATCATCATGGGCCGCGAGGCACTCGACAAGCTCGCCGATGCCACGGTGCTGGTACTCGGCTGCGGAGGTGTGGGCTCCAACTGCTGCGAGGCACTCGCCCGCGGCGGCATTGGTCATTTTGTAATTCTGGACAAGGACATCATCGCGCCCAGCAATATCAATCGCCAGGCCATCGCCTTTCACAGCACCATCGGCAAGCGCAAGGTCGATGTTATGGAAGCCATGATCCACGATATCAATCCTGCCGCCACCGTTATCAAACGTACCGAATACCTGCTGAGCGACAACATCGATGATTTCTTCGCGAGCGTTTTGGAGCAGACGGGCGGCAAGCTCGACTACGTCGTCGACGCCATCGACACCATCTCGGCCAAGCTCACCATTGCCAAATATGCTCAGGACCACGGCATTCGTTTGGTTAGTTCCATGGGCGGGGCCAACAAGCTCCATCCCGAGTGCCTGCGCTTTGCCAACATCTTCGATACGGTACGTGACCCCATGAGCCGCATTATGCGCAAAGAATGTAAGAAGCGCGGAATCAAGAGCCTACATGTACTGTTTAGCTGCGAGGAATCGGTTAAGACACAGCCCCGCGACCCTTCCAACATCCACGAGCGCACCGAGCTGGGAACTGCCAGTTTTATGCCGCCCATCATGGGTCAGATGATTGCCGGCGAGGTTATCCGCCAGATCAGTGGGCGCGGCACCGAACGCGTACGCTCCGATGGCCAGCGCCTAGACTAGCGGAGCGCGCCGAGATGGAGCCCCGGTTATTTGATGCACACTGCCATCTTGATTTAATGGCTCACCCGGACGCCGTTGCCGATGAGGCAACGGCGCTGGGCCTGATTCTATTTGACTGCGGCGTCGATCCGCACGACTTTGCACGCGCCAAGAAGCGCGCCTGCGGCCGTTCAAATATCTTTGCCGGCATCGGCCTCCATCCCTGGTGGCTCGCCGACGGACGATGTGGCAACGCTGAAATCAATCTGCTTTGCGAAGTCGCTGCACAAGAACGCTTGATCGGCGAGGTCGGGCTCGACTTTTCCGCTCGTTTTGCCGGAAGCGAGCCGCTACAAGTACAGGCATTTGACCGGCTCTGCGATACACTCGTGCAGCACCCTCTTGCCGGGCGCGTGATATCAATTCACGTCGTTCGTTCGACAGGAACCGTGCTGGACGTCCTCGGGTCACATGAATTGCTCGCCCCAAGCCCCGACTCCCCCGCCATCATCTTCCACTGGTTTAGCGGTACCTCGAACGAGTTCGTCCGCGCGCGAAACGCAGGCTGCTATTTTTCCGTGAACGAGCGGATGCTCGCTACCAAGCGCGGTCGTGAATACGCCCGACAGATCCCACTCGACCGTCTGCTGCTCGAAACCGACGCTCCAGCCGAACCGCAAGCAGATGCAAGCGCGCGACAGCTCATCACATCGCTAAAAAGCGCCTCCCTGCACATCGCCGAACTTAAAAACTGCGCCGAGGAGAGCGTCGAATCAACCGTTTTAGGAAATTCGCACTCCATATTTGACTTCAACTGACCCCGGTGGGCAAAAAACGCCAAATATGAGTACTGCTGCAAAGCTAGTAGCATTATATTGTGACAAAAGAACGCCTTGATAATGTACAGCTGTTCATTATCAAGGCGTTTTAGCATGGCTAAAGCCATATTTAACAGGTTATAATCGCCCCCAGGCGCTCAACCAGGGCCTTAAAAGCATAATTTCCCTGTTACTAAATTAGTGACAGTACTCATATTTGGCATTTTTTGTCCACGAACCCCTAAAGAGCCTCCAACAGACCCCCTAAGAAAGCTCAAGCAGCTCGGGCAGCTGGTCGATAATCTTGTCCGCGGCATCCTGGCTAAAGCCAAAGCGCTCCTCGCGCTTGGCAATGACTGTCAGGCCGGCTCGCTTGCCGGCAGTGATGCCAGGCACCGAATCCTCAACGCAGCAGCAGCGATTCGCGGGCAGCCCCAGCAGGTCCAGCGCATGCAGGTAGATGTCGGGCTCGGGCTTACTCTCCTTAAACTGCTCGCCGCTCACCACATACTCAAAGGCATCCGACAGCCCGCATGCGTTGAGCACTTCTTCGATGCTATCCATGGGAGACGAGCTGGCAAGCGCCACGCGAACGCCACGGCGCGGCAGCTCTCGAATCGTATCCACGGCGCCCGGGTTAATCAAAGCCTGATAGTCGCGCGGACGCTTATGCGCCCACTCATTCCAACGGGCCAACGCTTCCTCGCCAGTGAAATGCCCCTTACCGGCACGCTCAAACCAATCGACCAGCATATGCAGGAAGAACTGATGCGAGGTACCGACTTGCCCATTCAACTCCTCTTGAGTCAGGTTAAGCCCAAGCTCCTTGGCAAACGCGGCAGTCTCGCCCAGGTAGTAATACTCGGTATCGACAATGACACCGTCCATGTCAAAGATAACGGCGTCGAACGGAAATGCGGACACGGCACCCTCCCTAACAAAAAGGCGCCCGCAAGCGGACGCCCGAACCATGCACTATCGGCGATTCTAACCCAGCAGCTGGTCAAGTGCTACTGCAATGCCGTCTTCGTTGTTATTGGCGGTTACCATCTGGGCAACTGCCTTAACCTCATCGACGGCGTTGCCCATGGCAACACCGGTGCCGGCCCACTCAATCATGGACTTGTCGTTCTGGCCGTCGCCAAACGAGACGACCTCGCTGGCATCGATACCGAGCTTGGGCAGGGCACCGTCGAGCGCACGGGCTTTGTCGATACCGGGCGCCGTGTACTCAAAGTACCAGTCGGCCGTAAACATGCCCGAAAGCGTCTGGGTAAAGGGCGCATACATCTCCTCGTAATGCGCCTGCAGGTAGGTCGGATCACCCGCCGTCAGCAGCTTGTCCACGGGATAAGTGTCCACGACCTCATGCAAGCTCTCGACCTCGCGAATCTTAAGATCGCACGCATCGCGCTCATACTTGACGATATTCTTCTGCAAGCCGTCAGGCAGCGTGATCATGCAATGGTACGAGTCCTCGACGTGCAAATCGCGACCGAGCGAAATCATAGGGATCACGTCGAAATTGCGCAGATGATCAATCAGACGGTGCAGTTCGTCAGCCGGCATGGCCTGGTCAAAAAGGACCTCATCGGTCTGAGCGTCGACCACATGCGCGCCATTAAAGGCAACTAGCAGACCATCATGGTTCTGAAGGTCGAGCTCCTGCGCCAAGACGTGCAGCCCCCATGCGGGGCGACCCGAAGCCAGGATGAGCTTAATGCCCGACTCCTGCGCCGCGAGCAGTTTCTCGCGCGTACGCGGGCTGATGACCTTTTGGTCGTTGGTGAGTGTACCGTCGATATCCATTGCGATGGCTTTGATTGCCATATATGCCTCCCTGTCATTGAACAACCTTGTCTGAGCCATCATACAGAACACCCACGGCGGCGCTGTTTGCAACGGGAAAATGTCATATTGTCCCAAACATGAACGGCGCGCCTTCGATGATTGCGATGCCCGTCGAGGCGCCTCCCGATACATTCCATCCTATCCAAATAGCAAAGGGCCCGCATCCCAACGGATACGGGCCCCTTTCAGTCATAAGCCAACTCAGCCGTAAAAACTACTTGCGGTGAGCGCGGTAGAACTCGATGAGCGCCTGGGTCGAAGCGTCCTGCTCGGCCTTGGCAGCGTCGTCGTGGAAGGCCGGGGTGATCTGCTTGGCAAGCTGCTTGCCCAGCTCAACGCCCCACTGGTCGTAGGAGTCGATGCCCCAGACCGTGCCCTCGACAAACGTGATATGCTCGTACAGGGCGATGAGCTCGCCGAGCGCGAACGGGGTCAGCGTGTCGCCGAAGATCGAGGTCGTCGGGCGGTTGCCCTCAAAGCAACGGGCCGGGACGATCTGCTCGGGCGTGCCCTCGGCGCGCACCTCATCGGCCGTCTTACCAAAGGCGAGCGCCTTGGTCTGGGCCAGGAAGTTGCCCAGGAACAGCTCGTGGACGTCCTGGCCGCTGTCGGTCGCAGGGTTGGCGGTATTGGCGAAAGCGATGAAATCGGCCGGAACCACCACGGTGCCCTGGTGCAGCAGCTGGTAGAAGGCATGCTGGCCGTTGGTGCCGGGCTCGCCCCAGAAGATCTCACCGGTGTCGGAGGTCACGGCGCTGCC
>CABQHZ010000101.1 GCA_902464175.1 uncultured Collinsella sp. | reverse complement strand
GGCGTATGGGTAATGTCCTCGCCCATAAACTTGATGGAGCCGGTCTTGGAGCGCAGCAGGCCCGAGACGGTCTTAAGCGTCGTGGACTTGCCGGCGCCGTTCGCGCCGATCAGGGCCACGATCTCGCCCTCGTTGACGTTAAAGGAGATGTCCTTGATGGCGTGGATGGCGCCGTACCAGACGTTAATGTTGTAGACGGAAAGCATCGGCTCTGCCATTTAGTTCTCCCCCTTATCCTGCTTGCCCAGATACGCCTCGATAACGGCATCGTTATTCTGGATCTCCTCTGCCGTGCCCTTGGCGATGACCTTACCAAAGTTGAGCACGCAGATACCCTCGCAGATGTTCATGACGAGCGACATGTCGTGCTCGATAAGCATGATGGCGATGCCAAAGGTGTCGCGGATCTTGACGATGTTCTCCATGAGCTCCGCGGTCTCGGACGGGTTCATGCCGGCAGCAGGCTCGTCGAGCAGCAGCAGCTTGGGGTTGGTGGCAAGCGCGCGGACGATCTCCAGACGACGCTGGGCGCCGTAAGGCAGCGAGCCGGCCTGCTCGTTTGCCAGGTGCTCCATATCAAAGATGGACAGCAGCTCCATGGCGCGCTCGTGGGCGGCCTTCTCGTGCTTCCAGTACGTCGGCAGACGCAGCACGCCCTCAAAACCAGAGTAGCGCTCCTGGTTGTGCAGGCCGACCTTAACGTTGTCCTCCACCGTCATGGTGTTGAACAGGCGAATGTTCTGGAACGTACGGGCGATACCCATACGGTTGACCTGATAGACCGACTTGCCCGAGGTGTCCTCGCCGTCGAGCAGGATAGTACCGTGCGTGGGCTGGTACACCTTGGTGAGCAGGTTGAAGACCGTGGTCTTACCGGCACCGTTGGGACCGATCAGACCGGCGATCTCGGTCTTACCGATGGTCAGGCTAAAGTCGTCGACTGCCTTAAGGCCGCCAAATTCAATGCCCAGGTGGATGCACTCGAGCGCCGGGCGCTGGCCCAGGTCGCGGTCGGGAACGATGGCGCCAGAAGGATACGGGACCATCTTGCCCTTGTTGAACTCAAACTTACTGGGCATCGGCTGCCACCTCCTTCTTGGAAGCAAAGCGGTCCTTAATGCGTGCGAAGAACGCCTTGAGCTGCGGGTTGTTGGTAAAGATCATGACCAGGATCAGCACGATGGCGTAGATGAGCATGCGGTAGTCCGAGAACTGACGGAGCAGCTCGGGAAGCACCGTGAGCAACGCCGCCGCGATGACGGAGCCGCGCATATTGCCCAGACCGCCCAGGACCACGAATACCAGGATGAGGATGGACGTGTTGAAGTCGAACTTGGTGGCGGAGAGCTGCGAGAAGTTACCGCCGAAGAGGGCTCCGGCAGCACCGGCGAGAGCGGCGGAAACCACGAAGGCGATCATGCGGTACTGGGTGACGGAGATACCCACGGACTCGGCAGCGATCTTGTTGTCGCGCACGGCCATAATGGCACGGCCGGTACGGCTGCGGACCAGGTTGAGTACAATCACGAGCGCGACCATGACCAGGATGGCGCCGGCAAGGAAGGTCGAATAGGTCGACACGCCCGATGCGCCCTGCGCGCCCTTGATGATGGCGGTGCCGTCCTCGAGCAGGTGCAGGTCGTCGATCGTGGAGTTACCCGTGATGTTAAAGATCACATGCAGGCCGCGGGAGTCAACGCCCACGATAAGGCAGGTGACGATCTCTTTGATGATCTCGCCAAAAGCCAGGGTCACGATGGCCAGGTAGTCGCCACTCAGGCGAAGGACCGGGATGCCGATCAAGAAGCCCAGGATGGCGGCAGCGATGGCGCCGACCACGATACTGATGATCAGGCGCACCGGGTCTGAGGGAACGACGCTCTCGAGGGCGACCGCGGTGACGATGCCCGTGTAGGCACCGACACTCATAAAGCCCGCATGGCCCAGCGACAAGTCGCCCGCGATGCCGACGACGAGGTTGAGGGAAATGGCCATGACGATATAGGCTGTGATGGGAACCAGCTGACCGGCGATCATGCGCGGAATCATGTGGTTGGCCTGCATAAAGAACACGATGGCGAACGCCACAAGGCACATGGCGTACGTGACAAAGTCGTGACGCGTCTGCTTGTCTTTAAGAAACTTCATAACGCTCACCTACACCTTCTCGGGGACGTACTTGCCCAAGAGGCCGGCAGGCTTGACGAGCAGGACGATGATCAAAACACCAAAGACGATGGAGTTGGCAAGGCTCGTGGAAATGTAAGCCTGCGCCATCGCCTCGATGATGCCGATGAGAATGCCGCCGACAAAGGCGCCGGGGATGGAGCCGATGCCGCCGAAAACGGCAGCGTCGAAGGCCTTGATGCCAGGCATGGCGCCCGTGGTGGGCTGCAGGACCGGCGAGTAGGAGCACAGGAGCACACCGGCGATGGCGGCAAGTGCCGAGCCGATGGCAAACGTCATCGAAATAGTGCGGTTGACGTTGATGCCCATGAGCTGAGCGGCGGCCTTGTCCTCGGACACGGCGCGCATGGCTTTGCCCATCTTGGTCTTACCTGTAAAGAACATCAGGCCGGCCATGATAACCAGGCAGGCGACGATGGTGACGAGCGAGACTGCGCTTACATTGAACTTGGCCAAGAACTCCGGCACCTGGAAGGTGACGAGCGAAGTGAAGTTCTTGGGCGTGGCGCCCCACAGAAGCTGCGCGGCATTCTGCAGGAAGTAGGACACGCCGATGGCCGTGATCAGAACGGCCAGCGGGCCCGCCTGACGCAGCGGCTTGTATGCCAGACCCTCGATGAGAACACCGAGAACGGTACAGACCACACAAGAGAGAATTACAGATGCCCAGCCCGGGAGGCCGAGATACGACGTGGCGCAGAACGAGACATAGGCACCGACCATGATGACGTCGCCGTGAGCGAAGTTCAGCATCTTGGCGATACCGTAGACCATGGTGTAGCCCAACGCGATGATGGCGTAGACGCTGCCCATGGACAGGCCGTTGACCAGGTATTGGATAAAGACCGTCATGTTCCACATCCCCCTTTCGAATAGGTTTCCAGTTGGTGTATGAAACAGGGACGTTACATCGTCCCTAGATACCAAGCAAGCAGGGAAGGCCAAAACCTCCCCTGCTTGGGATCAAAACCGCTCTATGTAAGGCGGCCTATTAGGCCTGTACGTACTTGCCGTCGGTGATGACGTACGCCGTGGGCTCCTTCTGGACCTGGCCCTTATCGTTCCAGGTGAGCTTGCCGGTCAGACCGTCAACGGTAATCTTGAGCATAGCCTTGGGCAGCTTCTCGGCGACCTCGGTCGGGTCGGCGTCGACACCAAGACCGGCCTCCTTGAGGGCCTCGGCCACCGCGTGCACGCCGTCGTAGGCGTCAGCGGCAAACTGGTCGGGGGTATCGCCGTACTTATCCTTGTAAGCGTTGACGAAGTCGGCGTTCTTCTCGTCGTCGGCGGAGAACGGGGTCATGAGCAGCAGACCCTCGGCAAGAGAGGTGTCGAAGCCCTCAACGCCCAGGATGCCGTCCATGCCGTCGCAGCCCATCATCTTGACGTCGTAGCCCATGTCCTTGGCGTTCTTGAGCAGAACGGACGCCGGCGTGTAGTAGATCGGCGCAAAAATCATGGTGGCGCCGGCCTGCTTGGCCTTGGTCAGCTGGTTGGTAAAACTCGTGGCGGAGTCGTCCTTAAAGGTCTCCTCGTCAACAACCTCGAGCTTGGACTCAGCGGCCTGGGCCTTAAAGGAATCTGCGATGCCCGAAGAATAGGCGTCGCCGGAGTTATAGAACAGCACGAACTTCTCGTCCGCATACTTCTGCGCCAGGAACTTGGCAGCGTTGACACCCTGGTTGGGGTCGGTGAAGCAAACCTGGAAGACGCAATCCTTACCGTCGGTGACGTCCTCGGAGGACGCGGACGGGGTGATCATGAATGTCTTGGGGTCGTTACCGCACTCGGCGGCAACGGCAACCGACGCACCCGTGGTGGTCGGACCGACGAGGGCCTGCATGCCCCAGTCGAGCAGGGTGTTGAAGGCGTTGACGGCCTTCTCACCGTCGGCCTGGTCATCCTCGGCCTTGCTGGCAAGCGGCAGCTCCTTGGTCGAGAAATCCTTGCAGCCAAGCTCGACGCCCTGGGTAACGGACTTGCCGTAGGACGCGTTGGCGCCGGTCAGCGGGCCGATGGTGCCGATCTTAAACGAAGCGTCGCCCGAAGCGGAACCGCTGTCGCCGCCGTTGGAGGAGCAGCCAGCTAGAATGGACATCGCCCCCAGACCTGCTGCGCTCGCGATAACGCTCCTGCGATTCATAACAGGGTTCAATGACTTACCGGTGAGGCTCGACATGCGGCTCTCCTCTCAAATCTCGTCGGGTTTTGGTTACCCGACAGGCCATCCTTCGCCGTGTTCGGCGTTCGCAAAATAGTAGACGCTTTAGTTGAGAAAAGTGGCGATTATTTCAACTTTTCTTTGGATTTGTTCATTTATCCATGTTTCTGCGTATTTCTATTATTTTATGCAGTAATGCCACTTTATTATGTAAAAGTAATGTTTCCATTCTGTTACAAGCGTCCCTGCCCTGAATAATACAGCCTCACCGGTCGCGTTTTATGCGCACTTAGGCAGCGATGTACTTGCCGTCCTGAATCACATAGGCCGTAGCAGGCTTTTCGACTTGGCCCTCGTCGTTCCACGTGAGCTCGCCCGTCAGGCCCTCGATCTTGATTTTACGCATGGCCTTGGCGAGGTCGCCGGCAATGTCGGCGCCGTCGGCCGTAATATCGATGTCTGCCTTATCGATAGCCTCGACAATCGCATGGACGCAGTCATAGGCATCGGCGGCAAACTGGTTGGGCGTCTCGTCGTAGGCGTCCTTATATGCCTTGACGAAGTCGGCGTTCTTCTCATCGTCGGCAGAGAACGGGGTCATGAGCAGCACACCCTCGGCAAGGGAGGTGTCGAAGCCCTCAACGGAGAGCAGGCCGTCCATGCCGTCGGTACCCATGAGGATCATGTCGTATCCCATGTCCTTGGCATTCTTGAGCAAAACGGACGCCGGCGTGTAGTAGATCGGCGCAAAGATGAGCGTGGCGCCGGCCTCCTTGGCCTTGGTGAGCTGGTTGGTAAAGCTCGTGGAGGAGTCGTCCTTAAAGGTCTCGGTATCGACGATGTCGAGCTTGGATGCCTTGGCCTGCTCGGCAAAGGCATCGGCAACACCCGAGCTGTACGTATCGCCGGAGTTGTAGAACAGGGCGATCTTGGCGTCTGCATACTTCTCGGCCAAAAACTTGGCAGCACTCGCGCCCATGGTGGGGTCGGTAAAGCAAACCTGGAAAACCGTGGTCTTGTCCTTGGTGACGTCGAGGGACGAAGCAGAGGGCGTGACCATGAGCATATCGTCGGCGATCTCGCCCGAGACAGCGACGGCGGCACCAGTCGTGACGGGGCCGACGAGCGCCTGCATGCCCCAGTCGCACAGGGTATTGAAGGCGTTGATAGCCTTCTCGCCGTCGGCGACGTCATCCTCGGACTTAAGCGAGAGTTTGAGGTCCTTGGTCGAGAAATCCTTGGCGGCAAGCTTGGCACCCTTCTCGGCCGAAACGCCATAGGTTGCCGCGGCGCCGGTCAGAGGGCCGATGACACCGATCTTGAAGGTCTTGCCGTCATCGGCGGTGCCGCCGTCCGAGCCACCCGACGAGCAACCAGCGAGTGCGGCGGTGCTGCCGAGCGCCGCAGCGCCGGCGAGAAAGTTCCTACGGCTGAGTGTGCTGTTGATGTTGAACATGGTGTCCCCCTTTTTCGCTGGCCGCGGTGCGGCCGTCTTGCGGTACAGGGCAAACCTTATGGCGCAAACGTTGACAGTTTGTTACGGA
>CABQHZ010000100.1 GCA_902464175.1 uncultured Collinsella sp. | reverse complement strand
GAGATGTCGGAACCAAAGCCGTGGGCGTCCTGAAAATAGAACGGCAGGATAAACTCTGATGCGCCAATACCAACGAACACGATGAGCATGCAGGCGAGGTTGATGGTGAAGGCCGAATTTGCAAAGCAGCGACGAGCAGCCTCGATCAGGGACATGGGACGCTCGCCAGCCTCCGGCTTAACATGCGGCAGCGTATAGAGCCCCACGATAAACGAGATGACGCCAATGGGCAGGTTGATGAGGAAGATGCTCTCCCAGGGAAAGCTTGCCACCAGCATGCCGCCCAGCACGGGGCCACACATCATGCCGAGGGCCACGAAGGTCGCGAGAATACCCATGGCACGACCGCGCTCGCGCGCCGGAAACGACTCGGTGATGATACCCATGTTGTTAGCCATGGCCGCCGCGCAGCCGACGCCCTGCACAATGCGTGCCAGAATAAGAACTTCGAGCGAACTCGAAAGGCCGCAAAGCAGCGAGCCGGCCGTAAAAACGATGACGCCCAGCTGGAATACGCCCACCTTGCCGCGCACGTCGCCCAAGCAGCCAAACGGCAGCATAGCCACGCATGTCGCAAGCAGGTACACCGAGCTCACCAGCTGAATGCGTTCGAGGCCCACGCCCAGCTCCTTTTGCATCACGGGCAACGCCACGGTCACGACGGTCGAATCCAGACACGACATAAACGTCATGATGAGCACGGTAAACAGAATCGCCCATTTGTTCTTGCCATGGGTGTCGCCCTCAAGGGCAATGTGCTCGCGGCGCAGCTGCTCTGCGGTTTTCTCCATATCCATCCTTTCGAGTGGCGCAACGCAAAAACGGGGCCCCAATCGCCTACAAACAGTCGCGATTGGGGTCCCGCCTACGGAATCGGAACGAAAGGTCGCCGAAGCTTTCTGTCAGTATCGGCGCCTTGTGTGAACGCTAGCCTAGCACTGCTCGAGCGCCTGCTCAAGGTCGGCAATCAGATCGGCCGTATCCTCGAGGCCGCACGACAGGCGCACCATGTCGGCGGAGATGCCACAGGCGATGAGCTCCTCATCGTTCATCTGGCGATGCGTGGCATTAGCGGGATGCAGGCAGCAGGTGCGGGCGTCGGCCACGTGCGTGGCGATCTGGGCGAGTTTGAGGCTCTTCATAAAGGTCTCGGCCGCCGCGCGACCACCGTTAAAGCCAAAGCTCACAACGCCGCAGGTACCGTTGGGCATGTACTTCTGAGCGATGTCATAGTACTTATCGCCCTCCAGGCCTGGATAGCTCACGAAGCGCACCTTGGGATGGCTCTGCAAGAACTTGGCAACGGCCAGGCCGTTCTCGCAATGACGCGGCATGCGCACATGCAGGCTCTCGAGCGAGCTGTTCAAGAAGAACGCCGCCTGCGGGTTCTGCATGGGGCCAAGGTCGCGCATGAGCTGAGCGGTTGCCTTGGTAATGAAGGCACCCTCGCGACCGAACTTCTCGGCATACGTCACGCCGTGGTAGCTCTCGTCGGGCGTGGTGAGACCCGGAAACTTGTCTGCATGGGCCATCCAGTCAAACTGGCCATGGTCGACGATCACGCCGCCCAGGTAGGCAGCATGTCCATCCATGTACTTGGTGGTGGAGTGCGTGACGATGTCGGCGCCCCACTCAAAGGGACGGCACATCACGGGCGTCGGGAAGGTGTTGTCGACCATCAGCGGCACGCCGTGGTCATGTGCGGCCTTGGCAAAGCGCTCAATATCGAGCACGGCAAGGGCGGGGTTGGCGATCGTCTCGCCAAAGACGAGCTTGGTGTTGGGCCGGAAGGCTGCCTCCAGCTCCTCATCGGTGCAGTCGGGGGCGACAAACGTGCAAGTCACGCCCATGCGGCCCATGGTGTGGGCGAGCAGGTTATACGTACCGCCGTAGATAGCAGAGCTCGCGACCACATGATCGCCGGCACCGGCCACGTTAAAGATCGCGAGGAAGTTCGCGGCCATGCCCGAACTCGTGAGCATCGCAGCGGTGCCGCCCTCCATCTCACAAATCTTGGCGGCAACGAGATCGCATGTGGGGTTCTGCAGACGACTGTAGAAGTAACCAGACTCCTCCAGGTCAAACAGCTTGCCCATGTGCTCGGACGTGTCGTACTTCCACGTGGTGGACTGGTAGATGGGCACCTGGCGCGGCTCCGCGTCGCCCGGGTGATAGCCGCCCTGAACACATGTAGTACCGATGGTCTGCTCGCACATATCCAACTCCCTTACTTGGGTTTTGTTTTATTCGGTTCACAATACCGCTACCCCGCACCCCTCTCAACCCATCCCGCCGATAGGTTATGGGACAAATTAATCAGGTTTATTTGTCCCAAATCTTAAGAAAGTGTTCGATGGCGAAAAACAATGAGATATGCACTGCGGTCTCGATAAGCGAATGCGCCAGCAAGGGTACCATAGGCGGGTACACCGCAATCAAGGAGACACCGATGAAGCAGATTGATACCACTCAGCTCAACACTGCCACCTGCCAGGCTCAGGCTGCCGAATACCACGCCCGCGGCTTTAACTGCGCGCAGGCCGTCGCCTGCACGCTCGCGCCCGCCGTCGGGCTCGACCCCCAGGTCGCCTTTACCCTCACCGAGGGCTTTGGCGCCGGCATGGGCGGCATGACCGAAACCTGCGGCGCCATCTCGGGTGCCGTGGCCATCATGGGCTTTGTAATGAGCGATGGCATGGAAAACCCCAAGACCAAGGGCCATACCTACAAGCTGTCGCGCGAAATCGCCAAGTGTTTTGGCGAGAAGAACACGACGACCGTCTGCGGCACGCTCAAGGGCATCGGATCGGACAAGGGTCCGCTCCGCAGCTGCCCCGGCTGCATCGACGATGCCGTCGAGATCGCCTGCGATGTGCTAAAGCAGCTCGCCGAGTAAACGGCAGCAACATAAAACGACAGCCGGCGCGCTTGGGATTCATCCAAATGCACGCCGGCCGTCGTCGTTAGAACTCAGCAAACTCGGGAGCGCTGACCTCAATCTCCTCGCGCCACGCCATAAGCTCGCGCATCTTAGCGCAAAACGACCCCTGCTCCCCCGCTTTAAACACCAAATGAAGTGTCACGGCATCCGCGTAATCGGTATCCGAAACCTTGGCACCCGAATCCTGCGCCAAACGAAGTACCTGCTCGTACTGCGAATAGGCCACATGCACGTCAACCGGCACGACGCTTGTCATCTCAACGATCTGCCCGACCTCCTGAGCCGCGGCCACCGCTGCCTGCGTCGCCGCGGTATAGGCGCGTACCAAGCCACCAGGCCCCAACAGCGTGCCACCAAAATAGCGCGTCACTACGCAGCAAACATTTTTGAGCTCCGCGCCGCGCAACACCTCGAGCGTCGGCATACCGCTTGTGCGGCTCGGCTCACCATCATCGCTCTGGCGTTCGCGTCCATCGACCAAAATCCACGCGGGAACATTGTGCCGAGCGTTGTAATGACGCTTGCGAACCATCTCGATAAAGGCATTCGCCTCATCCTCGGACTCAATATGGACCAGCTGGGCAATAAACCGGCTCTTGCGGTCCACAAACTCGCCCGAAGCCTCAATATTCGATTGCAGAGTAAAATAGCTGTCCAACAAAGCCCCTCAACAACAAGCAAAGCAACAAACAGCCTCAATAATACGACATAGGTAACGCCGTTAACCCCGGTAAAAAGAATGGCAACGCCGATGATCAGGCAAGAACAGCGAGACGGCGTCAGCTGAGTCGATTTGGCCCGAAAGAGGAGGGAGCACGCCTTATGGCGGCGACCGACGAATGAGCGCCAAATCGGCCAGCTGACGTCGTCGCAGCGTCAACAAGAAAGCTGAGTGGGCCTATAAGCCGGGTTCTGTCGTGAACGGTCATTTATCTTGTCTGCACGTTACCGTGCAGTTCCACGCACGCTACCCGAACGCGGACCGGGCCGGCCCATAGCGTTCCTATTCGCGCTTGCTCCGGATGGGGCTTGCCAAGCCGCCGTGTTACCACGACGCTGGTGGTCTCTTACACCACCGTTTCAGCTTTTCCCTTTACGCCTTGCGGCGCAGGTGGGAGTCTTCTTTTCTGCGGCGCTTTCCGTCGGATCACTCCGCCCGGCCGTTAGCCGGCATCCCGCCCTCTGGAGCCCGGACTTTCCTCACGCGTGCTGCAAGCAGCACATCGCGCGACCGTCTGGCCCACTCAGCAGTGCAAGAGTGTAACACACCGTTGCCGCAGGCAATGACACAACGCAAACGCTCGACACGATAAACCAAGAACCGCCATGCGTTACAATGGTCCTGTCGATGGGCAACGTCGTCAGTCGAGACGCGACCGCGCTCCGCACCCCTCCGTCTACTCGGTGTGTTCCCGCCTCCTCCCCGAGGCGGGATGTCGGCATTTTTCATGCACCGACAACCAAATAGCCTGCAGACAGCATGGGCAGCATCGCGCGCCTCAGCAGCAAATGCAAAAAGGGACCCGTCCATTGCGGACGGATCCCTTAAAACAAGTGATCGTCAAACCGATTTACTCGGCGTCGGTCTCCTCGTCCTTCTTCTCGGAAGGCAGCGGGGTAACCTCGATCTCGACGCCCAGAGTCTCAGCAGCGGACTTCATGGACAGGGAGATGCGACGACGGTCGAGGTCGATCTCCATGACCTTGACCTGAACCTTGTCGCCCACGTGGGTGACCTGAGAAGGCTGGTCGACGTGCTTGTTGGCCATCTCGGAGATGTGCACCAGGCCCTCGATGCCCTCGCCCAGGTCGACGAAAGCGCCGAACGGGACAAGCTTGGTCACAGTGCCCTCGACGATAGCGCCGACGGGGTACTTCTTGACCAGTGCGCGCCACGGATCCTCGGTGGTCTGCTTGAGACCCAGGGAGATGCGCTCGCGGTTGAGATCGACGTCGAGAACCTCGACCTCGACCTCCTGGCCGACCTTGACAACCTCGGAAGGATGGTTGACGTGGTTCCAGGAGAGCTCGGAAATGTGGATGAGGCCGTCGATACCACCGAGGTCGACGAAGGCGCCGAAGTCGACGATGGAGGAAACGGTGCCCTGGAGACGCATACCAGACTTGAGCTTGGACAGGATCTCGGAGCGCTCGGCCTTACGGGACTCCTCGAGCACGACGCGACGGGAGAGGACGACGTTGTTGCGGTTGCGGTCCATCTCGATGACGCGGGCCTCGATGCGGGTGCCCATGTAGGAGGTGAGGTCCTTGACGCGACGGAGGTCGACGAGGGAAGCAGGCAGGAAGCCACGCAGGCCGATGTCGAGGATCAGGCCGCCCTTGACAACCTCGATAACCTCGCCCTCGACGTTCTCGCCGGAGTTGAACTTCTCCTCGATGCGGTTCCAAGCACGCTCGTACTCGGCACGCTTCTTGGACAGGACCAGACGACCGTCCTTGTCCTCCTTCTGGAGAACCAGAGCCTCGATGGGATCACCGAGTGCAACGATGTCTGCAGGGTTAGCGTCCTTGCGGATGGACAGCTCGCGGACCGGGATAACGCCCTCGGACTTGAATCCGATGTCAACGAGCACCTCGTCATGCTCGATCTTAACGACAGTGCCGTTAACGAGATCGCCCTCATCAAAGTCGGTAATCGTACCGTCGATGAGGTTGTTCATCTCCTCCTCGTTGACATCGTCAAGAGAGAAAATGGACGAGTTCTGAATCTCACTCAAAGGTGGACCCCTTTCGAACTACGGGGCCCCGATTGCTAGGACCTACAGAAGGGTGCGACAAGCACACAACGTTTAGGAACACTCGGGAGCCGACAGATACTAATGTGACGCTTATGCAATCACGTTCGTATAGGTTACGGGGAAATGAGTTCGATTTCAAGCGTGAACTGCGATTTTTTACTCGTGTGGAGACTTTTTCGTAATCTTATGAACACACGTCTCCGCAACTTGACGATAACCAGCCAGGCATTCGGCTTTGGGGTAAAGTATCCGGAGCCAACGATTCTAGATCGATTTTTCGAGAAAGGTGCCCGCGTGCTCAAAGCAGTCGTTTTCGATATGGACGA
>CABQHZ010000099.1 GCA_902464175.1 uncultured Collinsella sp. | reverse complement strand
CGTATCGGGCCATACCGATGGGCTCATCGGTGTATCCGTGTAGGCAGATAGCGTAATTGTGCGTGCTCTCTGGGGCGACAAAATACCAAGCGGCAAGTTCGGTTCCGTCATCTGCGGTGAGGCTGCTGCTCTCGCGGTTCTCTTTAAACCATGCCCGCGCCTCGGTTCCCTCGGCATCCGGCTGCTCACTTTCTTTGTCGTCCTTGCCGTCCTGCATCATCTTCATGGTGTATGGCGCGCGGGGATTCAGCGCGAAGTCAAACAGAAAGTTGCCGGCAAATCCGAGCAGCGCAATGACAACCACCAGTGCAACGATGCCGGCTATCTTGAGCTTTCGATGGGAATGTTCGTTTTGAGCCATGCGGTATTCTCCTATAAGATGTTAATACATCAACATTTAAAACAAGCGCATTATGGATGTTCGCCGTTGATGCGTCAACAAGCAAAGAATGGGTAAACAAAGGGTCACGTATGGTGCAAATTTCGCACGTACCCAGACGCTTTGATATAGTGTTGAGAACTCTTTACGTTGGAGGATGTAACCGGCATGTCCGATTCGAGCGACAGTTCCAAGCCGCGACCCAAGGCCGCGGCCGTTCCGCACTACACGGTGGGCGAGGAGATCATGAACTCCGTCACCCATGGTGTCGGCTGTCTGCTGGGTATCGCGGGCCTGGTGCTCCTGATCGTATTCGCTGCCCTGCGCGGCGGTGGCCCGGCCCACATGGCCGCGGCAATTGTCTATGGCGTCAGCATCATCCTCGAGTACCTAGCCTCCACGCTCTACCATGCGATTCAACCCGCGCGCGCCAAGCGCGTGTTCCGCATCATCGACCACAGCTGCATCTACCTGCTCATAGCCGGCAGCTATACCCCGTTTTGCCTCATCACGCTCGCAAACGACGGCGGCCCTGCGCTGTTCTTTGCCGTATGGGCCATCGCCATTATCGGCATCGCCCTCGAGTGCTTTATGCGCGAGCGTCAACCGCACTGGGTAAGTGGCCTGGTCTACCTGCTGATGGGCTGGCTCGTTGTTTTTAAGCTGCCCGAACTTGTGGCACTGCTCAACCCCGTGGCACTTGCCCTGCTCGCCGTCGGCGGCGTGTGCTACACCGTGGGCGTGCCGTTCTATATCGCCAAAAACGTGCGCTATCTGCACAGTGTTTTCCACTTGTGGGTGCTCGCCGGCAGCATCTTCCAGTTCATGGCGGTGATTCTCTTCGTAATCTAGCGACCGCGCCTGCGCGCCCGCGTCCTCGTTTGGGCGCCGGTGCAATTGCCGTATCCGTCATCAACGTTTTGACCTGACGTCCCGAATCTTGGAGGTTCGAGAAACTCCCGATGGACATAACCATCTCCCTTATCACTACCCTCGTTTTGACCCTCATCAACGGCTACTTCTCTATGTCCGAGATGGCGCTCACCACGGCCAAGCGCGCCGTGCTGGAGCATGAGGCCGAGGAAGGCGACAAGCGCGCCGAGCGTGCCATTAAGCTGGCCGCCGACTCCGACCAGCTGCTCGCCACCATCCAGGTCGCCATCACGCTCGTGGGCTTCGCCTCGTCCGCCGTCGCCTCGACGAGCCTGTCCGACCCGCTCGCCACGTGGCTCATGAGCTTTGGCATCGCGCCGCTTTCCGCCATCGCGCGCGGCCTGGCGCCGGTCATCATCACCGTCGCGGTCGCCTTCGTGTCCATCGTGATCGGCGAGCTCGTCCCCAAGCGCATCGGCCTGGCCAATGCCGAGGGCGTGTCCAAGCAGGTCGTGGGCCCGCTTTCCGTGTTCCAGAAGATCGCCCGTCCGCTCGTGTGGCTGACTGGCGCTTGCTCCGATGGCCTGGCCCGCATCTTGCGTATCAAGAGTGCCGACGACCGTCAGAACGTCTCGGAAGAAGAGATCAAGTACATGGTCTCGGAGCAGGACGACCTGCTCGACGAGGAAAAGCGCATGATCCACGAGATCTTTGACCTGGGCGACACCGTTGCCCGCGAGGTCATGGTGCCGCGCGTGGACACCACCATGTGCGAGGACGACGAGACGGTCGCCAGCGTGCTATCCACCATGCGCCAGACCGGCTTCAGCCGCATCCCCGTCTATCACGAGGACCCCGACAACGTCGCGGGCATCGCGCACATCAAGGACCTGATCCAGCCCGCGCTCGACGGCAAGGGCGACCAGCCCATCGCCGGCTTTTTGCGCGACGCCACCTTTGTGCCCGACACCAAGGACATCCTGCCGCTGCTGTCCGAGATGCAGACCTCGCACGACCAGATCGTGGTCGTCGTGGATGAGTACGGCGGCACGGCCGGCATCATCACCATCGAGGACATCGTCGAGGAGATCGTGGGCGAGATCGAGGACGAGTTCGACCCCGACAACAAGTACCTCACGCGCCTTTCGCGCCGCGAGTGGCTCGTTGATGGGCGTTTTTCGTGCGATGACGCGATTGAGCTTGGTTGGCCGCTTGAGGAAAGCGATGATTATGAGACCATCGCCGGCTGGATTTTGGAGCTTTGCGACTCGGTGCCCGACATCGGAGAGGTGTTTGAGGTCGCGGGGTACAAGTTTAAAGTGCAGTCGATGCGTGGCCAGCGTATCTCGCTCATTCGCGTGATCGCTCCGGCCGAAACCGATAAGAAGGATTCCGAGTCTTCGGTAGACGAGCCGACGACGTCGGGTGCGGGTTCCGCGAATCCGCACGACGGCGACGAGTAGGACAAGGAAGAGTAGGGGAGAGTTATGGCAGGCCTGTTCAACATCCTTAAGGTCACCGTCAGCGAGGACAAGATCTGCGCGCACGTGCTGGTGAACCCCGGCATGCCGCTCATGACCTCGGAGGATATCGAGGCCACGGCGCGCGTGTACTACCTGGTGCCCGCGATTGCCAAGCACCTGTGCCTGGGCGATTCGGGTCGCGAGTTCCAGGACTGCATGGGCCAGACCGAGCTTTGCCACCTGCTGGAGCACGTGACGGTCGAGCTCATGAACGAGACCGGTCTTGCCGGTAGCATCTCGTGCGGCCGCACGCGCGTAAGCGAGCATGACGAGCGTGTCTTTGAGGTCGAGCTTTCGTGCCCCGACGACGCACTGGCCATCGGTGCGCTGTCGTCGGCCACCTTTATGATGGACTGGGCGTACCTGCACGCCGACCAGCCTGCCCCCGACGTGGAAGGCACGGTCGCGGGCCTGCGCAACCTGGTGCTGGGCATGCGCGCCGAGGCCGAGGGCAAGGATCCTCACGAGGCCGTCGCCGCTGCGAACGGCGAAGATGCTGCCGAGGACGAGGGTGCTGACGAGGGCGATGTGCCGGTCGACGCCGAGCCCGTTGCCGATGCGACCGCCGAGCTCGTTCCCACCGAGCCCCAGGGCGTCCCCAACTTTGACGACGAACCCCAGGTGGCGATTGATACCGAGGGCGCGGTTGCCGAGAACCACGAGGCCTCCGCTGCCGTCTTTGGCGGTGCGGCGACGGTTCCGGCAGGACCTGCGCATGAGGGCGGCCTGCCGCTCGTGGACGGCTCCGGCGAGGACCCGGGTGCCACGGTGACCATGCCGGCTATGCCTCAGGAGTAGGCCTACGCGTTTATCACCATCACGTACCTGCGCCTTTGCCGTACGCAGATGAGCGGAGCGGCAAGTGATGCGCTGCGGGTATAATGGACAGCATTCAAACGGTGGGCACCGACGTGCCCGCAGGAGAGGAATGATCATGGGTAAGACTTTCAGCTTTGTCTCCGGCGCACTTTTTGGTGCCGCTGCCGGCGCTATTATCGGTGTTGCTCTGGCCCCGCGCTCGGGCGCCGAGACCCGCGCCATGGCTGCCGATATCGCCAACGACGCCTGGGACAATATGCGCGACACCTACGAGCACAGCGCCGAGGAGGCCCGCGCCGCGGTCAACGACTTTGGCCCGATGGTCGACGCCAAGACCGACGACCTGCGCGCCAAGGTCGACCTGGCCCGCGAGCGCATGGACCAGCTGCGCGAGCAGCTCAACGACGCCATTTCGGGCGGCAACGTGACGCCTGCCGCCGACGTCGTGGTCGAGAACGCCGTCGAGGCTGATACCGAGGCTGCGGAGCCCTCGACCGAGGCATAATGCGCGCTGGGGATTTTGTCGGCGCCAAGATCTATCGCAAGCCTACCGAGGACAAGCGCACCAAAAAGGACGGCACACCGCGCAGCCCTAAAAAGCTCGGAAAGATTCACTTTCCGGTCTTTACCCCGGGCGGTACGCGTGTGGTCGGCTTTATGGTCCGCCAGTCCGATATCGCGGGCATGATCGAGCGTCCCGACCGATTCGTAGCGCTCGACGCCATTGGTGTCTACGAGGGCGCCATTGCGGTCGATGACGTCAAGGACACGTACGATGCCGCCGCTGCCAAGCGCCTCGACATCAACCTGGACGATTGCATCATCTGGGTCGGTATGGACGTGCGCACGGAATCGGGCGACGTCGTGGGCTATTGCTCGGACGTTGAGTTCAAGCCGCGCTCGGGCATCGTGCAGGCATTCTATGTGACCGCCGGTGCTGCTTCGAGTGTTTTGGTTGGTGACACGCAGGTGCCGCCGACGATGCTACGCGGCTACGAGAACGGCGCGATGGTCGTCTCGGACGAGGTCAAGGCGCTCGGGTATTCGGGCGGTGCGGCCGCCAAGGCCGCCGAGGCCAGCGTCGTGGTGGGCGACAAGGTCAAAAAGGGCGCCAAGGTGCTCGACGACAAGGGATCGGTCGCCGTGGACAAAGGCAGTCGCGCACTGGGCAAGCAGCTCGGCAAGACGCGCGGTATGTTCAAGGCCTTTAAGGACGAATACCAAAAGGCGAGCGGAGGCTCGTCAAAAGCTACAAAATAGCGACGTACCAAATGATGGGAGGCAAGCCGGAGACCTGTTGCTCCGGCTTGCTGTGTTTATGGGGGAGGGCACATGCGCCAAAACGGATCCAACTTAAACGGGCGTTCGGGTGCGCGTCCGACGGCGCGCCGCGACCTGGGGCAGCTGCCCAGCGGTCAGCGCCGTCGCCGCCGTAAGCCCGGCGCGATGTACCTCAACCATAGCCGCGGGTTTAGCGACCGCAGCGCGCGCATCGGCAACGGGCGCTCGCCGCGCCGACCGTCCCGTCTGCCCTATGCGCTCATTGCCGTGGGCTGTGCGCTCGTGCTGTTTATCGCTGCCGTCGTGGGCTACGTCAACCGCAGCGTGGACGTGGAACTCAACGGGCAAAAGACCGCGGTGCGCGTGGGCTCTACGCTGCAGAATCTCATCGACGACCAGGAGTTGACCGATACCTACGACGCAGGCGACCTGCTGGCCGTCGATGACAGCGTGCTCAAGCGCCATGGCGGCGAAAAGCTGTCGGTTAAGGTGGACGGCAAGCGCATAAAACAGGGCAAATGGGATAGCCGCGAACTTGAGGGCGGCGAGAAGGTGACGGTCAAGGATGGCCGTAACACCTACGAGAAGCACGAGGTTCAGGCTACGGTTATCGAGCCCAAGCTCAAGGTCGAGGGCACGGGCGCTATCGAGTATGTGCAGACGTGGGGTGTCCAGGGCCGCTCCGAGGTGTGGGTTGGTGAGCAGTCGGGCAAGACGCAAGACCGCGGCGAGGTCGTGCCCGCCACCGATTGCGTCGTTGCGTGCGCGAGCGTGGCGCCCAAGGGCAACGAAAAGTACGTGGCGCTGACGTTTGACGAGGGTCCGAGCGGCGCCACCAAACAGATCTTGCAGGTGCTCAAGGAAAAGGGCGTCACCGCGACGTTCTTCCTTTCGGGCGATGCGGCCGAGGCCTCGCCTGCCACGGCCAAGGCGATTGTCGATGCCGGGTGCGAGATCGGATCCAACAGCTATAGCGACGATTCGCTCAAGGGTCAGGACCGTGAAGCGGTACGCGAGCAGATCACGAAAGGCGTCGATGCGATTAAGTCGGCGACCGGCGTGAAGACGATGCTGCTGCGTGCTCCCTACGCTGCCTTTGACGAGCAAAACTGGATTGATGCGATGGACCTGGTTTCCGCCGTGGTTTCGTGGAATATTGACTCGGGCGACTGGCTGCTCAACGGTGCCGACGAGCAGGTCTCGACGGTGCTCGATTCGGTGACGCCGGGCAATATCGTGCTGCTCACCGATAGAGACGAATGCGCCGAGCAGACGCTCGAGGCGCTGCCGCAGATCATCGACGGCCTTGTCGCCGACGGCTACAAGATCGTGACACTCAGCGACCTGGTCAAGACGGACACGTCGCTGAGCAAAAAGCTCACCTCGCTGACGAAGG
>CABQHZ010000098.1 GCA_902464175.1 uncultured Collinsella sp. | reverse complement strand
CGCTTTCGGACGCAGGCTACATGTTTACGCTTTCGGGCGCGGACCTTATCCGCGACATCTATGCATACTGCAGCGAGCTCGCCGAGCGCCACGTCTTTGACGCGGCAGAAGTCAAACCGGGATATGTCATCAAGCTGGTTCTTAGGCTGTTCCTGATGGACGGACACGAGGCTGCGCAGGAATAAGTCGTCCGGCAAAGCCATTACCGATCCGGCGATGACGCCTTGCCGTAGCCGTCACCGCACGAGCGAAGATTTTCGGACGGTCGGATATCGAGAGTGGATATTTGGACGATTTTTGGGGCTTTTGCGGCAGATTCCGTCCAAATATCCACTCTCGTTCGATAGATGTCCGAAAATCCTCGCTCGTTTGTCCGAATATCCACTCTCGTTTGGCGAGCGTCCAATTATCCACGCTCGTGCGTCCAGATATCCACGCTCGTGCGGCGGGCGAACCGCGAGTGATCGACGATCAGCCGGCATCGTCTCCAGTTCGCCGCAGTGCCGCGGCCCCATATGGGTATACTCTCGAGGATTCGACTCGATTCGCCCCCGCTGGGGCGTCAAAGGAGACTGCATATGCCCACCACCTCAACCGACCCGCGCGCCGCTGCCGCCGCGCTGCTGGTGCCCGGCACCACCTGCCATGGCTTTGCCGTCGAGCGCTGCGAGACCGTGCCCGAGCTCGACTCGGACGCCTATGTGCTTCGCCACACCGTCTCGGGCGCTCGCCTGCTGTACCTGGCGTGCGACGACGAAAACAAGGCCTTTGCCATTGGCTTTAAGACGCCGCCGGCCGATTCCACCGGCGTGTTCCATATTCTTGAGCACTCGGTGCTGTGCGGGTCGGCCAAGTTCCCCGTCAAGGAGCCGTTTGTCGACCTGATCAAGAGCTCCATGCAGACGTTCCTCAACGCCATGACCTACCCCGACAAGACCATCTACCCCGTTGCCACCACCAACGAGCAGGATCTGTACAACCTGATGGACGTGTACCTGGACGCGGTGTTCAACCCGGCCATCTATACCAAGCCCACCATTTTTGAGCAGGAGGGCTGGCACTACGAGCTGGACCTGCCAGAGGGCGCCGAGGGCGAGGGCGACGGCAACCCCGCCAGCCTGCGCGAGGGCACGCTGCGCTATAACGGCGTGGTGTTCAACGAGATGAAGGGTGCGCTGTCCGATCCCATGAGCGTGCTGGACGACGCCGTCAACGCCGCGCTCTATCCCGACACCGCCTATGCGCACGAGAGCGGCGGCGACCCGCGCGCGATTCCGGCGCTCACCTACGAGCAGTTCCTGGACACGCACGCGCGTCACTACAATCCTTCCAACTCCTACATCACGCTTTACGGTGACCTGGACGTGGACCGCGCGCTGGTTTTTTTGGACGAGCGCTATCTGTCGCAGCCGAGTGCCGCGAGCCGCCGCATGGACGCCGCCATCGACGCCGGCGAGGACCCGTCCACGCTGGCGCCCAATCCGCTGGGCGTGCAGACGCCCGTGACCTGCGAGTACAAGCGCGTCGAGATGGCCACTACACCCGAGAACGCCCTGGTGGGCCTGGGTCTGGTGCTGGGCAGCGCGCTCGACCGCAAGCGCACGATCGCGGCGGATATCCTGTTTGAGGCACTGCTGGGCTCCAACGAAGCACCGGTTAAGAAGGCCATTCTGGCCGCCGGCCTGGGCGGCAACGTGGTGAGCTACACCGCGGCCGAGAGCCTGCAGCCCTACGAGCTCATCATGCTGCAAAACGCGCAGCCCGGCGTGGCGCGCGAACTGCGTCGCATGTTCCAGAACGCCTGCCGCGACCTGTGCGAGCATGGCGTTCCGCGCGAGCGCCTGGAAGCCATCATCAGCAGCAACGAATACGACCTGCGCCAGCGCGACTACGGTATCGCCGACGGCGTGGCCATTGCGTGCGACGCGCTGAGCACCTGGCTCTACGATGACGACGCCGCGACGCTGGCACTCAAGTACGGCCCGGTGTACAAGGAGCTGCGTAGCGAGCTGGACGGCACCTACTTTGAGGACCTGCTGCGCGAGTTGGTACTGGAGAACGACCACATGGCGCTCGTCGAGCTGGTGCCGGTGAACGCTGGCGCCGGCTCGGAGGGCGCCGAGGCCGCTGAGCTGGCAGCCAAGCGCGACGCCATGACCGATTCCGAGCTGGCCAACGTGGTCGAGCGCACGGCCGCGCTGCGTGCCGCGCAGGAAGCCGAGGACACGCCCGAGGACAAGGCCACGTTGCCGCGCCTGCGCGTGTCCGACATTGGCGAGGCGTGCCCCGAGCCGCCGCTGGTTGTGGACACGACCGCGCCCATCCCCTGTCTGCGCCACGACATTCCCACCAACCGCCTGGCCTACGCCATGCAGTATTTCGACCTGAGCTGCGTCGCGTTTGAGGACCTGCCCTATGTGACGCTGCTCTGCCGTCTGCTCAAACAGCTGCCCACGAGCGAGCACTCGGCCGAGGAACTCGATAACTTGCTCGCCGGCAAGCTGGGCTTTTTGAGCTTTACGACCGAGGTCATGACGCAGCCCAACGTGGACGGCGTGCACCCCTACCTGCTGGTGAGCGGCGGCGCCCTGTCCGAGAAGATCGATGCGCTGGCGAGCCTGCCGCGCGAGGTGTGGTCGAGCACGCTTTTGCTCGATGCCGACGCCGACCGCGTGCGCGACGTGCTCACGCAGATTCGCATTGGGCTTGAGCAGGGCTTTATCAACAACGGTCACTCGGCGGCGCTGGGTCGCGCGATGAGTTACAGCTCGCCTTCGGCCGTGGTGCGCGAGCAGCTTTCGGGCGTGGACTTCTACCTGTTCCTGCGCGACCTGCTCGACCACTTTGACGAACGCCTGGACGACCTGCGCGCCAAGCTTACCGAGCTGGCAGACCGCATCTTTGTGGCCGATGGCTGCATGGCGAGTTTTACCGGCAGCGATGAGGACTTCGATGCGTACTGGGACGCCGCGGGTAACCTGGGACTGGGCGCTGGCGATGGCGCCGGCCGCGACGCGCTCGTGGTGCCGGCGCCGCGCGACCGCCACGAGGCTTTCGTGATCCCCAGCGACATCTGCTTTGCCGCGCGTGCGTGCGATCCGCGTCGCTTGGGGCTCGACGTGACAGGCGCTTGGGCCGTGGCTGCCAACGCGCTCTCCTACGACTACCTGTGGAACGAGATCCGCGTGAAGGGCGGTGCGTACGGCTGCGGATTCCGCGCAGCCGGCGAGCGCCAGACGGCGTTCTACACCTACCGCGACCCGGCGATCGATCCTTCGATTGAGCGCGTGAAGCGCGCGGGTGCATGGCTTGGCTGCTTTGAGCCCGACGAGGCCGCCTTTGAGGGCTTTATCGTGAGCTGCGTGAGCGGCATGGACGCGCCGGTGAAGCCGTACGCGCTCACCAAGCGCCGCAACACGACCTACCTGGCCGGGCTTGACCCGCATGCACGCGAGGAGCGCCGCGCCCAGATGCTCGCCGCCACGCCCGGTGAGCTGCGCTCGCTCGGCACCGACGTGACGCGCATCGCAGCCGAGTCGCCCACCTGCGTCTTTGGCGGCCGAGACGTCATCGCCAAGAGCAACGCCAACTTCAACGTAGTCGACCTGCTGGGCTAGCCACAGCAAGCAAAACCACCACAAAGGGGACAGGCACCTTTGTGGTGGTTTCGACATTTGCCCAGATAAAACCTGCCAAAATAAACCTGTCCCTTTTTGGTAGGTTTGGGGGAGGGGGCTAGGATGGATAAGGCTGAGTTGCGGCGGGCGGTAATTGCTCGGCGCGATGCGATTGATTTGGATGTTCGGAAGGCAAAGTCTGCTGTCATTTGCACGCGGCTGGTTGAGCTGCTGGGCCGCTTGGATGCCGCGGCGCCGCGCACCGTTGCCGTCTATGCCGCGATGGGTTCCGAGGCAGACCCTGCCGCGTTTGCCGCTGCGGCCGCCGCGCGCGGCTGGCGCGCAGCCTATCCGTGCATGCTCTCGGCAGCCGAAGCCGCAGCTTGTGGCCAGCGTATGTGCATGCGGGCAGTTGCCGCCGACGATGCGTCCGCGGCTCCGTTTATCACTCATCCCACGCGAACCTTCGCTGCCGCGGACATCGGCAGCAACCGCTTCCCCATCGTGCCTGCCGAAGCACTCGACATGATTGTTGTGCCGCTCGTGGCCTTCGACCAAACCGGCGCGCGCCTGGGCTACGGCGGCGGCTGCTACGACCGTTACCTGTCCATGCTCTCGCCCGCATGTCAAATCGTCGGCATCGCCTTTGACGAACAGCGCATCGACCACGTCCCCACCGACGTCCACGACCTGCCGCTGCCCAACATCGTCAGCGCCTAAATGTCGTTGTATCGCACCCGCAAGATAAGCGTGGAAAATCTCCCACTTTGGGACTGTTCGGGGGCAAAAAACGGGAGATTATCCACGCTCATTATTCAAACGTCCGATAATCCACGCTCGTATGTCTGAAAATCCACGCTCAACCAATACGCGTCCAGATTTCCGCGCTCGTGTGTCCGATTATCCACGCTCGTGCAGCCTAACGTCCTGTAACCGTCTCAGCAGGCACGCGGCACGCCGGCAACCTTGAGCTTGCGATCGAGCTTTGTCGGGTCCCTTAGATCATCCCAGCACAAGCGCACAATCTTACAGTTATCGAGCATCGAAAGCCTCGACTCGCGCTGGCGCTCGTCAAATTGCGCCTTTGCGAGCTTGCCCTCCTCCGCCGCCTTCTCGCTTTTAACGAATCCGTCGAACTCCCCAATAATCAACCGGTCACCCACGCGCCACAGATAGTCAACGCGATACGGCTTTCCCGGCTCAACCGGGTCGAACAGCTCAACTTGCAGCTCCGGAACCTGCCAGCCGCGCTCGATCATCAGCGCACGCGCCTTGGACTCGCCGCCGCTTTCCGACAAGCCGTCGGCACACCGCGCAACCCTGCGCGCCGTCACAACACCGCGACGATTCAAACCAAGCTTGTTGACTGCCTCAACAAGGTGCTCCTTCGACAAAAGCTGCTCATGGAGCGCCGAGTCCGCAATGATCAGCCCCTCGACAAACGACGCGTCGACCAGGCAATCCGTAATCGTTTGATCGATATCGGTCATGGCAATATCCATTTGACTGGCCCGCGTTCGATAAGCATAACGATGGCGAATGACCTGAGAGCCCGGCGTCGTCGATTGCGCCGGCATCGCGGCGATATGGATGTGCGTCAAATTGGCATGCGAAACCGAAAGACCATAGATAACAGCCGCCGTATAGGAGCAAAACGTCCAGTCGGGGTGCTTTTGCGCAAGCGCCCGCACCCGATGCAGATAACGTTGCCGAAACTTGAGCTCGGACCAGTATTCCGGACGCGCATACAACCCCGGCATGACCACCTCGAGACTTCCCGCCACCACCCGCCGCTCAATCTGCTTTGCCTCCGCCGTCGTGCGCGCGTACACGCAGCTCATCTGCTGCTCGCAAGCTTTAATGTGGCTTGTGAGTCTTTGATTCGCCGTCATGTTTGCCATGTCGCCTCCCAACTCTTGGAACGGCGCCAACGTACCAGGCGGTTTCATGCGAAGTCTGACCAAATGCCAACCAAAAGCTGACCAAATGCTTGACGGTTTTGAACGCTTTAGGTTAATGGCTTATATCTGCAGGTAGAACGGTTGTCGAGAGGTCCCTGTCTCCACATTTTGAGCCTCAAAAGCCACCGACTTCATTGAAAGAAAATATGCCGTGGATCAAAACTACCTAGTTTGCGATGCGGCCCGTATGTACTCGACGCATGATGCTGCCGCCGGTACAACAGCTGCAGAAAAATCGAGCGTGGAAAATCTCCCGCTTTGGGCCCCCTTACGAGCTAAAAACGGGAGATTATCCACGCTCATTCAACATGCGTCCGATTATCCACGCCCGTGTGTCCGATTATCCACGCTCGTCGCGTAGCGGCCACGGTAACCGCCGCAGCCACAGCCACGACAGCGGCCTAGTGCTCCTCGCCGGCGCGAGCCAGGTCGTAGGGCGTGGTCTGGTAGACGTAGTAGTTGAGCCAGTTGGTGTAGAGCAGCTGAGCCTGGCTGCGCCAGACGTTGCGCGGCTCGGCAGCGGGATCGTCGCCCGGGAAGTAATGCGCCGGTACCTGAGGGTTGAGCCCGCGCTTCACGTCGCGCTCGTACTCCAGGCGCAGCGTGTCGGTATCGTACTCGGGATGGCCAAAGACAAAGAAGCGACGACTGTCGGTCGACTTGACAATGTACAGCCCCACCTCGTCGGATACGGCCACGACCTCAAGCTGCGGCTCGGCCTCCACGTCCTCGCGGCGCACATCGGTGTTGCGCGAATGCA
>CABQHZ010000097.1 GCA_902464175.1 uncultured Collinsella sp. | reverse complement strand
TCGAGTACCTGGCCGCCCACAACGAGCTCGTCGCCAGCGCTTGGGCAACCAAGATTGCCCACGAGATCGACCCCGAGGTCAAGATCGGCTGCATGCTCGCCGCAGGTAGCTACTACCCCTACAGCTGCCGTCCGGGCGACGTGCGCCAGGCCCAGCTCGACAACCAGGACAACTACTTCTTTGTCGATGTCCAGAGCCGCGGCTATTACCCGGCTTATGCCGTCAAGAAGCTCGAGCGTCTGGGCATCGATGTGGGCATGACCGACGAGGACCGCGAGATCCTGGCCGCCAACACCGTCGACTTCATCAGCTTTAGCTACTACAGCACCCGCTGCTCGGCCGGCGCCGACAACCCCGATGTCGAGAGGACCCAGGGCAACGCCTTCGCTGGCGCCAAGAATCCCTACCTGCAGCAGAGCCAGTGGGGCTGGGCCATCGACCCATTGGGCTTCCGCATCACCCTCAACGACCTATACGACCGTTACCAGAAGCCGCTGTTCGTGGTCGAGAACGGTCTGGGCGCCAAGGACGTTGTCGAGGAGGACGGCTCCATCAACGACGATTACCGCATCGACTACCTGCGCCAGCACATCGCCGCGATGCGCGACGCGGTGACCGAGGACGGCATTGACCTGCTGGGCTACACCACCTGGGGCCCGATCGACCTGGTGTCTGCCGGCACGGGCGAGATGTCCAAGCGCTACGGCTTTATCTATGTCGACCGCGACGATGCAGGCAACGGCACCCTCAAGCGTTCCAAAAAGAAGAGCTTTCACTGGTACAAGCATGTCATTGAAACGAATGGTGAGGATCTGTCCTAAGGAAGCCGAGACACTCAACTTCAGAGTTTCCTAACCAAAACGCCCGGCGAGCAGTTAATGCCCGCCGGGCGTTTTGTTAAAAGAAGTGAAAGCACTCATTGGGGACGTACTTAAATGAGTGCCCGCAGAATGAGAGTGGATAATCTCCCGTTTTTAGCCTGTTTGTGGGCTCAAAGTGGGAGATTATCCACTCTCGCCATTTGGGCGTCCAAAAATCCTCGCTCGTTTTGTCTTAGTCATTGGGGACGTTCTTAAACGGCTAGTCGCTGGGGACACCCTTTGCCGTCTGCGGATTTTGGGACATGCGGCCCGTTTTTTGAGCCTGCCTGTCGGTACACTAAAAGCACTATGGGTACCCGCGAGCGACATATCGGTCATGCGGCCGCCCGATCCGCACCCGTGGCGGATCCCAGGGGCGGCACGCTCTTTGCCATGCCGCGATTCCTTGTTGGCATAACGCATCGTGTATACCGCTGCCGCGTCTTCGCTATCGCTGGCGCCATCACCGCGCTGTTCCTCATGCTTTTGGTGGTCTTGCCGGCGCTGTTCGCCTTTGACCCCAAGCTTTCCAACGCCGTGCCCGCCTATAGCGAGGTGTCCGAAGAGGTCGTGGATGCGCTCGTCCACTCGAGCTCTCTCCCGCTGCTTGTCGCCGCAATTATATTTTCGATCTGGGGCGTATCGGTCTATCTGCGCTGTTTGGACTATGTGTTGCGCCGCCGCCTTGTTGCCGTCGCCACCATCTGCGCCCTCTGGATGATTGAGGTCATCCTCAAATACAAGTCGTTCACACCGGTTTACGCCACGATCCTGTGGTACCTGTACTACGTGCCCATGACGCTCATTCCGCTGCTCTACCAGCTGTGCGGTCTGCGCCTTGCGGGCCTGGAGCAACACCGCCTGGGTCGCCGCTACCGTGCTGCGCTGTGGATTGTGGCCATCCTACTTATCGGTTTTGTGCTCACCAACGATTTTCACCAGCAGGTCTTCCACTTTGACCGTACAAGCGACACCTGGAGCAACGATTACACGTACGGCTGGGGTTATTTCGCTGTCTTAGTGTGGACGGCCTTTAACTTTGTGGCCTTTTTTATCCTGGTGGGCCGGTCCTCGTCCTTTCGCATCCAGCGTTTCTCGGGCACGGCGGCGCTCGTTTTGTTGGGTGCCGCGTTCTTTGCCATCTCGTATGCTCTGCGCGTGCCCTGGGCATGGAGGCTCAACTTCTCGCTCGTCTATTGCGTCCTGTGCGTGGTGGCGATGGAAATCTGCCTCGATTGCGGTGTCATCCCGTCGTACCACGATATCGCCGGTATTTTCGGCACCTTGCCGCTTGACCTCAAAGTTCTAACGCGCGACCTGCAGGAAGTCTATGCCACACCGGTGTCAAAGCCAATGCCGGTAGGCGTGCGTGAGGAGTTGCGGGTCCAAGAGCACGGGCACGCTCACGCCTTTGCCGTGGCGTCCGATCCCGATGTAATGTATCGCGCCTTTCCGCTGCTGGGTGGATCGGCCCTGCTGGCCCAAGACGTGTCGGAGCTCAACGAACTCAATCGCGAACTGGCGCATCGTCGCATGGAGCTGCAACGCCAAAATGAGCTGCTTGCCGCCGACTACGACCTTAAGACACATTTGGCAGACCAAGAGGCCGAGACCTTACTGGTCCAAGACGTGGACCAAGCGCTTGCCCGCGCGCTCGAAGGGATGTACGACCTGCTGAGCTTGCTGCCGCCGTTGACCGATGAGGCATCTTCACACGAGCGTTACCGCATGCTGCAGCGCGCCAAGATGCTCGTCGCCTATTGCAAGCGCAAAGGGTCGCTCACGTTGGCGCAGCACGGGGAGAGCGGTTTTGATCGCGACCGCATTCAACTCATTGCCAATGAGCTCGCAAGCGACCTGCGCACCATCGATGTCGATTGCGCTTCGATTATCGCCATACGGCGCCCGATGCACGCCAGTACGGTAAGCGCCCTGTACGACTGCGTGTATGACTTTGCGTTTTTTGCCTACACCACCGACCATCCGGCGCTTATGTATCACTTGGGCGACCATGACCGGTGCAGTGTCGAGCTGCGCGCCGCGCTTTTTTCCAACGATGATGAAGATCTTTCGCAGACGCCCGCTGCGCAAGAGCTCGAAAGCGCTCTGCAAGGGCGCAACGTGGCATACCGCCTTGAGGGCGAGCCCGGCCAGCTGCGCATGATCGTCTTGATGCCGAGGGCGGGTGAGTGACGATGCAGATTTCGCTCATCCTTCCCCAAATCGTTGCGCTCGATGTTGTCTTTGCCCTGGCTGCGTGTCTGCAGACGATCCACGTCCCGCTCATCGCATCGCGCCGCTCGTCCTATAACCGTAAGGTGATTTGTGCCTACGAGACGAGCCTTGTGCTTCACCTGATGATTTCGGCGCTCATCTTATTCGCGTCGTCTGGCTCGTATCTGGTGGCGCCGCTTGACGTTTGCGCCAGGGCAATGGGCGGAGTGCTGTGGCTCAATGCCGCGATCTTTGCCTATGGCGTGGTGCTTATGGTGCGCTATCGTCGCCCCGTCATGCTGGCCGAACTGTTGCTCGTCGCCGCCGTAACGCCGCCAATGGTTGTTGTTATGGGCTCGGTGTGGGCCGTTGTCCTTATCGCAGAGGGAGCGTTCTTCCTGTTCCGTTCCGTTGCGGCGCTCTTGATGGACGTCCGTAACCGCCAGGAGGATATCACCGCGTTCTCGACGATCGAAACCATCAACGTGATTCCCGTGGGCATCCTGTATCTGGACTCGAGGGGCCGTCCACTGCTCATGAACCGCTGCATGCGCAAAAACCTGGTGGAGCTTCATATGCCCACCGACCTAGGCGATATGAGCGGTACATGGAACGACCTGCGCAAGCTCAGCATGCAAATGCCCGAAAGCAGCCAGAGCCGCGTGCGCATCAATTTGGACCGCTTTGGTGAGGCGCGCGTTGTGGTCGAGGTTTCTCCCGCCGAGATTCGCCTATTCGTGTGTGACGACGTTATGGTCTCGGGCCGTTCGTTCGAGCGCATAATCGGTCTGGATGTGACAGAGTATGCGCATGCGCATGACCGCCTAGCGCAGGCCAACCACCTGCTTGAGCTCGCGGGTCAAGAGCTCCAGGCCCAGATCGAGGAAGTCAAAAAAGTTGCTGACAATGCGGCCTACCTGCGTATGCGCGCCCGCGTGCACGACGTGATCGGGCAGCGCCTGTCTATCCTCCATCGTTATCTGGAGGAAGGGCGCCTGGATGACGAGTCACTCGAGCAGATCGACCCGCTGCTGCGCTCAATCGCTGCCGATCTGCGCAGCGGGGGCGACGCCGAACCGGCAGAGCAACTGGGCGATATCGTCCATGCTTTTGGCCTGGTGAGCGTGCAGATCGATGTGGAGGGCGCGCTGCCTGAGGACGCGCGTGTCGCGGCAGCCTTTTTGCAGATTATCCGCGAAGCCTCGACCAATGCCACCAAGCATGCGCAGGCGCATCGGGTCCATGTGCGCTTGTGGCAGGAGGGGACGGATGCTGACGCCGTCGCGCACATGACGATTTCTAACGACGGGTCCCCGGCCCCCGTATCGTATCGCGAGGGAACGGGTATCCCTGGTATGAGGCATGTCGCGCAAGATCTGGGTGGCAGCCTAGAGGTCCACGCCACCCCGCCCTTTACGCTTACGGTATCCATTCCGCTTAACGCCAACGACACGTCCCAAAGGAGAAACTCATGATCCGCGTGTTAATTGTCGAAGATCAGGCCATCCTGCGCGAGAGCCTGGCGCGCTCCGTTGGCGACCAGCCCGATATGACCGTCGTTGCCGCGATCGCCGATGCCTCCGAGGCCTTGGGTGTCGCGCTCAAGGAGCGCCCGGACATGATACTGATGGACGTGTGCACCGAACACGATTCAAACGGCATCGTGGCGGCGGCACGCATCAAGGAGCAGCTGCTCGAGTGTCGCATCATTATCATGACAGGCATGCCCGAGATCACCTTTGTCGATCAGGCCCGCGAGGCGGGCGTCGATAGCTTTGTGTACAAGAACGTCGGTATCGACGAGCTGTTCGCCGTGATGCGCTCCACGTTGGCTGGCTACTGCACGTTTCCCAAGCCGCCCGAGAGCATTTTTTCGGGTACAGCAGCCCTCGATGATGTCGAGCTATCGATTTTGCGCCTTGCCTGCGAGGGCAAAAGTCGTCGCGAGATCGCGGCCGAGCTGTTTATGAGTGAGGGCACCATCAAGCGCCGCATCTCGGAGATCCTGAGCAAGACCGGCTACGACAACATCATGCGCCTGGCCGTGCATGCGGTGACCGAGGGCAGCATCGTTCCCAACATGGAGCGCCCGTAATCGACGCGCTCACCCGTGTTCCGGCGCCGCAAAGATAGGCCGCCCACCGTTTCGCATCTAAAAACGGCGGGCGGCCTGCTTGTATGGGCAGTGCTGTCGGCATAAAAGCGACGGGGTCGCAGGATCATCTCCTGCGGCCCCGTCTGGTGTGCGCGGATGTGTCCGCCAATCCGCGGCTGTCGTGGTCTACCGCTACGCGATGGTTGCGCTGTAGGAGGCGACGTCCTCGTAGGAATCGGTCAGGTAGGCGTCGATGCCGATGGTCGTGTTGACCAGGTCGTCAAGGCTGTCAAGCTCGCCGCTCGAGAACGTGAATTCCTCGGTGGCGTTGGTGCCGGGCATCAGGTGAGCCGAGAACCAGGGTTCCTTCATGGTGCCGTTGACGTTGGTCTTGCCGGAAGGAGCGTAGAAGGTCAGGTCCTTGTCGCTCTTGTTGGTGATGTTGACGACAAAACCGATGTCGCCCCACTCGTCCTTGAACTTCTCGGTGACGGTGATGGTGCACAGATCGTCATCGGCAACGGTGACGGCGGGGGAGATTTCAATCTTCTGGACGTCGTCGTCTTCGACGGCCTCGTCGATCTCCTCTTCCTTCTCGGCCGCCTCGCGATCCTTCTTCACCGTGCCGGACAGGTCCTTGTCGGACTTGGTAAAGACAAGATTGCCGTCATCCTCTTCGAGGATGAGCTTGCCGTCCTTGAGCTTCATGTCATGCGACTCGTCTTCGGCGGTGATGGTTACGGTGGTGGCGTCCTTTGCCTCCCATTTAAGGTCGACGACTTCAAGGAACAGGTCGAGGGCACCTGTACCGTCCTCATCGAGAATCAGGACGCAGTTGACGCCCCACTCCTTGAGCATGTCCATGTACTCATCGGTCAGCTCTTCGCCCTCCAGGGTTCCACCCGAGAGTTCCCAGCTGCCGACGAAGTTGGCCTTGGGGTCTTTGCCGCCGCCGCTGCAGCCCGTCAGGGCAAAGGCGAGCGCAAGGACGCATGTCAGAAATGCGAGTACGGACTTTTTGAACGTTGTCTTCATGGTGTCCTCCTTTATCGAACGAAACCCATAGAAGCAAATGCGGGGGTGGCGGATCCCCCGCCAATTACCAGATAGAGGGGCTAGGGCCTGGGCGTTCCGCAGTTGCTGCAGAACTTGCCGCCGTTTTCGCTGCCGCAGTTGGGGCAGAACCACTTGGCCGGTGCCGGGGCGGGTGCGGGACTGCCACACTCGGAGCAGAACTTGCCGGTGTTGGTGGCGCCGCAGCTGCAGGTCCATGTGC
>CABQHZ010000096.1 GCA_902464175.1 uncultured Collinsella sp. | reverse complement strand
CGCCGGGCGTTGCCGTGCTCAAGCTGGCCGAGCCCGTCGAGTGGCCGAGCTTTGATGGCGTGCCCGTCGATGTCGCGCTTGCGCTGTACGTGCCCGCCGGCGAAGCCGGAACCACGCACCTGCGTCTGCTTTCCAAGGCTGCCGTGATGTTGATGGACGCCGGCTTCCGCGACAAGGTGCGCGCGAGCACCGATCCCGCTGAGATCGCGGAGCTTATTAACGCCGGGCTCGAGGGCTAGGTGCGCCCCGCCCGCTCAATCAATCGATCCTTCTCCAAGGAAAAGGGCCGCAACGCCATGCGACGTTGCGGCCCTGTTTGCGTTTTCCCAGATAAAACCTACCATAATAAACCTATCTCCATTTGGAAGGTGGCAATTTATGTGGTTCAGGTCGAGCATACGCGAGCGAGCAGGTTCCGGGTGCGGCAAGGTGACGTGAAACAAGCGGGCGCTGACCTTTTGGTCGCGCCCGCGCAGTTGAACGTCAGATTGCCGTGCCCGGGGCCTGCGCAGCGCCGAGCGGTTACGCCGTTTGTAAAACGGCGTAACTTAAAGATTCATGTTGCCGTGGATGTAGGGGGTGACCTCGGGGGAGATATGGTCGCAGCCCAGTTCGCGCAGCGCGGACTCGATAACGGCGGGCAGCGGGGTTTTGCCCTCGGCATCGACGGCGTTGCCGCCGAGGGCAGCAATCTTGGCGACATCTGCGGGTGCGGCCTCGATATGCATGCAGCCGCCGATCAAGCGCGCGCGTACCTGTGCCAGATCAAGATTGTGCAGGTAATCCTCGCAGGCGCGGATTAAATCGACCTTCTCGCGCGTAAGCTCCTCGCCCGTGGGAACGCGCGTGGCAAGACATGCTCCCGCCGGCAGGTTCCAAACGGGATAGCCCCATGCGCGCAGCAGCTCGCGCTCTTCGTCCTTGGTAAAGCCGACCTCCATAAGAGGGGAGCGTACGCCGAGCTCTTCTGCCGCGCGCATGCCAGGGCGGTAGTCACCGCGATCGCTTGCGTTGCTGCCATCGACGACGGTGGGAAAGCCGAGCGACTTGGCGTGGTTGACGATGGCGGTAAAGCCGGCGTGCTTGCAGTGGTAGCAGCGATTGGCATCGTTGCAGGCTACTTGGGGGAGCTGCAGCTGATCCACCGAAAGATTGAGCACGGGGAGCTTAAAATGCGGCCCCTCATTGGCCTGCCCATCAACGGACTGCTCAAACGAAGCCTGCTCGGGCGTGCCGATGAGCGGCGTGGTGAGATGGACGAGAAGAGTATTGGTAGGCATGACGCGGGCGCATACGGCGGCCAAAAAGCTGCTGTCAACGCCGCCGGAAAACCCGATAGCCACGCGCCCGTATGCCAAAAGCAGCTGCTCGAGCGCTGCGAGTTTGTCCTGAAGCTCCTCTGCAGGTGCGGTGGTGTCTGAAAACATGAAACGATCCTTGCTATTGAGTACTCGGTCGAAAACTATAATCCTACCGGGCTGCTTGTCATAAGATTTCTACCTATGTAACGAAAGTGCAATATGCTATATACGTTATATACAAGTTTGTAAAGTGCGGTAGAGTGGCAGTAACGCAATCCGGTGAGGGGACCGATATGATTAAGGCTGTTATTTTTGACATGGACGGAACGCTGGTCGATACCGAGCGTCTGGGCATCAAGGCATGGAAAGCGGGCGCTGCCGAGCTGGGTGTCGCGATTGATGACACGCTGATCCATCAGTTTATCGGTCGCACGCTGCCCGATGTCATGGGCATCCTAGAGGAGCATTACGGCAGCAGAGAAACCGCTGAGGCGATCTATCATCGCCACAAGGAGATCCGCGACGAGATGGTCAAGACCGACCTGGAGCTTAAGGCCGGCGCCGCCGAGTGCCTGGACGAGCTGCTGGCTGCGGGCTATCACGTGGGCCTTGCAACGTCGTCGCGCCTCGTTACGGCCGAGCGCAACCTTAAGATGGTCGGCCTCTTTGACAAGTTTGAGACGGTGACTTGCGGCGAGGACGTCGTGCACGGCAAGCCCGATCCCGAGATGTATCTGCTTGCCTGCGAGCGCGCGGGCTTTGCCCCCGAGGAATGTGCCGTGGTCGAGGATTCGCGCAACGGCTGCGTCTCGGGTATCACGGCGGGTTGCCATGTCTTTGCCGTCCCCGATATTGTGCCGCTGCCGCAGGACGTGGTGGATGGCTGCGAGGCCGTGCTCGATACGTTGTTCGATCTGATGGCGGCGGTCAGGGCCGTGCACTAGCGTTTGCGCGTGAGCCGCCATGCCCTGCGTCTGATCACGCAGGACGGCGACGGCAACGGCGCCCGAGTGGAGGCGCTGACGCAGTCAGCCCCTCTTATCACGCCAAGATTGCTGTTTTGACCGATAAGAGGTGCATTGTGCTTTAAGCGACTGGGGCTGCGGCCTTGGTAAGGAGCTGGCGGAGGGTTATGACGCTACAAGTTATTCCAGGAGCCAGTCGATCACGTTGCGCTTGCGGACTCCTTCGTAGTTTGCGTCAGCAAACAGCGTGTCGAGCGTAAGAAGTGTCTTGGGATAGTTGTCTCGGACCTTGTTAAAGGGGGCTAGCTCGCGGTTGAGGGTAGTTTCGTCGAGCGTGGTGGCTGAAACCTGAAAATAGGCCGTTTCGTCTGAGCCTAGGGCAACAAAATCGATTTCCCCATCATCGATATCGCCCACGTAGACGTCGTATCCGCGGCGTAGGAGCTCGAGATAGACAACATTTTCGAGGATATGACCGATGTCGCTGCTCTGAGTTTTGACGAGAGCGCCTCTAAGTCCAAGGTCAACGGCGTAGTATTTGCCATTTGTTGTAAGAAGCTGCCGACCGCGTACGTTGTAGCGCGGTGCCGAATACAGCACGAGACTGTCTGTTAGCCCTTTGAGGTACTTGGCGACGGTTTTCTGGTCAGTTTTGTTGCCGTTGGACGAGAGCGTGTCGGAGATTTTTTTAACCGAGATTCGACTTCCGACGTTATGGAGTAGGAACTTGGTGATATCGCGCAGGGTCGAGACGTCCGAGACCTTCAAGCGTTCGATAACGTCGCGTATGACTATGGTGTCGTAGAGGCTCATAAGGTAATCGCGCGCCTGGGAGCCCTGGATACCCGTTTCGGCGATAAAGGGAAAGGAGCCCCGGGTGATGTACTCGTCAAACAGCTGGGTAGGAGCCTTTCCGCCATTGGTTTTTGCCGAGCAAAACTCTTTAAAGGAGAGGGGCAGCATCTTGAGCTCTACGTAGCGACCGGATAGTAAGGTTGCCAGCTCGCTCGAGAGCAGATAGGCGTTGGAACCGGTTATGTAGAGATCGACATTGTCCCTGATAAATAGGCTGTCGACGGCTTTTTCGAAGTGCTCGACATGCTGAATCTCGTCCAGAAAAACGTAGTTCATCTTATCGGGGACGAGTCTGGCGGAAACGTAGTCGTAGAGTGCTCTATACGACGTAAGAGACTCGAACTCCAGATCTTCAAAGTTGAGGGATACAACCTGGGCATCTGTGGTTCCATGGTCGCGCAAATGACCACGGTAAATCTCGAATAGCTTCGATTTGCCGGACCTACGCACGCCCGAAACGACCTTGATAACATGCGAGTCTTTCCACGAAATGAGCCAGTCGAGGTACTGTTTGCGGTCAATCAAATCCATAAAGCCTCTCCCTGGGTTTGAAAACATTGGAGCAAAATCAATATTCTTATGAAATTACAAAAAATATGGAACTGAATCCATTTTATCAAAATAATTCATGAAAATATGGATTGTATTCCATAAATATCCGTAGCTGTAGCCTTGGCTAATGGGCGTGGGGCCAGTAAAAAGCGCCACAGCGGGGCTGTTTCCGCTGCGGCGCTTTTTACTACAGGTAGGCGCCCAGGTTGATGGCGGTGGCTTCGGTGTGACTGCTTGCCTGGGTGCTGGCGCGCTCCAGTAAAAACGGGCGTACGAGCTCTTGGCGGCTGATGTCCTCGGCGGCCGTGACCGCGGTGACGGGGCGCGCGGCAGAGCCGACGCGGACGCGTTTGGTCTTGGCGGCGGGCTTGTTCTCGATTTGCTCCATCAGCAACTGAACGCCCTTGCGGCCAATCTCGTAGCCTGGGGGTGCCACCGTGGTCAGTGGGACCGACCCGCTCCAGGCGAGCGGGTTGCCGTCGCAGCCGGCCACGCGGACCTGCTCGGGGACGGAGATGCCTTTATCGACCAGCGCCGAGAAGACGCCCGAGGCCAGTACGTCGGTGAGGCCGACCACGAAGTCGGGGCGCTCGTCCGCGGAGCGCTCGGCAATCTGGGCACCGATGCCGTAGCCGTCGGCAGCGGTATTCCATTCGCCGGCGTCGATGACTTCGATTTTGATATCGGGGTGCAGGGCAAGGGCCTTGTGAATGCCAAGCACGCGCAGGGTGAGCTGCATAAATGCTGCTCTGCCCACAACGGTGATATGTTGCGCGCCGCGGGCGATGGCGAGCTCGGCGATAATGCGCCCCTGCGCCTCGTTGTCGGCGGCTACGTAATAACCGGGTTCGGAACAGTGGATGTCCAGATAGACGATCGGCACGGGCATCTTGGTCATGGCGGGGTGCCAGTCGGGAGACGCCATGGGCTGAACCATGACGCCGGACATCTGCGTGCCCATAAAGTAGCGCAGGTAATGGTCCTGGAGAATGCCGTCGTTATCGGCGTTGGCGATGAGCAAGTCATAGCCGTGCTTGCGTGCCTCGTTGTGGGCACCGCTGGCAATCTGGAGCGAAAAGCCGTGATCGAGACGGGGGAGGACGAGGCCAAAGGACTTCGTGGTGCCGCCTGCCAATTGACGAGCGCTTTGGTTGGGCAGGTAGCCCAGGCGATTGATGGTCTCGTTGATGAGCTTGAGGGTCTCGGGGCGCAGCTTTTCGGGATGGTTGAGCGCGTTGGAAACCGTGCCCAACGAAACCCCGGCCTCGCGCGCGACGTCGCTGATTTTTACCTTTGCCATAGCGGCCCCTTTGATGCGTTTCAAGTACAAGCCAGATTGTAGCATCCCAAACCTACCAAAAAGGGACTGGTTTGTTTTGGTAGGTTTTATCTGGGCAAACGCTGGAGCCCAAACCACCACAAAGGCGCCTGTCCCCATCGCGGTTGTTTGGGCATGTGTGCATCGGGTGGTATCTAAGTTGAGATACCACTTCTGGTATATCAGCTTGCGGTTGCGTGAGTACAATACTCGAACGTTATACGTCTCAGCGCCCTCTGTGCGTGGACGTCTTGCAGTCACGCGAACGAAGGGATTTATCCTATGTGCGGAATCGTCGGCTACACCGGCTCTGATATTGCAAAGAACATCCTGGTCACGGGTCTTAAGCGTATGGAGTATCGCGGCTATGACTCCTCGGGCGTCGCGCTCGAGGTGGGCGAGGGCGCCGCGGCGCACCTCGACGTCATCCGCCGCGTGGGCAAAGTCGCGGGCCTGGAGAGCGAGCTTTCCAACATCGACAGCGACGCTACCTGCGGTATCGGCCACACCCGTTGGGCCACCCACGGCAAGCCCTCCGTCGTTAACGCCCATCCCCACACCAGCTGCGACGGTCGTATCGCCATCGTCCACAACGGCATCATCGAGAACTTCGCCGAGCTGCGCGAAGAGCTGGAGGGCCGCGGCCACCACTTTAAGAGCGAGACCGATACCGAGGTCTTCGCGCATCTGATCGAAGAGGCCTATGCCGAGACGCACGACCTGATGGCCTCCGTGCGCGAGGCTTGCACCCACGTGGTCGGTGCCTATGGTCTGGCCGCCGTGTGCGCTGACGAGCCCGGCGTGATCGCCGTGGCCCGCAAGGACTCTCCAATCGTCGTCGGCGCGGGCGAGACCGGCGCCTATGTCGCCTCCGACGTCATCGCGCTTATCGACGCCACCCGCGACGTCGTGGTACTCGAGGACGGTCAGTTTGCCAAGCTTACGCCCGCGGGTGTCGAGTATACCGACGAGGCCGGCAACGTTATCGAGCCCAAGGTCACCCACATCGACTGGGATCTGGACATGGCCGAAAAGGGCGGTTACCCCGACTTTATGCTCAAGGAGATCCACGAGCAGCCGCGCGTCGTGCGCGACACGCTGGTCGGCCGTATGACGCCTGCCGGCGAGCTCGACATCGACGAGCTGGGCCTGTCCCTCGAGGAACTCAACGACATCGACCGCGTCTACGTAATTGCCTGCGGCACCAGCTATCACGCTGGCCTCATTGCTAAGAATCTCATTGAGGGCTGGGCTCGCATTCCCACCGAGGTCGAGGCTGCCAGCGAGTTCCGCTACCGCAACCCCATCATCACACCGACGACGCTCGTCGTTGCCGTGTCCCAGTCGGGCGAGACGGCCGATACCCTCGCCGCCATTCGCGACGCGCGTATCAAGGGCGCCAAGGTCTTCGGCATTACCAACGTGGTGGGCAGCCCGGTGGCGCGTGAGAGCGACGGCGTCATCTACACTAAGGCCAACAAGGAGATCGCGGTCGCCTCGACCAAGAGCTTTATCGGCCAGGTTGTGAGCCTGACGCTGCTGGCGCTGCTGCTGGCGCAGGTCAAGTACCGCCTGACCACCAAGCAGGCGCGCATGCTGTTCCGCGAGCTTTCCGATACGGCCGAGCAGATCCAGTGGA
>CABQHZ010000095.1 GCA_902464175.1 uncultured Collinsella sp. | reverse complement strand
GGCCGCGGCGGCCCGCGCTGCATGAGCATGCCCTTCTGGCGCGAGGACCTCTAAGTCTTTCCGTTTCCGGTGCGGTCTCCCTACAACCGCACCGGTTTCGCCCGTCAAACGGGCGACACTAATACTTACGTAATTCATTTCTTCGAAAGGAAACGAACCATGGGTGTTAACCTCTCCGGCCGTAGCTTCCTCAAGCTCCTCGACCTCACCACCGAGGAGATCGAGTACCTGCTCAAGCTCTCCAAGAACTTCAAGGATATGAAGCGCGCTGGCGTTCCGCACCGCTATCTCGAGGGCAAGAACATCGTTCTGCTCTTCCAGAAGACCTCCACTCGTACCCGCTGCGCCTTCGAGGTCGGCGGCATGGACCTGGGCATGGGCGTCACCTACCTCGATCCGGGTTCGTCGCAGATGGGCAAGAAGGAGTCCATCGAGGATACCGCCCGCGTTCTCGGCCGCATGTATGATGGCATCGAGTTCCGTGGCTTTGCCCAGGACGACGTCGAGGAGCTCGCTGCTAAGTCCGGCGTGCCCGTGTGGAACGGCCTGACCACTGAGTGGCATCCCACCCAGATGCTCGCCGACATCCTGACCGTCCAGGAGAACTTCAACTACGACATCAAGGGCAAGACCCTCGTCTTCATGGGCGACTGCAAGAACAACGTCGCTCGCTCTCTCATGGTTGTCTGCTCCAAGCTCGGCATGAACTTCGTGGCCTGCGGCCCCGAGGAGTGCATGCCCGCCGATGACGTCATCGAGGCCTGCAAGCCCATCGCTGAGGCCAACGGCTGCACCATCAAGCTGACCACCGACGTCAAGGACGGCGTCGCCGGTGCTGACGTTCTCTACACCGACGTGTGGGTCTCCATGGGCGAGCCCGACGAGGTTTGGGCCGAGCGCATCGCTCAGCTCACCCCGTATCGTGTCACCTCCGAGGTCATGGCTATGGCCAACCCGGGTGCCATCTTCCTGCACTGCCTGCCCAGCTTCCACGACACCAACACCACCATTGGCGCCGAGAAGTGCGAGCAGTTCGGCATCACCGAGCAGGAGGTCACCGACGAGGTCTTCGAGAGCCCCGCTTCCAAGGTCTTCGACGAGGCCGAGAACCGCATGCACACCATCAAGGCTGTCATGTACGCCACGCTCAAGTAAGAGCATCTAGCATCTCGCTCGGGGTGTATTGCTGCACACCCCGAGCGGTTTTATCTGGTAAAAATCTCGCATCAAGCGGCAGGCACGGCACGGAAGAGTCGCTTCGGGCGAGATCAGTAAATGATTTATGAAGGGGGGATGAGAACTATGACTGAGACCGCTAAGAAAAAGCGCGGTATGCCTTCATCGTTCACCATTCTTCTTGCTCTGCTGGCAATTGTTGCAGTGATTACCGTTATCGTCTCCGGCACGTCCGGCGGCGCGGTTACTGCCGCCCGTCTGAGCGATTTCTGCACCGCCCCGATTCTGGGCTTCGCTGACGCTCTGCCCGTCTGTCTCTTCGTTATGATCCTCGGCGGCTTCCTCGGCATGATGACCGAGACCGGCGCCCTGGACAACGGCATTGCCGTTCTGGTGCAGAAGCTTAAGGGCAATGAGATCATGCTCATTCCCGTGCTGATGCTCATTTTCTCCCTCGGTGGTACCACCTATGGTATGTGCGAGGAGACCGTTCCCTTCTACGCCCTGCTCGCTGCTACCATGATGGCCGCTGGCTTCGACCCCATGGTCGGCGCCGCTACCGTCCTGCTCGGCGCTGGCTGCGGCTGCCTGGGCTCCACGGTTAACCCGTTCGCCGTCGGCGCTGCCGTCGACGCTCTGACCGGCGTTGGCATTGAGGTCAACCAGTCCATCATCATCGGCCTCGGTGCCGTCCTGTGGATTGTCACTACCGCTATGTCCATCTTCTTCGTGATGAGCTACGCCAAGAAGGTCAAGGCTGACAAGGGTTCCACCATCCTGTCGATGCAGGAGCTCAAGGACGCCGAAGAGGCTCACGGCAAGGCTGCTTCCGAGGTCCACAAGGAGGTCAAGCTCACCGGGCGTCAGAAGGGTGTTCTGATCGCCTTCGCCTTCACCTTCGTCGTCATGATCGTCGGCTTCATTCCGCTGGCCGACCTTAACGAGGGCGTCGCCAACTTCTTCGACGCCGGCGCTGTCTACGACGCCGACGGTAACACCGTCGTCCAGGGCTGGTCTGCCCTGATCACCGGCCTGCCCATTGGTCAGTGGTACTTCGACGAGGCTTCCACCTGGTTCTTCCTCATGGCCGTCCTGATCGGTATCATCGGTGGCCTGTCCGAGAAGCAGATCGTCAACACCTTCATCACCGGCGCTGCCGACATGATGTCCGTTGTCCTCGTCATCGCTCTTGCCCGTGGTATCTCCGTCCTCATGGCTAACACCGGCCTCGACGTCTACGTCCTCGACGCTGCCGCCAATGCTCTGGCTGGCCTGTCCGGCGTGATCTTCGCTCCCATGAGCTTCCTGGTCTACTTCGGCCTGTCCTTCCTGATCCCCTCGACCTCTGGTATGGCTACCGTCTCCATGCCCATCATGGGACCGCTGGCTGTTAAGCTCGGCTTCTCGCCTGAGGTCATGGTCATGATCTTCTCCGCCGCCATCGGTGTCGTGAACCTGTTCACCCCGACCTCCGGCGCCATCATGGGCGGTCTCGCCCTGGCCAAGATCGAGTGGACGACCTGGCTCAAGTTTGCCCTTAAGCTCATCGTCGCTCTCTCCGTCGTCTGCGCCATCATCCTGACCGTCGCCTGCGTGTTGATCTAAGTACCCAACGGGTACCCCACGGAAACCTTGACGATCCTGTAAAGGATCACCTGGTCATCGTCTGTCCGGTGGGGTAAACCCACCGGTAGACTCCTACCTTTAGCCCCCTTCCGTTCCGTGCGCGGGAGGGGGCGCTCTTGTGTTCCGGCGTTTTACCAAACGCCGGAACCACTCGACGCTGCAAGCCCGCCAGAGCGGCAATCTGACGTTCAATCGTCGGGCATGGCCAAAAGGCCTATGCCCTCCTCTTTCACGTCACCTTGCTCGCTCTGGTGGGCTTTCGCTGACTTATGCTCAACCTGCGGCGCTGCCATTGTTGGCGCAGGGGGCGGCTTGCTCGCTCTGGTGTCTGTTCGCTGTCCGTTCTCTGCCCGCGACGTTTCTGCTGTTGGTGCAAAGGGGTCAGGTTACTTTGCGCCAAAAGGGGAAGTTGCGGTGGAATAGTTCCCGTTTGGCCGTCTTGAGGGGTTAAACAGGAGCTATTTCACCGCAACTTATCGATGGCGTGTTTGGTTGGTGCCTGTTGATGGCCTGGGCATCGGGGAGGGCAGGCTCCGTTATAATCGCCTAAGACATTAAATGGAAACGGGACGGGAGCCATATATGCGCCAGGGTTTCGACAACGCGAAGTATATCGAGCTGCAGGCCGCTCATATTAAGGAGCGCATCTCGCAGTTTGGCGGCAAGCTGTATTTGGAGTTTGGCGGCAAGCTGTTTGACGACTATCACGCGAGCCGCGTGCTGCCGGGTTTTGAGCCGGACAGCAAGTTTCGCATGCTCAAGAGCATAGCCGACGACGTCGAGGTCATCATCGCCATTAACGCGAACCACATCGAGAAGAACAAGGCTCGTGGTGACCTTGGCATTACCTATGACGAGGATGTGCTGCGCCTGGTTGACCTGTTCCGCGGCAACGGCTTTGCTGTCGCGGCCGTGGTCATCACCCAGTACGCCGGCCAGCCCGCTGCCGATGTGTTCCGCAACCGCCTGAACGCGCTCGGTATTCCCGCCAAGCTGCACTATCCCATCGAGGGGTATCCGCACGATGTCGATCTGATCGTGTCCGACGATGGCTACGGCAAGAACGAGTTTGTCGAGACCACCCGACCGCTCGTTGTGGTCACTGCCCCCGGTCCTGGCTCGGGCAAGCTTGCCACCTGCCTGTCTCAGCTCTATCACGAGCACAAGCATGGCACGGCCGCCGGCTATGCCAAATTTGAGACCTTCCCGGTTTGGAATCTGCCCCTTACGCATCCGGTCAATATTGCCTACGAGGCCGCCACGGCAGACCTCGATGACGCCAACATCATCGACTCCTTCCACCTGGAGGCCTACAACAAGACCACGGTCAACTACAACCGCGACGTCGAGGCCTTCCCGGTAGTCCGTGCCCTGATGGAAAAGATCCTGGGCAAGAGTCCCTACCAGAGCCCTACGGACATGGGCGTCAATATGGTCGGCTTTGCCATCACCGATGACGATGCCTGCCGCGACGCTTCCAAGATGGAGATCGTCCGCCGCTACTTTACCGCGGTCGAAAATGTGCGCCGTACCGGCGTGGGCGATGAGCAAGTCGACCGTCTCAAGATTATTATGAAGAAAGCCGGCATCGATAAGAACTACTCACCGGCGCGCTCGGCGGCCCTCACCAGGGAGCAGCTGACGGGTGGTCCCGTGGGTGCCATGGTCATGCCCGATGGCTCCGTGGTGACCGGTAAGACCTCCACGCGCCTGGGCGCCGCAAGTTCGCTCATTATGAACGCCCTCAAGCATGTCTCGGGCGTCGACCTTGAGCTCGAGGTCATTAGCGATGAGGCGATCGAGCCTATCAGCAAGCTCAAGACGCATTTCCTGGGCAGCAAAAACCCGCGCCTCCACACCGACGAGACGCTTATGGCGCTATCGATCACCTCGGCCACGAGTGAGACGGCCGCTCGCGTCCTTTCGGGCCTGGAGCAGCTGCGCGGTTGCGATGCCTTCTTTAGCGTGATTATCTCGCCGACGGACGAGACGGTACTGCGCAAACTGGGTATCAACGTGTGCTGCGAGCCCAAGTTTGAGCGCCGCGGTTTCTTCCATCGCTAAGTTTGAAGCACCGCGGTAATTGCACTGCATTTTGGCCGTATCGGGTTAGCGCCCGGTACGGCTTTTTGATCAATAAAGCGTCTATTTCGGCGAAAAATAGCTGTTTACCTGCCTAGAAACAATTTGAGCGGTATACAATAACCGTAACTGTTTCATCCTTAGCGGGATGCCGCATGATGGATATTACCTGCCATCGTGAGGTGTGTCGGTCGCGCACGGCGCGTTAGATGCTCGTGCTCGGTTTGAGGAGGCTGCTATGGCGGGCAAGGGTCGTGCGAGTGTTAACGATATGAAGCGTGTCGAGGTGCTGGTGTTGATGGAGATCGACCAGCAAACCGAAGACAATGGCGGGCCGTATGGTTTCTCGCGCAAAACGCTTGCCGAGCGCGTGGGGGTTTCGCCGTATCGTGCCCGCGCCGCAATCGATCGCTTGGATTCGGAAGGCATGATCGATGTCGTCTCGCGCTATAGCGATGATGGCGGTCAGCTTGCGAATGGAATTCGCCTTACCGAGTGCGGCGAGTGGTATCTAAAGGGCGTCCGTACCGGCATGCTCGTTCAAGAAATGCTTGAGGACGAGGTTGCTGATCGATAGCAGCATGTAACCCTTGCCATAGCGACGCCGCCTGGGAAACCGGGCGGCGTTTTGTTTCAAGATTGAGAAATGCAATCGCACGCGAGAAAAATTGCGGACGGTCCGCGGCGCGAGTATTACAATGAAGACCCGTAAGATGTGGATAAACAACTTCTACGGGAAGCGCAGGTAACTCAATATGACCAAGCATGTGTTCGTAACCGGTGGCGTGGTTTCGTCCCTGGGCAAGGGTATCACCGCGGCCTCGCTGGGCCGTCTGCTCAAGTCGCGTGGCTACAAAGTAACGATGCAGAAGGCCGACCCGTATCTGAACGTCGACCCCGGTACCATGAGCCCGTTCCAGCATGGTGAGGTCTTTGTAACCGAGGACGGTTACGAGTCCGACCTGGACCTGGGTCATTACGAGCGCTTTATTGATGAGAACCTGACCCGCGATTCCAACTTTACGACCGGTGCCATCTACAAAAGCCTCATCGCCCGCGAGCGTCGCGGCGACTTTTTGGGCGGTACCGTGCAGGTGATTCCTCACGTCACCAATGCCATTAAGGATAAGTTCCGCCGCATCGAGGAGCAGACCGGCTCCGATGTAGTCATCACCGAGCTGGGCGGCACGATCGGCGACATCGAGTCCCAACCGTTTGTCGAGGCCATTCGTCAGTACCGCAAGGAGGCCGGCCCCGAGAACGTCTGCTACATCCACGTGTCGCTCGTTCCCTATATCGCCGCCGCCCACGAGGTCAAGACCAAGCCCACGCAACATTCCGTCAAGGAGCTCCGCAGCTTTGGCATCCAGCCCGATATTATCGTGTTGCGCTCCGACCACCACATCGATGACGCTATCCGCGGAAAGATCGCAAGCTTCTGCGACGTCGACACCGATTGCGTCTTTACCAATGAGGACTGCGCGAGCATTTACGATGTTCCGCAACTGCTTGCCGAGCAGGACTTTGACCTGCGCATTTGCGAGCGCCTGGGTCTGGACCCGCGTGAGCGCGACATGAGCGAGTGGAACGAGTTCCTGCGCAAACAGAATCACGCCAACCATCACGCCGACAAGGTGAAGATCGCCGTCGTTGGCAAGTACACGCAGCTGCCCGATGCGTACCTGTCGGTTATCGAGGCCCTGCACCATGCGGGCGTCTTCTACGATCGCCATGTGGACGTCCAGCTGGTCGACGGCGAGAGCCTCGTCGAGCAGAATGTCTCCGAAGTTCTGGGTGACGCCTCGGGCATCCTGGTCCCCGGCGGCTTTGGCAAGCGCGCCCTGGAGGGCAAGATCCTCGCGGCCGAGTTTGCCCGCGAGCACAAGATTCCGTATCTGGGCATTTGCCTGGGTATGCAGGTGGCCG
>CABQHZ010000094.1 GCA_902464175.1 uncultured Collinsella sp. | reverse complement strand
GCTCTTGGTTGCCCTCGGCGACAAAGCAGCCTTTGCCTTGCACGGTGCAGATAAACCCAAGTTGCTCCAGGTCGGCGTAGGCGCGCTTGGTGGTGATGACGCTCACACCCAGGTCGCTGGCAAGCGCACGGATGCTGGGGAGTTTGGCTCCCGCAGCGAGTGTCCCCGAGAGTATCTGAGCTTTGACCTGCGAGGATATCTGCTCGTAGATGGGCTTGTCACTCGAATTGGATAGGATAATGTCCACAGCGGCTCCTTAGCTGATGGGCTACACGTGTATATAACCGGTAAGCACAGTATATATACACTATGCACAGTTATGCAAGAGGAAAATCATGACGGCCGGCGACCGTTTGTCTCGATCTGTAACAGGTAGAGTCGATTTGGGCGGCTAGATGTTACAGATCGAGTTTTTTTGAGACAGGTGACCTTTTGTCTCGATCTGTAACAGTAAGAGGGTCAAATCGGGTCTAACTGTTACAGATTGAGATTTTGGCGGCAGACCCATTCGTTTGTCTCAATCTGTAACAGGTAGAGGCTCAAAAGCCGGCTAGATGTTACAGATTGAGACAAACTGCTGCGGAGTGCTGCCGCCGACCGGCAACCAAGACCCCGACTGATGTATTTGTCCTGATAGGCGCCCTGTCGCAGCATTTCGCGGCTACAATAGACGGGTTACATCGACGTAATGCATATAGAACGCAAGAAAGGATCCGCATGGCAAGCCTGTCGGATGAAATCTCGTCGCGCCGCACATTCGCGATCATCAGCCACCCGGACGCCGGTAAGACCACGCTTACCGAGAAGCTGCTGCTCTATACCGGCAGCATCCAGACCGCCGGTTCGGTCAAGGGCAAGAGCTCGGCCAAGCATGCCGTCTCGGACTGGATGGACATCGAGAAGGAGCGCGGTATCTCCGTTACCTCCTCGGTGCTTCAGTTCACCTACAACGGTGCCTGCGTCAACATTCTCGATACCCCCGGCCACCAGGACTTCTCGGAGGATACCTACCGTACCCTTATGGCCGCCGACGCCGCAGTCATGGTCATCGACGGCGCTAAGGGCGTCGAGGCCCAGACCAAAAAGCTCTTTAAGGTCTGTACGCTGCGCCACATTCCCATCTTCACCTTTGTGAATAAGCTCGACCACGAGGCTCGCGATCCGTTTGAGCTCATGGAAGAGATCGAGAACGTCCTGGGTATCAATACGTATCCCATGAACTGGCCGATCGGCAGTGGTCGCAACTTCCGCGGCGTGTTCGACCGTCAGACCCGTCGCGTCATTGCCTTTGAGGGCGACGGTCACGCCAACGCCACCAAGAAGGTCGCCGAGGTCGAGGCCGAGCTGGGCGATCCTTCCATGGACGAGCTCATCGGCGAGGAGAACCACAAGAACCTGATGGACGACATCGAGCTGCTCGATGGCGCCGGCGACGAGCTCGACTTGGATGCTGTGGCCTGCGGCAAGCTGAGCCCGGCGTTCTTTGGCTCGGCGCTCACCAACTTTGGTGTGGAGCCCTTCCTCAAGGAGTTCCTGCGCCTGGCCCCGACGCCGCGCGCCTATACCGATACGCTCACCAGTGAGCCGGTCGATCCCTGCCGCGACGACTTTAGCGGCTTTGTGTTTAAGATCCAGGCCAATATGGACAAGAACCACCGAGACCGTATCGCCTTTGTGCGCATTTGCTCGGGCAAGTTCGAGCGTGGCATGGACGCCTTCCACGTGCAGGGCAACCGTAAACTCAAGCTTGCAACGGGCACGTCGATGATGGCCGATGACCGCGCCATCGTGGACGAGGCGTACGCGGGCGATATCGTGGGCCTGTTCGACCCGGGTATCTTTAGCATCGGCGACACCGTGTGCTCCGGCAAGCGCCACGTGCAGTATCCGCAGATCCCGACGTTTGCCCCCGAGATGTTCGCTCGCATTACGCAGGTCGACACGCTCAAGCGCAAGCAGTTCGTCAAGGGTATGGAGGAGCTTGCCCAGGAGGGTGCCATCCAGATCTTCCGCGAGCTGGGTGCCGGCATGGAGAGCGTTATCGTGGGCGTGGTCGGTGTGCTGCAGTTTGAGGTACTCGAGCGCCGCCTGAAGGCCGAGTATCGCGTTGAGGTGCGTCGCCAGCCGCTGCCCTACACCGACATCCGCTGGATCCAGAACGACCCCGATACCATCGATATCCCGGGCCTTTCGCTTACGCGCGACACGCTGCGCGTCGAGGATATGCGCGGCGGCAAGCTGCTGCTGTTCACGAGCCCGTGGAACGTGGACTGGGCAACCGACCACAACCCCGACCTGATTCTGTCGGAGTTTGGCAACGTAGCCTTTTAACGCATCGGCGCGGTGGCCCTGCGGGGCTGCCGCGCCGTTTACTTGCCTGATGCCGTGTGAGCGGCTATCATACCCACCGTCGTCTCAAGACCGGGGCGTCCGAGCAGTTCGGGTCCGATATCCTGCTCGTTAAACCTAAAACCAAAGGAGTACATAATGATCAAGAAGGTCATGGAGGACTACAAGGTCCTGTTGCGGAGCATTCCCGCGGCAACGGTTTCGCTGTTTTTCGTGAGCGTCATCATGATGAACCTGCTGGCCAACAAAGAGCTCATCAGCCTGCCGTATCTGGCACTCGATTGCGGCTTTGTGGTGAGCTGGGTTTCGTTTTTGTGCCAGGACATGATCTGCAAGCGCTTTGGCGCCAAGGCATCCATCAAAATCTCTATCCTCGCGCTGCTGGTCAACCTGGCCGTGAGCCTGTGCTTTTGGGCATGCTCGCTCACGCCCGGCATGTGGGGCGCCTACTACGACACGGGCATGATCGAGGTCAACACCGCCCTTAACGCCACCATCGGCGGCACCTGGTACGTGGTGCTGGGCTCTTCGCTGGCAATGCTCGTTTCTGCCGTGGTTAACTCCACGCTCAACCAGTCGCTTGGCCGTATGCTCAAAAAGAATAACTTTGCGAGCTTTGCCTTCCGCTCCTATGTGTCCACGGGTGTTGGCCAGTTTATCGACAATCTGGTCTTTGCCATTGTGGTGAGCCACACGTTCTTTGGTTGGACCTGGGTGCAGGTCCTTATGTGCTCGCTGACCGGCGCTGTTGCCGAGCTGCTGTGCGAGGTCTTCCTGAGCCCCGTGGGCTACAAGGTCGTGCGTGGCTGGGAGCGTGAGAATGTGGGCGCCGAGTACCTCGAGCGCCACGCAACCGCCTAAGGAGCAAGTATGCGGGTTTTGATCACGGGCGCTTCGGGCGGCATCGGAGCCGCATGCGTGCAGCGCTTTTTGGACGAGGGCCACGAGGTCGTGGGCTTTGATCTGCAGCCGGCGGCGATCGAACACGAGCGCTACCGCCATCTGATCGTTGATGTCCGCGAACCGGACTCGTTTCCAGACGACCTTGAACCCCAGGTAATCGTAAACGTTGCCGGTACGCAGGATTCGGCCGACGACATCGCTGCCAACCTGCGTGGCACCATCAACGTGACCGAGCGCTATGCCTTTGTGGGGGAGGGGCTTGCCGCCAAGCCGGCGCCGGCTATCAAATCCGTGGTCAATGTGGGGTCGGCGAGCGGGCATACGGGATCGGAGTTTCCCGCCTATGCCGCCAGCAAGGGCGGCGTTATCGCCTACACCAAGAACCTTGCAAACCGCCTGGCGCCGCAGGCCATCGCCAACAGTGTGGACCCGGGCGGCGTTATCACGCCGCTCAACCGTTGCGTGATGGAAGACGAGCGCCTGTGGAACCAGATTATGGAGCTCACGCCGCTTAAGCGCTGGGCCACCGCCCAAGAGATCGCCGAGTGGATCTACTTTGTGGGCGTGACCAACCGTTTTATGACCGGGCAGAGCCTGCTGATCGATGGCGGCGAGGCCGGCCGCACACAATTTATTTGGCCCGAATAGCAAAACGCGCCCGATGGCAAGATTGCCGTCGGGCGCGTTTTTGATGTATCGATTTTTAGCCGAGGCAAGTCCAGTTGACGGGGGTCGAGCCGTGCTGTTCGAGTAGCCGATCAGCTGTCGAGAAGGGACGCGACCCCATAAAGGCGGGGAGTTCTGCCGTGGCGCGGTTGGCCGAAAGCGGCGAGGGATGCGTAGAGGCAAGGCAGAACTTGCCGCTTGCTTTGCCCGCGCCGGTCGCGGCGAGCTTTCCTTCGACCATCTGCTGGGCAAAGCGGCCCCATGCTAAAAAGACTACCGGTTGGGGCAGCAGGCAGCAGCGTTCGATAACGTAGTCGGTGAGCGCGCTCCAGCCCAGCTTGGCGTGCGAATTGGCGGCATGCTCGCGCACGGTGAGCGTGGTGTTAAGGAGCAGGACGCCCTGTTGTGCCCATGGGGTGAGGTCTCCCGTGGCGGGAATGGGGCAGTCCAGATCGGCGTTGAGTTCCTTATAGATGTTGCGCAGGCTCGGCGGCAACTTGGTTTGCGTCGCGGGGACCGAGAACGACAGCCCCATGGCCTGGTTGGGTCCGTGATAGGGGTCTTGACCCAAGATGACAACCTTGACCTGGTCGGCCGGTGTGTAGGCGAGGGCATTGAGGATATCGTCTTGTGCCGGGTAGATAGTCTGCTCGGCACGTAAAAGGGCGATGCGCTCGAGCAGCTGGTTCGTCGTGTCACGTACCGGCTGCGGCGCATCGCCCAACCAAGTTGCTATGTTGCGGTCGCGGGTTGCGGTGTCCATGGGGCTCCTTTATGGCAGATGCTCTGTTGGCATCTATTGTAAAGGCGCACCGGTTGCCTTTATGCCACGGCTGCATAAGGAGTGGGGACTACGAGACGCGCTCGGGCGCTCCTGCCATACGTGCCTGTCCATGTTCACGGAGGCGCGGAAGCTCGACGGTTGCCACCATGACGCCGGTGAGGATGAGGGCGGCGCCAAAGAAGGCGATGGGGCTCAGGACCTCGCCGACCAGGAAGAACGAGAAGACGGCGGAACAGACCGGCTCGAGCGAGAAGGCAAAGCCGGTGGTCTCGGCGGGCACGTGGGGCTGCACGAGCGTCTGGGTGATAAAGCCATAGGCAGAGCAGATGAGTGCGAGGGCAACGACGACTACGACCTCGCCCGGCGTGCCGGGAAGCGTGAAACCGCCAAAGACGAATGCGGCGATGCCCGAGAACAGGCCGCCAAAGCCCAGCTGCCAAACGCCCAGAGCCAGCGGGTCGACATCTTCGACAAAGCGCTTCGCCACAATGATGTGGCCGGCATAGACAAAGGCCGAGAGCAACATGATGAGCGCGCCCGGGTTCAGGCTGGTGAAGTCGGCGCCCGAGAGCAGCAGCATGCCACAGGTGACGATGGCGGTGCCGACGAGAACTTTGCGCTCGGGGGCGCGGCGCAGCAGGGCGGCGTTGGCAAACGGCACGATTACGACCGTCAGGCTCTGCAAAAAGCCGGCGGTTGAGGCGGAGGTGAGGCTGGAACCCAGGCACATACAGGTGAGCTCGGTTGCCATGATGGCGCCGATGATGGCGGCGCGAACCATCAGGTCGCGGTTAATGCGCAGCGCGTGCTTGTGGAAGAGCAGCAGGCAGGCCACAAAGGCGATGATGCAGCGCAGCGCAACGATGCTCGTGGCGTTCATGCTGTCCATGCCGATCTTCATGAGGGGGTACGAAAAGCCCCATGCGACGGGAACGGAAAACGAGAGCGCGATTGCTTTTTTGCGATCCATGGGACTCCTTTTGTTACAGAACGGTTTCGCAAAAAGGATTCTGCTCCCAGATTTAGATGTAGTAAAGCGAATGTATCTTCAGTATGATTAAGTAATACTAATGTAGGCGGAAAAAGCGCTGGCAAAACGTTTTACGGCTACGTCGATGTGGAGGTACGATGGCATCGCGGTATCAGATTGTTTGTATGGTGGTCGATCGCGGCAGTCTTAAGGGTGCAGCCGATGAGCTGGGCTATACGCAAAGCGCGGTGAGCCAGGCCGTCAAAGCGCTCGAGCGCGAGCTGGGTACCACGCTTATCGAGCGCGGCAAGCAGGGCGTTTCGCTTACGCGCGACGGCAAGCAGTACCTGCCGTATCTGCGCCAGATTGTAACTGCCGAGGCCGAGCTCGAGGGCAAGCGCCAGGAATTGCTGGGACTCTCCTCGACTGATATTCGTATCGCAACGTTTACCAACGTGAGCCGCACCGTGTTGCCGCGCGTGATCCGCGACTTTGGTGCCCTGCATCCGGGTGTACGCTTTACGCTCAAACAGGGCGATTACACGCGCAATGCCCAGTGGGTGCACGATGGCGTGGTTGATTTTTGCTTTACGGCACGCGGATTTACTGCTGGGCTCGAGAAGCGCGTGGTCTATCACGATGAGTTGGTAGCACTGTTGCCGGCCGCGCATCCGCTGACGGCAAAGGAAAAGGTGACGCTCGCCGACCTGGCGTCCGAGCCGTTTGTGCTGCTGGATGAGGGCGAACAGAGCCTGGTGCTCGATGCATTCGCGGCGCATGGGCTGTCGCCGCACGTGACGAGCGAGGTGACCGACGACTACACCATCATGGCGATGGTGGAGGAGGGCCTAGGCGTGAGTATGCTGTATCGCCGTACCGTCGAGGGCATGAGGGTCGATATTCGCGTGCGTCCCATCGTGCACGCTCCCTCGCGTGACGTAGTGGCAGCCTGGCGCAGCTGGGACACCATGCCTATCGCCACGAGGCACTTTATCGACTATATGAGCTCACATATTGTCAATTAATGACTGGCATGGCGTTGAGTGCGGTGTTTAGCGGGCTGTCGCTTTGGCTTGGGCGGCGCGATAGGTGCGTGCCGGGTGGCAGAGTAGTACCGCCACGACCATAAAGAACGCCGTGGTGCCCAGGCTGATGGGGTAGACCATC
>CABQHZ010000093.1 GCA_902464175.1 uncultured Collinsella sp. | reverse complement strand
TGGACTCGAGCTCGGTCACGCCATCGACCTCGGGCGCGGTCACCGTGCCGTCGGTCGGAGCCTGCGCGTTAAAGTCGATGCAATCGAGGCTCTGCTCAATGTGTAGCGGGCGCAGCTTGCCGTCGGTGCCGGGGCGGTCGTAGTCGTACAGGCGATAGGTCACGTCGCTCGACTGCTGCGTCTCCAAAATGAGCGTACCAGTCTTGATGGCGTGCACGGTACCGGAGTCAATCTGGAAAAAGTCACCCTTGTGAATCGGCAGCACGTTGAGCATCTCGTCCCAACGGCCCTCCTCGATCATCTGCGCAGCCTCGGCGCGGTCCTTGGCGCGCTGGCCGACGATGATCGTGGCGCCGGGCTCGCAGTCCAGCACGTACCAGCACTCGGTTTTGCCCAGACTGCCGTTCTCGTGCTCGGCGGCGTACTCGTCGTTGGGGTGAATCTGGATCGAAAGGTCGTCCTTGGCGTCCAGGATCTTAATGAGCAGCGGGAACTCCTTGCCCTCGCAGTTGCCAAAGAGCTCGCGGTGCTCGGCCCACAGCCACGACAGTGTGTGGCCGGCATACGGGCCCTCCGCAATCTGGCAGTCGCCGTTGGGGTGGGCCGAGATGGCCCAGCACTCACCGATGGGACCCTCGGGAATGTCGTAACCAAATACGGTTTCGAGCTGGCGGCCGCCCCAGATCTTCTCGTGGAAAATCGGCGTCAGTTTAATCAAATCGGACATGTTCATACCCCCATGGTGTTGCGCGGCCGCCCGCTCTAATCGAGTCATAACGAGCGCCCGTATGACTACAAAAACCTATGCCAACGTTACGTTGTGCAGCTCAAAGCGGTCGCCGACGTTGCGCGAAATCGAGTACTCAAAGGCGTTGCCGCTATCCAAAAAGCCAATCTGGTTGAGTTCGAGCAGGGGAGAGCCGGGTTTGGTATCCAGGCGCTCAGCCTCTTCTTCAGTTGCCGCGACAGCGCGAATGGTGCGGTGGAAACTCGAGATCTTGAGTCCGCACTGCTCGCGGATAAAGCTATAGACCGATCCGTATAGGTCCTTCTTTTTAAGGCCCGGTATCAGCTCGAGAGGCATGTAGGTGTACTCGATGACGATGGGCTTCTCGTCGACCTGGCGCACGCGCACGATGTGATAGGCAAAGTCGTCCTCGGCAATTCCCAGCTGAGTAGCGACGTCCGCTGGTGGATTGACAATCGAGAAATCGTAGACCACCGAGGTTACCTTCTCCCCGCGGTGCTCATACGAAAAACCCTGGGCGCGGTCATTCTTGCCCTGGAAAAATGCCTGGTCGGGGAGACCCGCCGTGTCCTTAACGTAGGTGCCCGATCCGCGCCGGCTGGTGACAAGGCCCTCCTCGGTGATCTGCTCGATAGCTCGTTTGACGGTGATTTTGGAAACGCTATAGAGCTCGCAGAACTCAACGACGGTGGGTAGCTTGTCGCCCGGTTTAAGAGCGCCGTCCTCGATGCTTCGACGGATATCTGCAGCTATCGCCTCGTATTTGGGAATCATGGAACCTCCTTTCCGACATATATGAATACAAAAAGTAAGTATAACCCTCAACAGGGCATCCATATTACTTTTATCTAAGAAGTTCGAGAAAGAAAAAAGAAAAAGACGCTTTACTTTTAAAATTAGAGCGCTATAGTTTAAGCAACGAACGGAATCCTTCCGCACAACGGGATCGACCGTTTGGGGACGGTTTTGTTTTGGCGGGTTGGATATCGGTATGGCCGGTGCGCGCCCGCGCCGGATAACCTGCCAAAGCAAACCCGTCTCCAACCGGAAGCTCTAGAACACGAAAGCGAGGACTTTGATGGCACAGTATCAGCTGCCCCGTGACTTCTTCTTTGGCGCTGCTATGTCCGGCCCGCAGACTGAGGGTCAGTGGAACCAGGGCGGCAAGCTCGAGAACCTGTGGGACACCTGGTCCATCCAGGATCTGGGTTCGTTCTACAACCGCGTTGGCTCTTACGCCGGCAATGACTTTATGGCCAAGTACCAGGAAGACCTTCGCATTTTGAAGGACTTGGGTCTGGATACCTATCGCACTTCCATCCAGTGGAGCCGTCTGCTCGATGCCGACGGCAACCTCAACGAGGAAGGTGCCGCGTGGTATCACGAGTTGTTCCGCGCCTCTCGCGAAGCCGGCTTGGAGCCGTTTGTCAACTTGTACCACTTTGACATGCCCACCTACCTCTTTAACCGTGGCGGCTGGGAGAGCCGTGAGGTTGTCGAGGCTTACGCACATTACGCCGACGTCGCCTTCCACGAGTTTGGCCAGGAGATTAAGTACTGGTTCACCTTTAACGAGCCCATCGTCGAGCCCGAGCAGCGCTATCAGGAGGGCGTGTGGTTCCCGCAGCTCCACGACTTCAACCGCGCCCGCACCGTGCAGTATCACATCTCGCTGGCGCACGCGCTGGCCGTGGCCAACTATCGTCGCGCCTATGACGAGGGCGCTATTCGCGCCGATGCCAAGATCGGCATGATCAACTGCTTTACCCCGGTCTACACCAAGGAGAACCCCAGCGAGGCGGACCTCGAGGCCGTGCGCATGACCAGCGGCATCAACAACCGCTGGTGGCTCGACCTCATCACCAAGGGCGAGCTTCCTGCCGACGTGCTCGACAGCCTGGCCGAGGGCGGCGTTAGGCTCCCGTTCCGCGCCGGCGACCAAGAGATCCTCAAGCAGGGTGTTGTCGACTGGCTCGGCTGCAACTACTACCACCCCACGCGTGTTCAGGCGCCGGCGAGCAAGGTCGACCAGTACGGCCTGCCGCACTTTGCCGACGAGTACGTATGGCCCGACGCCGTTATGAACGAGAGCCGCGGCTGGGAAATCTACCCGCAGGGCCTCTACGACTTTGGCATGGACTGCGCTAAGAACTACCCCGATCTTGAGTGGTTTGTATCCGAGAACGGTATCGGCATCATGGACGAATACAAGAACCGTGACGCCGAAGGAACCATCCAGGATGACTACCGCGTCGACTTTGTGCGCCAGCACCTGGAGTGGGTCGCCAAGGCAATCGCCGAGGGCGCCAAATGCCGCGGATACCATTACTGGGCCGTCATCGATAACTGGTCTTGGGCGAATGCCTTTAAGAACCGTTACGGCTTTGTCGAGGTCGACCTCATGGACGGCTACAAGCGTCGCCTTAAGAAGTCGGCAGCCTGGCTCAAGCAGGTCGCAACGACCCACGTGGTCGACTAGCGACCGGGCGAACGCCCAGACCGCACGCCGCCGCGCGCAACACATGGCACATCTGGTGGCAGAGGGCGACAGACCACCGTGCGCATAGGAAAAGGCCGGATTTGAAAGTTAGGAGCAATCATGGCCAGTGACAACGGAAAGAGCTTCCTCGACAAGTTTGCCGAGGTCTCTGCGAAGGTGGGAAACCAGGTTCACCTGCGTTCCCTGCGCGATGCCTTCGCGACCATCACGCCGCTCTATATCCTTGCGGGTATCGCGGTTCTTATTAACAACGTCGTGTTCCCCCTGTTCCCGCTCGATGCAGCGGGCCTTGCCAACCTTCAGACCTGGGGTTCGGCAATTACGCTGGGCACCCTCAACGTCTCTGCCATTATCTTGGCCGGATTGATCGGCTACAGCCTCGCTAAGAACGAGCGCTTCGATAACCCGCTTGCCTGCGTGGTCGTCGCCATCTCTGCTTTCGTCATCATGATGCCGCAGCAGATCACCGCCACGCTTGCCGCCACGAGCCCGCTGCTCACCGACAAGATCACCTCTGCCGAGGTCACGGGCGCCCTTTCGACTGCCAACACCGGCACCAACGGCCTGTTCGCGGCTATCATCATCGCCCTGCTCTCCGTCACGCTCTTCATTAAGATTTCCGGCGTCGAGAAGCTTAAGGTCAAGCTGGGCGAGGGTGTGCCTCCCGCGGTCTCCAACTCCTTTAACGTCATGATCCCGATGCTGCTCAACCTCTCGATCTTCGCCATTGCCGCGGCTCTGCTCGCCGTGTTTGCCGGTACCGATCTGTGCACCATCATCTCCACGTGCATTTCCAACCCGCTCAAGAGCATCATGAACGCCGGTCCGTGGGCTGTTATCCTCATCTACACGCTTGCGAACCTGCTGTTCTGCGTCGGTATTCACCAGTCCACCATCTCTGGCGCTACCGTCGAGCCGATCCTGACCATGCTCATCGTCGACAACATGGCTACCTTTGCCGCCGGCGGCACCATCCAGCCCGATCACTACATGAACATGCAGATCGTCAACAGCTTCGCCCTCATCGGCGGCTCGGGCTGCACCCTCATGCTCCTGCTCGATACCTTCCTGTTCTCCAAGAACAAGGCTTCCAAGACCGTTGCCAAGATGGCTATCGTTCCTGGCCTGTTTAACATTAACGAGCCGGTCATCTACGGTTACCCCGTCGTGTACAACCTGCCGCTCATGATTCCGTTCGTGCTTCTTCCCGACCTGTTCATCGGCATCACCTATGGCCTGACCTGCGCGGGCATTATCAGCCCCTGCATCGCCCAGGTGCCTTGGACCATGCCTCCCGTCATTAACGCCCTGCTTGCCACGGGCTTTGACTGGCGCGCCGGCGTGTGGCAGGCCCTCGAGCTTGTCATCGGCATGGCTGTCTACCTGCCCTTTATGAGGATCTCCGAGAAGGCCATCGCCAAGCAGGAGGCCCTTGCCGAGCAGAACGCCTAAACGTTCGTTTTCCCTTCCACCGTTGCGGGCGCCGGTACGCGGTGCCGGTGCTCGCGGCTCTCCTCCTGCGTAAAGATGCAGGGGGTGGGTACAGTAGCCGCAAGGAATAAAACCAGTTGTCGTCTGCGCGCCGCGCAGTTATAAGGAGGAAACCATGAAGAAGATCATGCTTTGCTGCAACGCCGGCATGTCCACGAGCCTGCTGGTCCAGAAGATGCAGTCCGAGGTCGCAAGCCGCGGTCTGGACATCGAGGTCGAGGCTCGCCCCATGAATGAGGCTCACGATCACCTGGACGAGTGCGACATCTTGCTGCTCGGCCCGCAGATTGGCTACACCAAGGGCGATTTTGAGAAGGAGGCCGCCGGCCGTTTCCCGGTCGAGGTCATCAACATGGTCGACTACGGCCGCATGAACGCCGCCGGCATTATCGACCACTGCATCAGCGTGATGGGCTAGGTGCAGCACATGGAGGATATGAACGAGCTGCAGATGACCTGCTTTGAGATCATCAGCTACGTCGGTACCGCCAAGAGCATGTACATCAATGCCGTGCAAAAGGCCAAGGAGGGCGATTTTGACGCCGCCGAGGAGCTTATCAAGCAGGGCGACGATGCTTACAACGGTGGCCACGATGTCCATATGGGGCTCCTTAAAAAGGAGGCCAACGGCGAGCGTAACGGCGAGGCCCCGCTGATTCTGCTGCATGCCGAGGACCAGATGGCAGGTACCGAGACCATGCGCGTTATGGCCACGGAGCTCATCGAGGTCCACAAGCAGCTGCAGGCACTGAAGGCCTAGCTGGCGTTATCGCCGCGACGGACCGCGTATTCCAACAGACAATTTAGTCCCTTTCACAGGTGCCGGGAGTTTCCGCCTCCCGGTGCCCTTTTGTTTGGCGAAGGCCCTGTGCGACCTGTTGAGCGGGCACTCACGTTTTCCCAGATAAAACCCGCCAAAACAAACCTGTCCCTTTTTGGCAGGTTTTTGCCTGGGGAGCGGTACCATACAAGCAATGTTTAAACGAGAAAGGCGGGCTCCCATGGAACCTAAGCAGTATTACATCGGCATCGACGTCGGCGGCACTTCGGTTAAGGAGGGCCTGTTCGACGAGGACGGCAACCTGCTGGCCAAGGCCAGCGTGCCCACGCCTCCCATCGTTGACGCCGCGGGCTTTGCCGCGGTGACCGAGGCTATCGACCAGGTGGTCGCCAAGGCGCAGATTCCGCGTGCCTTTGTGGCGGGCATTGGTCTGGCCGTTCCGTGCCCCATCCCGGCATCGGGCGATGCCAAGGTCAAGGCCAACATTGCCATTAACCTGCCCGAGCTGAGAGTCGCCATTCAGGAGCACTGCCCCGACGCGGTCGTTAAGTACGAGAACGATGCCAACGCCGCTGCCATGGGCGAGGCCTGGCTCGGCTCTGCCAAGGGCGTGCAGAACGTGGTGATGGTCACCATCGGTACCGGCGTGGGCGGCGGCGTTATCGTTAACGGCGACGTGGTGTCGGGCGTTGTGGGCGCCGGCGGCGAGATTGGCCACATGTGCCTGAACCCCGAAGAGGAGCGCACCTGCGGCTGTGGCGGCCATGGCCACCTGGAGCAGTATTCCAGCGCCACCGGCGTGGTGAGCAACTACCTTGCCGAGTGCAAGAAGGCAGGCGTCGAGCCCATCGGGCTCACCGGCCCCTCCGATTCCAAGGACGTGTTCCAGGCCTGCCGCGAGGGCGACAAACTCGCGCTGGCAGCTGCCGATACCATGGCCGACTATCTCGGCCGCGCCTTGGCGCTTATTGCCAACGTGGTCGATCCCGAGATGTTCCTGATCGGTGGCGGCGCGTCCGCTTCGGCTGATGTCTACCTCGACAAGGTCCGCGAGCACTTTAAGCAGTACGCGCTCTCTGCCTCGCGCGAGACGCCCATTAAGGTCGCTTCGCTCGGCAACGACGCCGGCATCATCGGTGCCGCCTACGTAGCCCTGCGCGCCGCCGGTAAATAGCTGGTGCAAGGGGGTCAGGTTACTTTGTACCAACATGGTGCAAAAGGGACAGACTTGGTCCCCATGCCTGCCCCAAATTGTGCCGCGCCCCTTCCGTCTGCGAAGGCGCGGCACTAGCGTGCTACCATAGCTACGTCCAAGTACACATAGCAAGTGGAGGATATCCATGGCAAACGTTCTTGTCTTTGGTCACCAGAACCCCGAT
>CABQHZ010000092.1 GCA_902464175.1 uncultured Collinsella sp. | reverse complement strand
AGCCGCTCACGCCAAAAGAATCCAAAAGATTATGCTTGACCAACATGTTGCGGTCGTGCCTTGCCGTGCCTCATGCAACCGCGGCACGAATCCTTAAAAGATATGTGTATGCAAACGGAGAAGATGAGAGTTTCCTCGGATGACTACTGAGAAGCATCCCGGAAGATCAAAAACTCGAAACTTGGCGACCCATTTGGCGACCAAAACAAAACAGCTCAGAGGCTAAGCCTCTGAGCTGCGAACATTTGGTGGGCGTTAGAAGATTTGAACTTCTGACCTCTTCCGTGTCAGGGAAGCGCTCTCCCCCTGAGCTAAACGCCCAAATGGAGCGGACAACGGGGCTCGAACCCGCGACCCCAACCTTGGCAAGGTTGTGCTCTACCAACTGAGCCATGTCCGCTTACGAGGATTAATCTTACGTGATACCCGCATCCTATGCAAGAACTTTTTTTTGAAAAGTTTTGCGACGCCCTCGCGAACCTCGCAAAGACATCAGCCACCACGGAAAGCGCAGGCAAGCGCAAACTCGCCGCAAGAGGCCCCTACAACTCAGCGAGCATGATCCAGGCAGAACTGTCCTGCGCGAGCCTGCCGTCTGCAAGCGGTGATGAGGTGAGCAGGACCCTGCCCGCCGGCAGCTCCACGGGTGCTGCACCGAAGTTCGTCACACACGCCCAGCCGTTGTCGCGGCGATAGGCGATGACGCCGCCCTCAGCGCCCTCGGCACCATCCGCAAGACCGGTGTGCCCGTCAAGATCAAGCCACTTAAGATCGTTGGCGCACCCGCGCAGCTTGCGCCGCAGCCAGAGGGCGTCACGATAGAGCGCAAGCATCGATGTCGGGTCCGCTTCTTCCCTATCGGCAGCGTAATCGGAAAACCATGCAGGCTGCGGCAGATGGGGCGCCGTATCGGCGTCCGCCGGCGAAAACCCAAACGATCCGCCCTGCGCGGGATCGTCCGCCGCCACCCACGGCAGGGGCACACGACAGCCGTCTCGCCCCTTCTCGCGCTTCGGTCCGTGCGTATTGGTCGCAGTGGGATCTTCGAGTGCAGCCCACGGAATGTCAGCCACCTCAAAAAGGCCGAGCTCCTCACCCTGATACACGTACGCCGAGCCCGGAAGCGCCAGCTCGAGCAAAAGGGCCGCCCGCGCGCGGCGCTCACCGAGTTCGCGGTCCTCGTCATAAGACGACCCGTCGCGTAAGAGCCAGTCGAGCGCAATCTGATGGTAGCGCGTCGCCTTGATTTGCGGCAGGGCATAGCGTGTCGCCACGCGCGGCACGTCGTGGTTGGAGAGTACCCAGGTCGAGGCGGAATCAGATTCGATGGCCGCCTTCAAGCCCTTCTCGATTGCAGCGTGCATGTCATCATAGGTCCAAGTGGCCTTGGCGAACTCAAAGTTGAATGTCTGGCCAAGCTCGCTGGGGCGTGCGTAGAGATACTGGCGCTCGGGCAGAACCCACGCCTCGGCAACGGCGCTGCGCGGCGGATCATAACGGTCGAACACGCGGCGCCACTCGCGATAGATCTCATGGACCTCGTTGCGGTCCCACAGCGGATGGGTGCCGTCCTCAACCATGTCATCGCCCTCGGCGAGATGCCACCGGTCGAGGTCATCGCGGTCGAGATCCTTGGCGAGACCGTGCGCCACATCAATGCGAAAGCCATCGACGCCTCGATCGCTCCAAAACGCCAGGACGTCGCAAAAGAACGCATGAACCTCGGGGCACGACCAGTCAAAGTCCGGCTGCTCGGGCGTAAACATGTGCAGATACCACTGACCGTCCGCGACGCGCGTCCAGGCGGGACCGCCAAAGTTGGCATTCCAATTGGTGGGAGGCAGCTCGCCGTGCTCGCCGCGACCATCGCGGAAGATATAACGGGCGCGCTCGGGTGATCCGGGGCCGGCGGCAAGAGCGGCTTTGAACCAGGGGTGCTGGTTGGACGAATGGTTGGGCACGATGTCGACGATGACCTTGATGCCGTGCGCGTGAGCCGCAGTGATCATGTCATCGAAGTCGTCAAGCGACCCGAGACGTGGGTCGACATCGCAGTAGTCCGCCACATCATAGCCGCCATCAACAAGAGGCGATGGGTAAAACGGGCTCAGCCAGATGGCCTCGATACCCAGCCGCTCAAGATAGTCCATCTGCTGGGTAATGCCCGCGATATCGCCCAGACCCGAACCAGTCGAATCCTTAAACGAGCGCGGGTAGATCTGATAGATCGCGGCGTCGGACATCCATGAGCGCGAAGAGGACTTTTCTGTAGCCATGGGGTGCGACTCCCTTGCAACGAGGTTTTGCGAGATGCCCACGATGATACGCCCAAAGCGGACATTCGCGGCAAACAACGCCACAGCCACGCCCCAAAACGCTCGCTCCCTCACGGGCTCGAGCCTCCTGGGGCGAATCAATCGATTAGTGAAAAGAACGGAAAACCCACTTCCCCGGCCACGACAGCGAGCGGGCTCCGGGTGCCCCAGGTTGCCGCGAAAGAGGAGGGAAGCGTACTTTATGTACGCGACCGACGATTGAGGGGCAAGATGGGGTGCCCGGGGCTCGCGCAGCGTCAACAAAAAACGCGGTTCGTTAGAACCGCGTAAGATAGTTGGAGCGGACAACGGGGCGTCCGCGTATCCGCTTCGCGGATCCGCACCGGCTTCGGCCGCCTGCCGGCGTCCTCGCCAGCTCGCTACAAACGCTCCGCGTTTGCTTAACGCTCGCTCCCTCTCGGGTTCGAGCCCGTGCAATGGGCACGAAAAAGCCCGGCTACTTTGGTAGTCGGGCTGTTGCGTTTGGAGCGGACAACGGGGCTCGAACCCGCGACCCCAACCTTGGCAAGGTTGTGCTCTACCAACTGAGCCATGTCCGCATATTTAAAACAAAACGGGCGCCGGAGCGCCCGGATGTTGCCTGGAGGCGAAGCCCGGATTCGAACCGGGGGTAAAGGCTTTGCAGGCCTCTGCCTTACCACTTGGCCACTTCGCCGAAAAAGGACCGCCTAAACGGTCCGGAAATGCAATGGAGCGGACAACGGGGCTCGAACCCGCGACCCCAACCTTGGCAAGGTTGTGCTCTACCAACTGAGCCATGTCCGCTTGCGGGTTATTAATTTACGCGAGTTGTCCAAAAGACGCAAGTACTTTTTTCAAAAAACTTGTCTGCCGCATGTTCTTAGTAGCTAAACGCGCTAAAGCGATTGGCTAGGCACACGATTCCAGCGCTCCGCTAAACAGCTTCACCATCTGCACGCGCGTGCCGGCGCCGTCCGTACGACGAGCAACCTCCACGTTATCGACGAGCATACGCATAAGCTTGATACCACGGCCGCGCTCCTCTGATGCGACCGGTTCGCTCGTTTCATCGATAGAATAGCCGGCACCTCGATCAAGCACCTCAACCACAACGCGATCGCCATAGGCCTGAACCGTCAGGACGCACCCGATACCGCCCGCATGGTCATAGGCATTACCCAGCGCCTCCCCCGACGCCAATGCGACATCGTAGCGCTCGTCACGGCGCAACGGAAGCGATTCAAGGAGTTCGGCGATGCGATGTCGGTAGTATGGAAGATTCTCGATACCCTGACGGACCTCGACGCTTTTACTCCAGCGAGGCAGCTCCCCCACCGGAATGGCGGGAATAGACTCCCGTGCCGGCCCCGCAACATGAAGGATATCGACAAGCCGAGCAATCTCCAAAAAGCGAACAACTTCACCCGATGCATTGACGAGCGAAAGCAGGCCTTCTCGCCTCATGAGCTCACGAGCGCGCGTAAGCAGGAATGCCAAGCCCGTCGAATCGATAAAGCTAACAGCCTGACAGTTGATGACGACACGACGCACGCCGCGGCTAATCAAAGCATCCAACCGCCGACGCAGCGCAGGCACCGTGGCGATGTCGATATCGCCTGGTGGCGTCAAAACCGCTATGTCATTCCACTCATTCATACGACCATGGTTCCCCAAAAAAGCCCACTCGATGCATTCGTTTCCCCAACCGTACGGATTCAGCCCGCCCAGCGTCGTCTATGAACGACCCCGTAAAAACTCAAGGGACACCAATGCAATGTCATCGTCCAGCGCCGATTCGGTAAATCGGTCGAGCTCGCCCAAGACCTTGCCGCAGATTCCCGATACGCCCTCACCCGAGACAGAGAGCAGAAGGTCACGAAGGCGCTGCTCGCCAAAGAAAGCACCCGAGCGGTCACGTGCTTCGATTGTTCCGTCGGTGTACATAAATAGCATGTCACCAGGAGCGAACGTAAACACGCCTGTCTCGTACACCATGCTCTCAAAGGCACCGATTACCCCCGATTGGCATCCAAGCAGCTCAACCTCTCCCCCACGAACCTCGCCGCCACCCAGCGGCATCGACTCTGGCCTGATGACCATGGTCGGAGGATGGCCCGCCGAACAATACGTTGCACGTCCGGCTTTAAGGTCAATCTTGGCGATAAAGGCCGTCACGAACGTCTCGACCCTTGAAAAGCCCATGAGCATGCTGTTAAGGGAGCGTGCCATGCGGGCCGGCCCAGCGCCCTCCCAGGCATATGCCGTCAGGGCCGTCTTGACGAGCGCTGACATCGACGCCGCCTCGATTCCTTTGCCGGATACATCGCCCAAAATCATGACGGCGCAATCGTCGGGAAGACGGACGAGCGTATAAAAGTCGCCGCCGACCAACGCCGAGTTCGTGGCCGACAGGTACACCGAATCGGCGGCGATTCCCGGAACATCCCCCAGTGAATTTCTCATGCCAATCTGAAGGGTCTGAGCGATATGGCGCTCCTCACGCTTTTGAGATTCGCCTTCATAGATCAGTTCAAAGTCATGAGCCAAGTGCACCAAGTAGTCATATTCAAGGTCATCAATTGGCTCTTGGCTACCATCACGAAGCAGCAGCGCGCGCGTCGTCGGGCCCTTCGCAACAGAAGCAGGAACGATCGCGTCGTTACTGTGCTTGCCATCGCCCTCAGAGCGCGGGCGCCCCGCCTCGATGCCGGCGTCGACGTAGAGACCCTGGCAAGGCAGGCCATGCGCCCTAAGCCAGCCTCCCATAGGCATCGATTCGTCAACGCGAGTTATACGGACGTGTTTAAGGTCCTCGGCACTCGTGCCGCCCAAAACAGAAGCCTCAAAGCCATCAGGGGCAGCCCCCAAACGTGCCGCTGGCGCCGTCGTGGAAAAGAAAAGCTTCTCGGGATCGTCCGGCAAAGCAACGCGACTGCCGCCTTCAAAATCTATGACGTAGGAATCCAGACTGGCGTCATACTCAATAGGGCAAAAATGGCAGTTGAGCATATTGCAGATCTCGGACGATACCGCCTGGGTAGCCGCGGCGGAATCGTCTAGAAAGGTAAACAACTCATCCCGCAAGACATTGAGCGAGCGGCCAAGCTCGGCCGTGCGACGGGAGCGAAGGCTCGATGCCATGCCGACCAGCTGGATAGACAGGTAATCGCAAATGACCTCGAGCACATTAACGTCATAGGCAAGCGGTGCCTGGGGGCGTTTCCAACCAACTTCCAGCACGCCAAGGATCTGCGTACCGTAAAAAACGGGAAGACAGATTTCACTGCGGTACGGAGGCATATCCTGCATGCGCAACAGGTGCTTAGAACGATTATCCAGGTCCATGAACATACCGGAGGCGGCCTTATCGCCCTCAAGGTCCTGTTGAATCGACAAGCGACAGGCACGCGACTCGCGAAGAACATACGTTGGAATGCCAGCGCCATACGGCAAAAACTCGGGCAGGTAGCTGTCGTACAGCTCCTTGGAAACACCGCGAAGCTTAAAGCCGCCGCTCTCAGAAAAATAAATAGCGGCACCCGAAGCATCGAGCGTTCCTACAAGCTGGTTCAAAACGGTATCAAGCAGGCTGGGTAACTCATCGGAGCCCACAGTGCTCATAATGACCGAGAGCGTCCCAGAGAGACGCTTGTTCGCCACTCTAAGCTCCGATAACGCACGCTTGAGCTGACGGTCGTGAGAATACTGTTCCTCGATACTGTGAAGCGCCACCAGGACACGTGGTGCGCGGCGCCCAAAGATGCGTGGAGGCGTTACGGAGCCCGCACGAACCAAGACGGGAATAAAAGAGCCGTCACTCAGCTTGAGCATCAGTTCGTTCTCGGAGCCATCAGTTTCAAATGGCAGACGATGTTCCGTCGCACGTTCAAAAGCGGACGAGTACAGGACGTCTTTAACATCTCCACCGATGACGTCGGCGCGTTCCTCGCACATCAAACCAAGTAAGCGATTATTCACATGCAGAATGGTTCCGTCGAGCTCGCAGATGATGACAGCATCGCTCGTGATCTCGACCAGTTGGGCAACGTCTGCCCACTCGTTGCGCTCAAGCGTTTCCATCGTGGACCTCACCGTCTATCGGTAACAAAAAAGCCTCCGAAGAGGCTTCTCAAATGCGATGGTGTCGGAGGCGGGACTTGAACCCGCATGACCAAAAAGCGGTCACTAGCACCTCAAGCTAGCGCGTCTGCCAATTCCGCCACTCCGACATGCTATGTTGTTGATTCGCGGTTCGTTTTCTTGGACCCGCGCGTTCAACGAGGAAGATAATAACCTATGATTCGAGAACTGTGCAAGCACTTTTTTGAAAAAAGTTTTCGAATTTGTGAATGTCCTGGTAGATGCTTATGTCCGGGTCGAAATGGGGGTAACTTCCCAACGCGTCCTCGGGCATGCGGTACATTTTGATTCGCGCTACACGCTACAAAATGTACCGCCCCCTGCGGAATGCGTTGGGAAGTTACCCCCATTTCGACCCTACAACCACCTACTTCAAGTACGATTCTCAACCGTATTCTGGGGCTGAACAGAAGTTTGTGGCTCGGCTTTGCCGAGCCCTTATATGGGGAGGCCGGAGCTTAAGCTCCGGCCTCGCTAAATTCTTATTAGATTAAGTGAGCGATCGAGGAATCGCACCCCCCCCCCTGCCGAGTTCCCGTAGGGCCCGCCCTGGGGTTCCTTT
>CABQHZ010000091.1 GCA_902464175.1 uncultured Collinsella sp. | reverse complement strand
CCCGCGATGGGGCCTTAATCTACGTGAGCTGTCCCACGATAGCGCAGGAACGGCGCGGTGTGGAGCGCGTTTGCCCAGTTCGCAAAGAATGCGGATGCCGAGGTGATGGGCAGCTCGGGCTGTGAACGGGCTACGAGCGGGATTCAGAGACCGGTTCCCATGCAATAAACGCCCAGCGAACCTTGCGGACATGATCGAGCATATAGCGCCCCTGCGGCACGCCCTTGGAGCCCGGCTCACCGGCATGGGGGTTCTCAATCATGTGTTGAGCGATGTAGTCGCGCAGCCGGTCGATCTTATCCTCGTTGCCATGCTCGAGCATACGGGAAAAATCCGCCACACCTGCCTCAAGGCTATCGAAGGTGTCGCGACGAGGCGATTCAAAGTACGTGACCTGCGGCAGGGCACCCATCTGAATGAGGATGTTGAAGGCGTACACAAAGCCATTACTGCAGGTAACCGAGGCGCCGATAGCGTTCATCAAGTGCAGATCATAGCGCGGGCTGGAGTTGGCGACCATGGTGACAGCACAACGCCGACGAGCCGTACGGTCAAGCTTGGCAAGCGCGCCTCTTAGGTTGGTCGTGGTGACCGAGCGACTCGCAAAGGCAACATCCACAGCCTTGGCAACCGGCCCCACCAGATCCCAATCATCATCCCAAGCAAGCTCAAGCGGCGTAATCTGGTCCTCAAGCCCGTAATACTCAATACCAGCATCAAGGGTGCCCAGCATGGCAGGAGAGAAGTCAGCAGCAATCACAGGGTGCCCAGCCTGAGCAAGCGGAATGGCAATCGACCCAGCCCCACACCCCATATCAAGCACGGATTCACCAGGCTTTAACGCCAACAGCTTCATAAAGTCCCGGGCATACGGGGCAGTCTCCAACGGCCGAAAATGCCGAGCCCGCTTATCCCATTCAAAAGAATCATCAGCCCGTCGCCGATCAGCTTGCAGCCGCATCCATTCGCCATTCCAATCCGCAGAAAGCAGCTCAGATTGAATTACACCATCAGCCACGGGCCATCCCCCTCACAACAAAAAAGCGGCTCCTCCCAAAAGAAGAGCCGCAACAAGCATATATCAGAAAAAGAACTGTTCCAACGCCAAACCGCCGCACCAGCCAAGTGGTGCAGGAGCGAAGCAACTGCAACCGGGATAGAACCCAACTGAGGTCCCGTTGTGCGGGAGCCCCGGGGAGGGCAAATATATAAGGTCGATCGCGAGTTCCGCACGAGCCGGAGAGCACTTAATGTGCTCTCCGTGCGAGTCAGGACTGTCCGAGCAGGCGACCTTATATATTTGCCCTCCCCGGGGCTCCTCGCCAGTCCCCCTCAGCTAGTTCTTCAGCGAGTTCAGCGGCGCCGGGAATCGACCGCCACGGTGGGCAAGCACGGTGCCGGCGTTGGGGTTCACCGGCATGATGGGTGCACGGCCGAACAGGCCGCCGTACTCGACGCAGTCACCCACGCCCTTGCCGATGGCGGGAATCACGCGGACGGCCGTGGTCTTGTTGTTGATGACGCCGATGGCCATCTCGTCGGCGATGATGCCGGCGATGGTCTCGACCGGGGTGTCGCCGGGGATGGCGATCATGTCCAGGCCAACGGAGCACACGCAGGTCATGGCCTCGAGCTTCTCGAGCGAAAGCGCGCCGGCCTCGACGGCGGCGATCATGCCGGCGTCCTCGGACACGGGGATGAAAGCGCCCGAGAGACCGCCCACGCTGGAGCTGGCCATGACGCCGCCCTTCTTGACGGCATCGTTGAGCATGGCGAGCGCGCAGGTCGTGCCCGGGCCACCGCAGGTGCCCACGCCGATGATCTCGAGGATGCGGGCAACGGAGTCGCCGATGGCAGGCGTGGGAGCCAGCGACAGGTCGACAATGCCCTTCTCGACCCCCAGGCGATGGGCGGCCTCGCGGCTCATGAGCTCGCCGGCGCGGGTGATCTTAAAGGCGGTCTGTTTAATCTTTTCGGCGACTTCCATCATCGAGGCGGAATCGGGCAGCGTCTCCAGGGCTGCGGCCATAACACCGGGGCCCGAGACGCCTACGTTGATGACGGCGTCGGCCTCGCCACCGCCGTGGACGGCGCCCGCCATAAACGGGGAGTCCTCGACCATGTTGGCAAAGCAGACAAACTTGGAAGCGCCGACGGAATCCTGGTCGGCCGTGAGTTTAGCGGCATCGATGATGGTCTGGGCCGCCATAAGCACGGCGTCCATGTTGATGCCAGCGCGCAGGCTAGCAACATTGACGCTGGAGCAGACGCGGCTGGTGGTAGCGAGCGCCTGGGGGATGGACTGGATAACGCGGCGATCGGCGTCGCCGATGCCCTTCTGGACGAGTGCGGAGAGGCCGCCCAGGTAGTCGATGCCGAGCGTCTCGGCCGCGCGGTCGAGGGCGTGCGCGATAGGGGTGAGGTCCTCATCCTTGCAGCACGCGGCGATCTGTGCCACCGGGGTGACGGAAACGCGCTTGTTGACGATGGGGATACCGTACTCGCGCTCGAGGTTCTCGGCGGTCTCGACCAGATGCTCAGCCGTGTGCGTCACGTGGTCGTAGATCTTCGTGCACATGCGGTCGAGGTTCTCGTCACCGCAACCCATGAGCGAAACACCCATGGTGATGGTCCTGATGTCGAGGTTCTGCTCCTCAACCATGCCGCGGGTTTCCGCGATTTCTGCGGGCGTGATCGCCATCCTTGCGCTCCTATCTGCCAAAACGAGCATAGTCTTGTCTATTCTAACGTGCCGCACGTGCCAAGTGGCGCATGCGGCACGTTTTGGTGCTCGGTTGTTTCCGTTGTGTTACTGCCCAAAGACCTCTTCGGCGATACGAGCGCTTTCGGCGGCGTCCTTGGCGTAGTAGTCCGCGCCGATCTGCTTGGCGTATTCGGGGGTGAGCACGGCGCCGCCCACGATGATCTTGACGCCCGGCACCTCGGCATGGAGCAGCTTGATGGTCTCCTCCATGGCGACGACGGTGGTGGTCATAAGCGCCGAGAGGCCGACGAGTTTGATATCGCGCTCCTTGACGGTCTTGAGTACCTCCTGCGGATCGACATCGCGGCCCAGGTCAAAGACGGTGTAGCCGTAGTTGTCGAGCAGCATTTTGACGATGTTCTTGCCAATATCGTGGATGTCGCCCTTGACGGTGGCCACGCAGATCTTGCCCTTGTCGGCGATCTCGCCGGCGGGCATCAGGCGCTTGATGGTGTCGAAGCCCACGCGTGCGGCTTCGGCCGAGGCCATAAGCTGAGGCAAGAAGAACTTGCCCTGGTCAAAGAGGACGCCAACTTCGTCGAGGGCGGGGATAAAGTGATTGTTGATGAGGTCCATGGCGTCGTGGTCTGCCAGCAGACGCTCGGTCTCGGCAGCGATCTCGCCTTTGCGGCCCGAGACGACCATGCGACGAATCGGGTCGTCGTTGCCGTCGGTGCCGGCGGTGCCAGCAGCGGGCGCGGCGTCGGTCGATGCGGTCTGAGCCGCCGCCGGGTTGGCGGCGATCTTATACGGATCGGTCCAGCCGGCATAGCGCTCGATGTATCCGGTCGAGCCCTCGTCCTCAACGCTCAGGACGCGATAGCTGTAGACGGTATCCATAAAACGCTTGGAGCCCGGGTTCATGATGGGGGCGTCCAGACCCGCGCCAAAAGCGGCGGCCAAAAAGACCGAACCCAGCAGCGGGCGAGCGGGCAGGCCAAAGCTGATGTTCGACACGCCGAGCGCGCATTTGACGCCCAGGCGCTCCTTGCACAGGGACATGGCGCGCAGGATCTGCTCGGCCTGGCGTTGATTGGTCGAGGCGGTCATGACCAGGCAGTCGATGAGGATGCTGTCCGGGCCAATGCCGTAGCGGGCGGCCTCGGCCACGATGCGCTCGGCGATGGCGAAGCGGGCCTCGGCGGTATCGGGGATGCCGCCTTCGTCGAGCGTAAGGCCGACGACGTTGGTGCCGTAGTGGGCGACCAGTGGAAAGATCTCATCCATGATCTGCTGTTTGCCATTGACCGAGTTGATGATGGGCTTGCCGGCGTAGCGGCGCACGGCTGCCTCGACGGCTGCGGGGTCGGTGGAGTCGATCTGCAGCGGCAGCAGCGTGGAGCCCTGGAGCTGCTCGGTCGCCTGTTGGATGATCTTGACCTCGTCGATCTCGGGCAGGCCCACGTTGACGTCCAGGATGTCGGCGCCCTGCTCCTGCTGGCTGATGCCCTGGCTCACGACGTAGTCAAGGTCACCGTCGCGCAGGGCTTGCTGCAGGCGCTTTTTGCCGGTGGGATTGATGCGCTCGCCGATGACGGCGATCTTGTGACCGTCACAGGGAAGGTCCACGACCGTCTGGGCGCTCGTGACCGACATGCTGGGCTTGCGGTGGTGCGGGCTGGGCGTGTGGTTATCGATAAGCGTGCGCAAGGCGGCCATGTGCGCCGGCGTGGTGCCGCAGCAGCCGCCCACGACGCTCACGCCGTCCTCAATCATGCCGGCGACGGCCTCGGCGTATTCGGGTGCCTGGATGTCAAAGACGGTATTGCCGTCATCGTCCACGCGGGGCAGTCCCGCATTGGCCTGCACCATAACGGGCTTGTCGGTGACGGTGAGCATGCGAGCGGCGAGTCCTCGGAGCTCGGCCGGGCCCTGGCTGCAGTTGATGCCCAAAACGTCGGCGCCGATGGCGTCGAGGGTGATGGCGGCGACCTCGGGGCTCGTGCCCAAGAAGGTGCGGCCGTCTTCCTCAAAGGTCATGGTGGCAAAGACGGGCAGGTCGGAGTTCTCGCGGCAGGCGAGGACTGCCGCCTTGATCTCGGCAAGGTCAGTCATGGTCTCGATAATAAAGAGGTCCACGCCCGCATCGACGCCGGCACGCACTTCCTCGGCAAAGAGGTCATAGGCCTCGTCAAAGCTGAGGGTGCCTAAGGGACGAAGCAACGCGCCGATGGGGCCGATGTCACCGGCGACGTAGCGGGCGCCGGCCTCGCGGGCACAGGCGACGGCCGCGGCAAAGACGTCTGCCACGGTGGCGGCACCGTCGAGCTTGTGGGCGTTGGCGCCAAAGGTATTGGCGGTGATCACGTCGCAGCCAGCCTCGACGTACTGTCGCTGAATGTCGGTAATGACCTGGGGTTCCTCAAAGTTGAGCAGCTCGGGCAGGGCGCCCGCCTTCATGCCAGCGGCCTGCAGCATGGTGCCCATGCCGCCGTCGAACAGCAGGTGTCCCGTGCCCTCGATGGCCGCACGCAGGCGATCGTCCTTAATGCGCAGATCGTCGATCGTGCGCGCCTTGTACGTGGCACCGTTGCGACGTGCGGCATCAACGGGTGCCGCCAATGCAGTGCCGTCAGAATCATGAGTGATAAGCGGAGTAAACATCGAGGGCTCCTAATGGCTGGAATAGCAGGTGGTGTGGGCGGCGCGGAAGCGGCAGTTCTCGCGCATGCGGCAGATATTGCAGGTGGGGCGGGTCTGGGCGTCGTGGACCTCGCCGTCGAACAGGCCGATCACCGCGGTCACGCTCTTGGTGGGCATGAGTAGGCTGGTGGGTGTGACGGTAAGCCCGATGAGCCGCGTGGCGTTGAGCGCGTTGACGATCGAGCGCTGGGCCGAGAGCGGGCAGTCGCCGTAGCCGGGACTAAAGCGCCAGTTGCCGGCGAGCCCATGAACGGCGGCGTCCGTCTTGACCTGCTGGTCCATTTGTTCAACGGCGGCTTCCACGTAAGCGGAGCACGCGGCATCGAGTACAGCTCCCTCTAGGGGCTGCTGGGCTCCCGTGGTGCGCAGACGACGCTCGGCGTCCATGCCGAGGGTGCATGCCATGAGCGCGGCAAAGCGGGCGTCTTTGAGATGTCGATAGATATCACGACCGCGCAGCTCAACGTTGGTGCCGACCAAGCGGATGCAGGGGTCGCCCTGCTCATCGACGCCCGTGGCATCGACGGCAAACACGCGTCGCACGCCGCGGGGCTCGATATCCAGCTCCAGACGCTCAACGACAAGCTCAATTCGACGTGACAGCTCGGGCTCAATTTGCTGACCGCTGTAGCCCAGATAGCGCAGCATCTCGGCACGATCGACGCGGGGATGGTGGGCATCATCGATACGATAAAGCGCCGGCGACGCAAGGTCGGCCGGCACTTCGACAGCGGTTGTATCGATGTGCGGTTTTTCCATTACCCCAGGCGCTCCATAATGGTTGCGGCGATTGCAGGACGATTCATAGTGTACAGGTGCAGACCGTCGGCGCCGTGCTCCTTAAGGTCGCAAAGCTGACGGGCGGCATACTCTACACCGGCTGCCTGCAGGCTCTCGGGGTCGTTCTCGTACTTGGCGAGAATCTTGATGACGGGGGAGGGCAGCGACGCGCCGCACATAAAGACCATGCGGCTGATCTGGGACTTGCCCATAAACGGCATGATGCCCGCGGTGATGGGCACCGTGATGCCTGCCTTGTCGGCAAGCTCGCGGAAGCGGTAAAAGCACTCGTTGTCAAAGAAGAGCTGCGTCACAAAGAAGCTCGCGCCGGCGTCCTGTTTTTGCTTGAGGTATTCGACCGAAGCGTTGAGGTCCTCACAGGCAATGTGGCCCTCGGGGTAGGCCGCGGCGCCCACACAAAAGCCGGCGTCGACAAGCTCGGGGATGAGCTCGCGGGCGTAGGCGTAGTCCGAGGCGGGCTTGTCGTCCTCGGTCGCGCCAGCGGGCAGATCACCGCGCAGGGCCAGGATGTTTTCTACGCCGGCGGTGCGGTATTCGTCGATCTTGGCGGCGATATCGGCATGCGTGCGGCCCACGCAGGTAAGGTGCGCCACCGAGGGCGTGTCGAATTCGCTCGAAATCATATGCGCGATGGGGGCGGTGGTGGCACCGTTGCCCGAGCCGCCGGCCGAGCAGGTGACCGAGACAAAGCTCGGCGAAAGCTTGCACAGATTGCCTGCCACTTCGCGAGCCGTGTCGAGGGTCAGCTCGCCCTTGGGCGGGAACATCTCAAACGAAACGGGTGCGGTGCCCTGGGATGCTGCCT
>CABQHZ010000090.1 GCA_902464175.1 uncultured Collinsella sp. | reverse complement strand
CGGTCATGGCGGCCATGGTCGCCGCGGTGACGGTCAGACGCGCGATCCCCTTCGGGGCGTGAATCTTTTTGCTTGGCAGTGTGGCGAAGTGATCGCCACCGGCAGCGAAATGCTTTCCCTGAGTCATTGCTATTCCATTCCTTTTCCATGCCATGTCCGACTAGGCATCAGAACTCTTTCCAATAAAGGTAATTATGCGCCTTAACAGGGATTGTTGTATATAGTCCGTTGGCATAAATACAACAATCCATGACTCTTTTTGTCATGGATACGAAGACGCTTCAGAAATCATTCGGCATGAGATGCAAAGAACTTCGCGCTGGACTCGGGTACAGCCAGGAGCAGTTCGCCAATTTGATTGAGATGGATCGTTCCTACTACGCGAGCATTGAAGTCGGACGAAGAAATGTCAGTCTTTCAAACCTCTGCAAAATTGCCAATGGATTCAACATGTCAATTGCTGCACTCATGACTGGTGTTACTGAGAAAACGGATTAGTCTATCAATCAATCAATCAGCGAACGCAGTGAGCGAATCAATCGACGGCACAGCCGGCGGCAAGGTCACGGCACGTGACCGCGCAGCGAGCTCTGCGAGCGAAGGGGACGGCATGGCCGTCCCTATTTCTTTATAGGTTATTTCTCTATTAATTGGTTTCCCCAAAATGGGTATGACACAAGCTTCTGAACAGGCCTTTTATCAAAGATTCAAATCCGTCAAATCATCAAAATGGTGAAATTTTTTACCCAAAATGGGGGAGCACTTCACCAAAATGGAATCGACTAACAGCTGTTGAAAACTATTATCCCCAAAATGGTGATTTCCTGTTTTCTGTGGAAAACTCGGGGAGTCATATTATTTACTTACCAGATTTACAAACGAAAGCGATTCTTAGCCCCAAAACCAGAACAGGTCAGAAGCAAAATTAGCTCCTGACCTGCTGTTTTCTCTGGTGCCCCCGGGCGGATTCGAACCGTCGACACCCGCTTTAGGAGAGCGGTGCTCTATCCCCTGAGCTACGGAGGCATGTTGTATTAGTGTAGCAGATTTGCGCCACCACCATGCAGCGCATAGCCGCTCTTCGAGATAGTCATCCGCGACGTTCTTTCAATGACTAGTTGTTTAAGAACGTCGCAGGTGACTACCCAACGACTAGTTGCCTTTGTGGAAGAGGTTTTTGATAACGGAGGGGATGCTCTTGGCGCCCTTGGCCGTCACATCGATAAAGTCAGGCGAACGCACGAGCTTATCCTCGTCAACGTACTTGCGGACCGCACGAAGCGTCTCTTTGTCGTCGCGCGTCGAAAACGTAAAGTGACCATTGTCCTTGGTGAAGATAGCAAAACGCGTAATCTTCTTGGTGCCGCGCAAAACCTCAGCGGCAATATAGTCGACCTCATCCCACGGGATCTGAATATAATCCTCGGGATTGCGCTCGTTATAGTACTCAAACGCCTTATTGCCCACCATTACATTACCGTGACTGGTAAGCCCCATCAGGCAGGTTGCCGGCGTTGCCAGATCGACCGTGCTGTTCTGAGATTGCGCCATGCGCGCCTCGCCCTCCAAATAAAACAATCGGACCGCATCCAGTGTACCCACCGGGTGCGGTCCGTTTCAATGGCTCAAAAGCCCTTGCCTAGCAATTCTCGGTCTTAAGCCGAAACGTGCTTACATGAAGCCGCAGACGCGACCGATGATGCCGATGGCGAAGAGAGCCAGGATGATGACGATCGGGCTGACCTTCTTCTTGAGGAGCTTGCAGACCAGCAGGGTCAGGCACACGGCGGCAAGGCCGGGGATGAGCTGATCGAGGTTGGCCTGAAGCGTAGTGACCTTCACCTGATCAAGGGCGTTAGCACCGATGGAGTTATACATCGTCAGTGCTTCCTTGACACCCTCAGAACCGGAGGGCAGATTAGCCCAGTCGATAAAGGCGCCAGCAGACTGCGTGACCTTGGAGACGACCGGGGTGAAGGAGATGGACACCCAGCGCTCGACCAGGGCGCCGATGATGAACATACCCAGGATGGAAGCGCCCTCGGTGACCTTGCCCATCAGACCGCCGGAGAGGTCCTTGGCGATGGAGGAGCCGACCTTGTAGCCAAACTCCTGCGTGTACCACAGGAAGGCGTAACGGATGATGTTCCACGCGAAGAAGAACAGCAGCGGACCGGCGATGCTGCCGGACAGGGCCAGGGAAGCGCCCAGAGCGCCCAGAATCGGGCGAAGGGTGAACCAGAAGGCGGGGTCGCCGACGCCGGCGAGCGGGCCCATCATACCGACCTTGACGCCCTGAATGGCGACGTCGTCAATCGGAGCACCGTTGGCGCGCTCCTCCTCGAGAGCGAGGGTAACGCCAATGACGGGGGCGGAAACATAAGGGTGGGTGTTATAGAACTCCAGGTGGCGCTTAAGAGCGGCAATCTGGTCATCCTTGCTGGTGTAGAGCTTCTTGATCGCAGGGATCATTGCGAAGCACCAGCCGCCGTTCTGCATACGCTCGTAGTTCCACGAGCCCTGAAGGAACTGATGACGGAAGCAAACCTTCTTGCGGTCAGCCTTGGTGAGCTGAATCTTGTTCTCTGCCATATGTATCACTCCCCTCCTACTCGTAATCGTTCAGAATGTCGCCGAGCGGGTCGCCGGAGCCACCGCCCATGCCGCCACCCTGCTTAGCCAGATCCTTAAGGCCAAGGTAGATGAGGGCAAGGGAGATGCCGATGAGGCCAAGGGCGATCAGCGTGAGCTGAGGGATGGCAGCAAGGACAAAGCCGAGGATGAAGAACGGCCAGGTCTCCTTGGTGGCCATCATGTTGATGACCATGGCGTAACCGACGGAAGCGACCATGCCGCCGCCGACAGCCATGCCGCCGGACAGCCAGTCGGGCATAGCGTTAAGCGCGTTGGTAACAGCCTCGGCCGGGATGATGCACAGAAGCACTGCCGGGATGGCGATACGAAGACCCTGCATGAGGATAGCAGCGTACTGCCAGCGCTCGATGCCGGCGAAGTCGCCCTTCTCGGCGCAACCGTCCATGGCGTGAGCGATAGCGGTAGCCAGGGTACGGCAGATCATGGTCAGGAACAGACCAGCGACCGACAGAGGCACGGCGACGGCGATAGCGGCGGTAACGGCCTTGGCCGAATCGGTGGCGCCACCGTTGAGGGCGAGCACCATGATGATCGAAGAAGCGACCGAGGCCAGGGCGGCGTCAGGCGCGACGGCGGCGCCGACGTTAGCCCAGCCAAGGGCCATCATCTGGAGCGAACCGCCCAGGAGGATGCCCTCCTGAAGGTGACCGGTTACGAGACCGATAAGCGTGCATGCCACGAGCGGCTGATGGAACTGGAACTCATCCAGAATGCCTTCCATACCGGCAAGCAACGCGACAATCGCAACAAGCAGAATAGTGATTGCAGACATGTATCGGACCCTCCTTTACTATGCTTGAGCGGCCAGTTCGGCCTTAGCTTTCTTCAACATGGCGTCGAGATCCTCGGAGGAATCCGAAGGAACCTTGCGGACCTCGAACTTGACGCCCTTGGCCTTGAGGGCCTCGAGAGTCTTAACGTCGTCATCGCCCATGGCGACGGCGTTGGTGACGACGACCTTGCCCTTGGAGTGAGCCATGGAACCGATGTTGACTTCCTTGATGTCGACGCCGGCCTCGATGGCCTTGAGCAGATCCTGCGGGTTCTCGAAGAGCAGCATGGCCTTGGTGTCACCAAAGCGCGTGTCCTTGACGACCTCGGCCATCTTCTTGATGGGCACGACGTTGGCATGGACTCCCGGAGGGGCAGCCTGCTCGATCATGGTCTTGCGGAGCTCGTCGTGAGCAACGCCGTCGGAAACCACGATGATGCGGTTGGGGTTGATCTGCTTGGTCCACGTGGTGGCCACCTGACCATGAAGCAGACGGGTGTCGATACGGACGTGGGCGATCTTGATGTGCCCGTCGCCGATGACCGTTCCCGGAGGGATGGCGCCTGCAGGAGCAGCGGCGGCCGCAGCCGGCTTCTTCTCCTCGGGCTCCAGAGACTCGGGCTTGACGCGCACGCCAGCCTTAGCCTCAGTCACGAGATGTTTTGCGATCGCATGTGCAGTGTTCTTTGCGTCAAAGCGCTGCGAATATGCCTCGATGAGCATAGGCAGGTTGACACCGGTGACGATAGCCCAGGAATCGTGGCCCTCGATGAGCCCGCTGATCTGGTTGAACGGCGTACCGCCCCACAGATCAACGAGGAAGAGCACCTGCTCCTGGTCCTCGAAGGAAGCGACTGCTTCCTCGACCTTGGCACGGAAGTCGTCGGGGCCCATGCTCGGCTCGAGCGAGACCACGGCTACAGACGGCTGATCGCCAAAGACCATCGAGCCCGTCTGCTTGATTCCAGCCGCCAAGTCACCATGGCTAGCAAGAACAATACTTACCATCACATAACCTCCTTTTTGTCTACGTATTTCCTACACGACATAAACGAAGTATACCTGTTTGGATTGTGGAATTATAGCTGAATCCGCAAAAGGTTGGATTATTTGTTTAAACGTCTAGGTTTGTTACAAGTTGATTACGTTGCTATTTTTCGACTCATTTCCCACTAAAGCGTCGCTCATCAAGTCATGTATTTTACAGATACAAGCATGCTGTTCATTGATACCGATTTTAAGCAAGTGCGAATGCGCTTGTACTGCCGCTATTTTGTTTAAACAGACATGGCTTGACTATTTGCACGACTTATGCTCAACAAAACTACTCAAAAAAGTTGCGGTGGAATAGTTCTTGTTTAAGAGCCAGAAGGCTGGATTTAGGAACTATTTCACCGCAACTTATAGGGGATCCTAGGCGATGTGGAGAGGGTTGGCGGCGTCGACGGCATCGGGGGCGTCGGAGAGGCCGTCGGGGGCAGCGTCTGCCGGATCCTCGTCGGGGGTCTCGATCTGCTTGATCATGACATCCTGGCCCTGCAGCAGATAAGTCTCGCCGCTACCGCAATGGGGACAGGTCTTTCCGTACTCGACCGTCGCGTAGTCGCGGCCGCACGCCTCGCAATGTGTCACGGCCTCAACGGGCTCCACGATAAGCTCCGAGCCCTCGGTGATAGGCTTTTTATCTGCTGCCCAGCGCCAAGCGTCGAGCAGCAAGTCGGGAACGACGCCCGAGACCTCGCCCAGCAGCAACGTCACGCTCGAGACGCGACCCACGCCATTGGCGCGCGCCACATTCTCAACATCGCGAATGATGTGATAGACGATTCCTAATTCATGCAAGATAGATACCTTTCGGCAGAAGTCGGCTCGATGTCAATCCAACGTCAGCGAGCGGCGATCCAGGTGCCCCAGGTTGCCCCGAAACAAGGCGTCCGTTGGGCTTTTGCCCGCGGCGCCGAAGTTGAGGGGCAAGATGGGGTGCCTGGGCGCCGCGCAGCGTCGGCAGTGCCGCCGTTCGTTAGAACGGTGGAACCTAACTACTTACTTTCGACCAAACTTGATCTTAATGGCGCGCTTCAGCGCGTACTTGCCCAGGCTGGGGAGCTTTTGCTCGTATTTGACCATCGTTGAGCACTCGGGGCGGTCGCGATCCAGATGGATGGCGTCAAACGCGCACTTGGTGGTGCACAGGCCGCAGCCGATGCACTTGTTGGGGTCGACGATCGAGGCGCCGCAGCCCAGGCAGCGGGCGGTCTCGGCGCGCACCTGCTCTTCGGTAAAGGTCTCGACGTACTCGCTAAACGGCGCGGCCTTCTCGCGCTCGCGGTCCACGTGGGCAACCTCGCGGCTCGCGTTGTCGTAGCTCTCGATCACGACATCGTCGCGGTCGAGCGCGGTGTAGCGGCGCTGGTTGCGGCCGATGGTGAGCGTGGACCCCGGCTGCACAAAGCGATGGATGGACACGGCGGCCTCGTGGCCGGCGGCGATGGCATCGATGGCAAAACTCGGACCGGTGTAGACGTCGCCGCCCACAAAGATGTCTGGCTCGGCGGTCTGGTAGGTCTGAGGATCGGCAAGGGCACCCTGACCGCGGCCAAGCTCCACCTTGGAGCCAGCCAGCAGGTCGCCCCACACAATGGACTGGCCAATCGACATGACGACACGGTCGGCATCGACACGACGCAGATCGTTCTCATCGTACTCGGGCGCAAAACGACCCTCGTCGTCATAAACACGCGCGCAGCGCTTAAAGGTAATGCCGCACACGCGACCGGCCTCGTCCAGGTGAACCTCCTTGGGGCCCCAACCGCAGCTGATGTGCGCGCCGTCCTCGATGGCCTCGCGACGCTCCTCCTCGCTGGCGGGCATCTGGGCCTCGCTCTCCAGGCAGAACATCTCAACATGCTCAGAGCCCAGACGGCAGGCGTTGCGGGCAACGTCGATAGCCACGTTGCCGCCGCCCACCACGATGGTGCGGCCGGGCAGTGCATCGATCTTGCCACTGTTAACCTCGCGCAAGAAGTCGATGGCCACGGTCACATCCTCGGCATCCTCGCCCGGAATACTGGCAAGGCGGCCGCCCTGGCAGCCAATGGCAACGTAGAAGGCCTTAAAGCCCTGCGCGCGCAGCTCGTCGAGCGTCACGTCGCGACCGACTTCCACGCCATAGCGGAACTCGGCACCCATCAGGCGAATGACCTCAACCTCGGCCTCGATAACGTCCTTTTCCAGCTTAAAGCTGGGAATGCCATAGGTGAGCATGCCGCCCGGACGCTCGTTCTTCTCGAACACGACGGGCTTGTAGCCCTTCTCGGCCAGATAGAAGGCACAAGACAGGCCGGCCGGACCGGCACCGATGATGGCGATCTTCTGATCGAAGCCGCCGGCACGCGTCGGGGTCACCACGGGCGGGACATAGCGGGTCGCGGCGTCCAGATCGCGCTGGGCGATAAACTTCTTGACCTCGTCGATGGCCACGGCCTCGTCCACGCGACCACGGGTGCAGGCGTCCTCGCAGCGGCGGTTGCACACACGGCCGCAGATAGCGGGCAGCGGGTTCTCGCGCTTAATGAGTGCTAGCGCCTCGTCATAGCGGCCCTGCGACGCGAGCTTCAGATAGCCCTGAACGGCGACGTGCGCGGGGCAGGCCGTCTTGCAGGGCGCGGTGCCGGACTCATGCGTCTCGATGCGGTTGTCGTTGCGGTAGTTGGGCGACCACTTGGTGTG
>CABQHZ010000089.1 GCA_902464175.1 uncultured Collinsella sp. | reverse complement strand
GCCCCGGAGCGGGCGATCCCCCACGCCCCGCCGAACCCGGCGAGCAGCTCCAGCCACCGCCGGTCCGACAGGTCGACCGCGGCCTCGAGGGCCGGGCAGGACTCGAGCAGCACCGCGCGCAGGCGGTTCTTGTCCCTGGTCGCGCAGGCGACGACGTGGTCGCGCTGCGACGAGAGGGCGCGGGCGGCCTCGAGGGCCTCGCCGCGGCCCGGGACCCCCGACAGGGAGTCCGGCACGCTCAGGGCGGTCCGCGCGATCACCGCGGCGTCGCGCTCGTCGGTCTTGGCCTCGCCGGCGAACAGGCCCGCGGCGCGGCTGGCGGCGAGCCCGGGCAGGTGGGCGGCCCCGAGCCCCGCGGCGCGGGCCCGCCTCACGGCGAGGGACCCTATGTTGCGGAACTGGTCGACGACGACGAGCGTGCCGGCGGGCGCGGAGGCGAACAGCGCGTCGAGCTCGGCCTCCCTGTTGCGGACGGGGGCGCTGGCCAGCACCTCCCCGTCGCGGTCGACCAGGCAGGCCCAGTGCGATGACTTGCCGACGTCCAGGCCGAGCACGGCCGCGGGCCTGGTGGATGGCGCTTTCACGGTGGTATCCTTCCGGTAGTCGTTCGACCGGATGGCCTCCCCCTCGGCACTCACATTACCAGCCGCGGCACCTGCCCGGCACTTTCCTATCAGCCGTCGGGGGCGGCGCGTCCCGCGCCGGCAGCACCCAACGGGCCCTCTCGGGGGCAGGGACGTTCGGCCGTGCGCGGGCGCCCGGTCGGCGGCCCGTTCTGGGCGCGCCTCAATCGTAGCCCGAGACGGTCCCGGGCTGACAATTTCGACTGTAATGGACGTTCTTAAATGACTAGTCAAAAGGGACACTCTTGCGGCACTTGGGGACGTTCCCTAAATGCCGGCAGATGGGGACACTCCTTTGTCAGATGACCCTGAAGACTGTCCCCAACGACTAGTCGTTTAAGAACGTCCCCAATGACTACCTTGTACCAGTTTCTGTCGAGTCGGTGCGGGCTGTCGGTTGCCCGTATAATGGTTTGCGTATGAACCGCAACCAAGGAGTTCCAGTTTATGGACCAGAGCCTCTTTAAATTCGACCTTATCGCCGAGGACCCGACCACGCACGCGCGCGCCGGCGTGCTGCATACCCCGCACGGCGACATCGAGACGCCGATCTTTATGCCCGTGGGCACCAAGGCAAACGTCAAGGGCATTCCTACCGAGACTGTCAAGAAGCTCGGCGCCCAGATCGTGCTCGCCAATACCTATCATCTGTCCATGCGTCCCGGCGAGGACACCATCGCCGAGCTGGGCGGCCTGCACAAGTTCATGAACTGGCACGGCCCCATCCTCACCGACTCGGGCGGTTTCCAGGTCTTCAGCCACAACGACGCCGTCAAGCTCACCGACGAGGGCGTGCGCTTTATCGTCAACGATTACGACGGCCGCCACGTGTTCTGGACGCCCGAGGACAACATGGAAATCGCCATGAAGCTCGGCTCCGACATCTGCATGCAGCTCGACCAATGCCCCGGCTATCCTGCCACGCGTGCCTATGTCGAGCGCGCCGTGGAGCTGTCGAGTATGTGGGCCGAGCGCTGCTACAAGGCTCATACCCGTGATGACCAGGCACTTTTTGGCATCGTTCAGGGTGGCATGCATCTGGATCTGCGCCTGCGATCGCTGCGCCACCTGGAGGAGTGCGGCGACTTCCCCGGCTACGGCATCGGCGGCTACTCGGTGGGCGAGGACCATGAGACCATGTTCGAGACGCTGGCGCCGCTGGTTTCCGAGTACATGCCTAAGCACAAGCCGCGCTACCTCATGGGCGTCGGCAACCCTACCACGCTCGTGCGCGGCGTTGGCGTGGGCATCGACATGTTCGACTGCGTGCTGCCGACGCGCACCGGCCGCATGGGTACGGCGTTCTCCAGTGAAGGTCGCCTCAACTTCCGCAACGCGCGCTTTGCGCACGACGACGGCCCCATCGACCCCACCTGCACCTGCCCGGTGTGCACGGGCGGCTACAGCCGCGCGCTCATCCGTCACATGGTCACGCAGAAGGAGATGCTCGGCGGTATTCTGCTGTCGATGCACAACATCTACTACCTGCTCAACCTTATGCAGCGTGCCCGTCAGGCCATTATCGAGGGCCGCTACGGCGCGTTTGTGAGCGACTGGATGAACAGCCCTGCGGCGGTGGACTACTAAGAGCGGCGCGGGCGCTTGCAAAGCGCGGGCAACGGCAAGGGACGAGCGCCGGCCGGTCATCACGTTCGCTAACACCGTCTGCGCGACCGATGACCGATAGCTTGCAAGCACTTGATGCATCGTGGGTACCATACCGAATAGTTGATGCTCGGGCGGGTGTTTGGCGCATGGCGTCGACCCCGCCCGTTTTTCTTTTTCTCGATAGGAGTACCCATGATTAAGAATGAAAACGTCGAGGGCGAGCCTGCCTACGACGAGACGTACCGCCGCGGCCCCGTGGTCATGCGCGGCCCCATGATTCCTAAGGACAACACCTATGCCAACTTGCTGGCGCCCGAGGAGTCGACCGACTGGCTGCATGCCGATCCGTGGCGCGTGCTGCGCATTCAGGCAGAGTTTGTCGATGGTTTTGGCGCGCTTGCCGAGCTTGGTCCTGCAGTGACCATTTTCGGCAGCGCCCGCACGCCCAAGACCGATCCGCTCTACAAGGCGGCGCGCACGGTCGGTCGCAAGATCGCCCAGCGCGGCGTGGCGGTTATCACCGGCGGCGGTCCCGGCGTCATGGAGGCGGCCAACAGGGGAGCGGCGAGTGTCAACGGCAAGTCGGTCGGCTTGGGTATCGAGCTTCCGCACGAGCACGGGCTCAACAAATACGTGAACCTTGGCATGGACTTCCGTTACTTCTTTGTGCGCAAGACTATGTTCGTCAAATACAGCTCGGGCGCTATTGTGTTTCCCGGCGGGTTTGGCACGCTCGACGAGATGTTCGAGGTGCTCACGCTGGTGCAGACGCACAAGGTAAAGCGCATGCCGCTCGTGCTGGTGGGCACCGAGTACTGGCAGGGTCTGTTCGACTGGCTCAACGGCCCGGTGATGGACGCCGATATGATTAGCCCGCTCGATCCGGAGCTTGTGCACATCACCGACGACCTCAACGAGACCGTCGACATTGCCCTGAGCGGGCTGATGTAGGGTGCTGTGACTGTTGTTATAGTAATGTGAACGGCATACTGATGCTATTTAACATCAGTATGCCATCTAAACTGGGTATACTGATGCAAAAGACGAGGCGAGGAGGTCGCGTATGTCTACTGCAACGGTTAAGCCTACGACGGTTCGCATCGAAGAGGGGCTCAAGGAACAGGCGACTGAGTTCTTGGATACGGTTGGTCTGAGTCTCAATTCGTATCTCAACCTTGCTGTTCGGCAGCTGGTAAATCAACGAAAGATTCCTTTTGAGATCGTAGGAAGGGCGGAGGTGCCCAACGAGGCAACGAGGCGTGCCATGGTGATCGCCGAGGCTCATGAGCTGGGAATTTTGCCGGACGACAGCCCGTCATTCGATAACGTTGATGAGCTGATGTCGTTCCTCGATGAGGACTAGGCGATGTTTGAGATTAAGGTCGAGGCTCAGTTTAAGGCCGACTATAGGCGAACGATGTGCAGCTATCCGCAGCTAAAAACCGAGTTTAAGGCAGCTGTCGCCGAGCTTGCGGCACATGGTTCGCTTCCGGCAGAGTATGGCGCCCACGAGCCCTCCAACCCGGGCGGCAACTACAACGGTCACATCGATTTCCATCTATCCGACGGCCTGGTCGACGTGGTCGTTCTCTACCTGCCGCACAAAACTAATCCAGTGATTCGACTTGTAAGAATGGGTTCGCATCAAGAACTGTTCCATGGCCCACTGAGCTAGCCACTCGATTTTAAGTTGCGGTGGAATAGGGATTGATTTGCGGCTGATAAGCCAAAAAACTGTCCCTATTTCACCGCAAGTGATGGGGATGTCCCGCTTGTTGATGCAGCTTTCGGTTCTCCTCTTCGCTGGATTTCGTCCAAAAGCTCGGCGGCGACTTCGCTGCTTTTGAAACGAATGCTGCAATCCTCATTCTTGGGAAAAGCCAGTAATGGAATGGTTCCGTACCAGACGGTTTCCTCGTCAATCACTGCCGCGCACAAACGTCCTTCAGTTTTGACGGTATAGCCGATGCCCATTTCGGCAAAGACCGCCTTCGCGTCATCGCGCGGACTTGAGGCAACGATTATCTCAATGCGAATTCCTCGAGTCATGGAGCTGGTGAGTGAATCCTTGAGTTTCGTAAGGCATGCGGAAGATGCATAGGGTGCGGCGATGAAAACGTTCTTCGTGGCATTGACGATATCCTTGTTTAGGGTCTCAAGGAAATGCGAAGAGTCAATTAGGATGTTTGCCTCGGCTTGGCTGGCTTCTTTCGCTGCATAAACCTCGTACCCGAGCTTGGCGTAGGTCTTGAGTCTTTTCTGGTACATGCGGGCGAGCATGGGTATCGACAAATCAACGTAGTCGAATATCTCAACCCGCCGCTTGCCCTCGTGACTTCTATGCAGTCTGCCCGCCTGCTGCGTGATGCTGCCGTCCCACGATATCGGCGCGGCAATGAGGAGAGTGTCCAGGTAGGACAGATCGAAGCCCTCACCCAGAAGGCTTTCGGTGGCGACGATGATTCGATGTTCACGCTCGAAGCAGGGAAGACTGTTCAGTATCGCTTTTCTTTCTTTGGCGTCGATTTCCCCGGTCAGGAGAATGGGTTCGTGTCCTCGGTCTTTAAGCAGTCTGAACAGCTTCTCAGCATGCTTTTTCCTTTTAGATAGCACGAGCGGATGCCGACCGTTTGACGCAGCTTCGAGGGCGTCGTCAACAATCAATTCATTTCTTGCCGCATGCGCACACAGCGGGTCGAGAATCTGGTTGAAGCTTGCTCCCGGCTCGTAGGCGGGTAGTCGAATTCCGGTAAATCGAGGCCGCACGATGCGCTGGATGCCCTGCTGGATCGCTTGCGTTTTTGGATCGATGACATAGCGAAGCGGGCCGCAGAGCATGGAGAGCGCCTTCGTAAGGCCGTCGGATCGTTCGGGCGTCGCAGAAAGGCCGTATACGTATTTGGCCGGGGCAGACTTGAGAACAAGCTCGAGCTGTGGCGCGGCGGCATGGTGACATTCGTCGCAGATAATGAGACCGTAATTACGAACAAGGTCCTTAACTATCGGCTCTCCGGTTTGGCCGTCTTTGCCAGATAACGACTGGAACGAAGCGATGTCGACGAGGCCGCTTACGGCATTTTTGCCTCCTCCTATTTGTCCGATGATCGGAGGCTGCCTTTTGCTGATTCGTCCTTTTGGGGTTCGGACGGGTTCTCTGTTGTCCGTAATATCGATAAATCGCTCGAGCTGGGATTTCCATTGGGTTATGAGTGCGGTCTTGGGAACGATGACGAGCGTTGGAAGGCCAATGGAGGCAATTAGATAAGCCCCGATGACCGTTTTACCGAAGCCTGTCGGCGCGGACATGATTCCATCTTCGTATCCAAGTAGCTGCTCAGCGGCGATTTGCTGTTCGGGGCGAAGGGCGCCTTTAAATGTCATCACAATTTGATTGTCGGATTTGCGTTCGTCTGAATAGTGGGCAGTAACGCCGGTTTCTCGGAGCAGCTGCTCAAGCTGAGTTTTGCAGCCCCGGGGAATCGCAACATAACCATCTCTCAGTTCGCTGAGGTCTATAAGTCGCGGTTTACCGAATACCGATTGATGCATGGCTTGCGCTCGATAGAATTCTGGGTTGGCGAATGTTGCGAGCCCGCGGATTTCCATTTGAGCTGCAGGACTCAGAGACTTTTCGGGGATGTAGAGCATATCGGCTTGCGTGATGGGCAGCGGTGAAGGAAAGTCCCGCGATGTGAGCGGTGGCCGCTTTCGTGGTTTTTGGGCATATCGTTTGGCCTTGTTTGCCACCGTGGCTGTTGATAGCCCGTGTGGGTTGTTCCCAGTGGTCTCGATCAGATTTTGCACTGTTGAGCGCGGAATCAGCTGGACTTGCGACAGATAAAGCCATTGGTCGGGAAAGGGCTCGAATTGTTCGTCTACAAATACGCTGTTTCCTTCACGTTGTGCCTTGCCTTGAAAGGGAAGTGCGATGAGGTTTCCAAAACCTCCATCGGGAATAGTGTCCTGAGCGGGTAGCATTCGATCAAAGGCCTCGAACGTGATTGTTTTATTGAGCGCCGCAGCTTCGGTTATGAGGCAACTTCCAAACTCTCTGGCGGCCTTTGCGCTGATTGGCTCGAGAAAGAAAAACCAGATGTGTGCGCCGTTGCCGGACCTTGAGCGCTCGACGGCGGCGTAAATGTTCCGTCGTTTTGCAACAAGCCGTACGGCATTTGTTGCCTCTTTCCAGTCTGCTTTGTCAAAATCGATGACGAGAACTTTCGTGTTGCAGTCCCTGTCGAGAACATATTGCCCGAGGACATCGCGGAACCGGTCATCGTTGCCTTTAAAGTGAGCAATGATTGCGGCATCGCTTAATTCGGGGAAGACGCGATTGTGGCATTCTGCGCATTTGACTTTTTGATGGGCTACTTTGGGACAAATTCCCGGCTTCCACTCGTTTTCGCAAGCGGGCGTATAGCCGATACCTCCGTCTTTTCTGCGATATCCATGAGCGTAAACATCTTTACGCCCGGTAAAGAGGCTGCGAAAGAGCTCGAGTTTGTCACGTGCTGGGCTCGCACTGGTGACGATGCCCTCGATTTGCGCTCGTTCATCGAACAAAGCGCCGGCTTCTTCCCACTCTTCAAGTGTGGCGTAGCGTACGTCTGAACCGTTGTTGCAAATGACGATTTGTCGGTGTTGGTCCGATATATGCGTGATTGTCTGATCGTATTTAAATTGCGTGGCCCCAAAGAGGGCGTATTGATGCATGGTGTTGCCCATTTGAATGCCATTCTTGTAGTGGAGTTGCTGAGAACGAGGGTACGGCATTGCGGCTTTTCGGGGCATGCAATTTCGATTCAAGTTCGCTAATGGCGAGGGATTATTCCGCGAGCGGCTTTCGGCCGATGCCAAAGCGCGCGACGGCCTTTGATAACCAGGATTTGCGGTCATGTGGGTGGCCGGTGGCGTATTGAGGGGGCTTCATCCGGACCCGGTGGGCAAAAAATTGCAAATATGAGTACTGTTGCCAGGATAGCATCATATCATTTGGAAAGTATTTAAGACCAATTGATAACAATTTCATATATTAAACCCCCAAAACACGACGATTCGGTGCTTTATGGGGTCGCGCGCGCAGACGTGGTGTAAGAGCGTCCTGAGGTCCGTCGCTGCAAATCC
>CABQHZ010000088.1 GCA_902464175.1 uncultured Collinsella sp. | reverse complement strand
CGGTCCCGTTCCGAACCCGGAAGCTAAGCCCCATCGCGCCGAGAGTACTGCGGGGTCAGCCCGTGGGAGGCCAGGGCGCCGCTGACCGGTGGACGGCACCGAGCCGTCATCGAAACTGCAGAAGGGGGAGGCCTCGCGGCCTCCCCCTTTTTTGCGTTTACGGGGCGTGAATGACTCAATTACACCAGACGATCTTGTTGTTTTCGGTATTGAGCCTTTATTTAAAGAAAATAAATCGTATAACAAGGGCAACTGCTATGGCCGCAATGATCATAAGCAGGATTGTCAGCTGATGCTGCTTGCGTCGTTTACTTGACGAAACGAAGATTGATTTTCCCTGTTTTGGAGTCTCGAGATAGCGAGCCGAATGCGTCAAGGTTTGCTTGGGTCGAGGCCCTCTTTGTTGATGGACGGCGGATGCTTTCATCGGCTCATCACTAGCTGCGCTGTTTTTAGATAATGGTGCGTCTTTCAGATATACAGGGTCTCCCGAGGCGACGCCCATATGTTTACGTCCCGTTTGGGCATCCTCGAGCGTTTGATATCGGTTTCTCGTCACATAATCGGGCTCTGGGTCATTGATGGGCTCTTGCGAGATGTGGGGGCGATGGAACCGTGGCGGCTGCGTAGAAGTATCTTCGCCCTGCGTCGGCATAAACATATTGTTCTGGTTTTGGTCGTCCATGATGCCCTTTAGCTCGTTACCAACAACGTGTACGCGCTCATTGTAAGCCCCTTGTTATTTGTAGCTGCGAACATACTTGTTATTTAAGCTCTGGTTCAAAGAACCTTAACCTTACTAAAACCTGAGTCATACACACTTAGATATGCTTATAGTACTGGACTCAAAAAACTTTATAGCCGATGTATATATGAGCACCGGGTGGGCATATATAAGAGCGTCAAAAGAAGTCCCAGTCACCTAGAAGATGACTCGGCAGTCCTATAAAGGAGTGGTAAACATGGCAAGCATGGTTCCTTATCGTTCGGTTTTTGGCGTTCGTCCTTCTGCTAGCTCGCTGTTCGATCTGTTTGATGATATGACCGACCTTGCAAACAACTCGATTGCCTCCAAGGCGTTCCCCGTTGACGTTGAGGACAAGGGCGATGGCTACGAGGTCAAGGCGTATCTGACCGGTGTCGCCAAGGATGACATCGACGTTGAGCTCAATGAGGGTCGCCTGTCCATCAGCGTGAACGTCGAGGAGAGCGCCGAAAACGAGGGTAAGAACTTCCTCCAGAAGGAGTTTAGCTCGTACAGCGCGACGCGTGGCGTATATCTGAAGGACGCTTCGAGCGAGGGCCTCTCTGCAAAGTATGCTGACGGCATCCTGACCGTTACGGTTCCTAAGATCGTCGAGAAGAAGAACGTCACGAAGATCTCCATCGACTAACGATGGCTCTGCTTCAATCGAGAGTATGAGTTAAGGGGGCTGGGAAGTGATTCCCAGCCCCCTTTTGTTGTCTTGAGGGGCTATTGAATAGTTGTCGGTTGATACTGACTTGCAGGGCGTATCGAGAGCTTCCGTGGCCCTTGAAGACGGGTGGCAGAACTGCCGAGTTCATCATCGAGACTTGCATCAAGCGCGTTGGCATAGCTTTTGACGGTAAGGCTTGGACGATTATTGTCCTGGCTGATATGCATGGCGATGAGCTGTTCGGTGCGATCGGTAACAAGTTCGCGCGCGGCTTCGGCGGCCTGGTTGTTGGAGAGATGCCCCTTTGTGGACAGGATGCGCTCCTGAAGAAAGCGTGGGTACGGTCCTTCGCGCAGCATAGCTACATCGTGGTTGCTTTCGAGCGCGAGAACTCGACAGTCTTTGAGGATGCCTATGGCCTTGCTCGATAACTCTCCGGTGTCGGTGGCAAACCCAATGGAATCATCGAGAGCATAAAATCGATAGCCGACAGGATTGATGACATCGTGCGATGTTGAGTAGGTTTGCACGTGGATGCCGGCAATGGGGAGCGTGTCGCCGGGGTCAAATTCCTCTACGGGCAGGTGCGTGAGGTTTTCTTTGCATGAAAGGGTGTCCCTGCTGGCAAAGAGGGGACCATGCCAGTGCTTGCACCATACATCGAGCCCCTTGATATGGTCACCATGCTCATGGGTGATTACTAGAGCGGCGACGTCGTCTGCCGAGAGGCCAAGCTCCGCCATGCGTTTAAGTGTCTCGCGGCGGGACAGGCCGTTGTCGATCATGATGAGCCCCTGAGGCCCCTCGACGAGTGCGCAGTTGCCTTTTGAGCCGCTGCCGAGGATATGAAGGTGCAGGCGAGACATAAGATTCCAAAGGATACAATGGGTGCGGACGAATAGAGGAGGAAGCGAATGCCAACGGTATCTCAGCACTATGGACATCATGCCGCGCCGAGGACGGATAAGAGCGCCCTGGCAACGCGGCAGGCCGCTGCCCCCGTAGTGCTCATGGTATCAGGCGGTGCGGACTCGACGGCGCTGCTCCTTATGGCTTGCACATCAAAGCTGGATATCCAGGACGGGCGCGGCGTCGCTCCCATTGCGCGCGAGCGATTGCACGTGCTGCATGTAAACCATCATCTGCGCGGGGAGGCATCCGATGGCGACGAGGCCTTTGTACGTGACCTGTGCGCGCAATACGGCTTGCCGCTGTGTGTTGAGCATGCCTATTTTGATGACGAATCGGGCAATATCGAGGCTGCGGCTCGCGAGGTGCGCTATGCCGCGGCACGGAGATATGTTCGCGAACTTTGTGCCGAATCGGGCGCACCGCGGACGGCGGCTCGTATCTGTACCGCGCATACTTCGTCGGACCGCGCGGAAACATTTTTGATGAATGCCATTAAAGGGTCGGGTCCCGCGGGTCTATCGAGCATTCCGCGCCGTCGGAACATTGTGGTTCGCCCCTTGCTCGACCTCACGCACGATGAGCTCGTGAGCTATCTGCAGGTGCACGGTCAGCCATGGCGGGAAGATGAAAGCAACGAGGACGTTTCGTACCTGCGCAACTATGTACGCCATCGGGTGATGCCGGTGGTGGCACAGCGCAACGCGAGCGTCTGTAAGACGATTGGCGCCGCTTGCGAAATTCTGGGCGACGAAGACGCCTTTCTTTCCCAGCTTTCGGCACAGGCGTTTCGAAGCTGCCTGCGCAAGGAAGCGGCGGGCGCACTTGTGCTCGATGCGCGCCGTCTTGCCGCCGCTGAGGTTGTGATTGCACGGCGTATCGTGCGATTGGCGATTAAGCGCATCGATCCCGACGCGCGACCGGAGATGCGGCACGTGGAGCGCGTGCTCGCCTGCGTCGCTGCGGGCTCGGGCTCGGTTACGCTTCCTGCGGGAATTGATGCCCGTGTGGAGTTTGGCACGCTGGCGTTCAAGGCCCCGGCGGCGCGCGAGGGTTTAGTGGCCGATTGGATCTCCGTTCCCGGTCGTCTGCCGCTGGGGGCGGGGCATATGCTGACAGCGGAGCCGATGGCTGTGGAGCCGGGGTGCGATATCGTGCACCGTGCCCGCGAGCTTGCTGCTGCCGGAAAGGTTGCGGCCTTGGTGGATGCGGCGGCCCTGGGGTTTGCCGACCGCGATAGCGAGCGGATGTTAGCCGGCTCGCGCGGGGAGATTCCCACCGAGGCACGATCGGCGCGCCTGTGGGTGGATAGCCCTGTGCCGGGAGACGTGATGTGCCCGTTGGGGATGAACGGCCGAAGCAAGAAAGTGTCAGACCTGTTAAACGAGGCGCGCATTCCTGTTTCAGACCGCTCTGGCGTACCCGTGGTAAGAACGGCTCCGGGAGGTGCCGTAGTATGGGTCGCGGGCGTTCGCGCGGACGAGCGTTTTAAATGCACGGCCGCAACGCGCGTGGCATATCTGCTTCGTGTGGTCGATGCGGAATAGCGCTTCGCGCCAGCTATTCTGTGCGACGTTGACGGTATTCCCGCGCTGATGGCGCACGTGCTGGTAAATATACCCCGTGCGCTGCTAGAATGTGTAGTTCGCGTCCATGCGGCGGTGCGTGGGCGATAAGCACAAGAAAGGGTTGTCATGGCTTCTCAACATCCGGATATCGAGAAGGTTCTGTTTACGCAGGAGGATATCGACGGTATCGTCTCTCGCCTAGGCGAGCAGATTACTCGCGACTACGCGGGTAAGGATCTGGTGCTGATTGCGGTCCTGCGCGGCGCCGTGGTCTTTATGGGCGACCTGATGCGCAAGATCGAGCTGCCGACCAACATCGATTTCATGGCTGTTTCGAGCTATGGCGACGGTGTGAAGTCCTCGGGCATCGTGCGTATCATTAAGGACCTGGATATCGACATCCGCGGTCGCGACGTGCTGATCGTCGAGGACATTCTGGACTCGGGCCTGACGCTCAAGTATCTGATGAAGAACCTCGAGAGCCGCAAGCCCGCTTCGCTGGAGGTTGCCGCCTTCCTGTGGAAGGACGTTGAGGACCGTACCTCGGCCGTCACGCCCAAGTATGTTGGAACCCATTGCCCCGATGCCTTTGTGGTGGGCTACGGCCTCGACTATGCCGAGCGCTATCGTAACCTTCCGTATCTGGGCATTTTGAAACCGGAGGTTTATTCGTAAGATGCCCGACGACCGTAACGATAACAATTCCCAGACTCCCCGGGAGCCTAAGATCCCGGGGATGCCCGGAGGCAAGAAGCCCACGCGTACGGGCTGGCTGTATTTTATTTTGGCTTGCGCGCTCCTGGGCTACGCCTTCTTTAACATGGGCTCCGGCTTTGCCAATTCCAGCAATACCGTAAAGCTCGCGACGAGCGAGATGGTCAACGCCATTAAGCAGGATCGCGTCGAAGATTTGACCTATACGGTTCAAGACGGAAGCGTGGCGGGTCATTACTGGAAGACGAAAAAGGACAAGGGTGACACGAGCGAGCTCAAGAGCTTCTCCTCGACCTATGTCGGCTCCGATTCGCTTGCCGAGCTTATGGCGGAGCACCCCGATACCAAGTACATCGTCAACACCAATGACCCCGATTTTTGGGGCGACTTGGCGATGAGCGTGCTTCCGACGATCGCCCTGATCGCCATCATGTTCTACTTTATGCGCCAGATGATGGGCGCCAACAACAGGAACATGCAGTTTGGCAAGACCAACGCCAAGACCAACGAGGCAACGCGCCCCAAGGTCAAGTTTGAGGATGTTGCCGGTGTGGACGAGGCAGTCGAGGAGCTCGAGGAGATTCGCGACTTTTTGAGCGATCCGGACCGCTATCGCAAGCTGGGCGCCAAGATTCCGCGCGGCGTGTTGCTGGTTGGCCCTCCGGGTACCGGTAAAACCCTGCTGGCCAAGGCCGTTGCCGGCGAGGCGGGCGTGCCGTTCTTTAGCATCTCGGGTTCCGACTTTGTCGAGATGTTCGTGGGTGTCGGCGCCAGCCGCGTGCGCGACCTTTTTAAGGAGGCCAAGTCTCAGGCTCCGTCAATCATCTTTATTGACGAGATCGATGCCGTGGGACGTCAGCGCGGAGCTGGCTTGGGCGGCGGTCACGACGAGCGCGAGCAAACGCTCAACCAGCTGCTGGTCGAGATGGACGGTTTTGAGGAAAGCGAGTCGGTCATCCTGATCGCCGCGACCAACCGCCCCGATATTCTGGACCCGGCATTGCTGCGCCCCGGCCGTTTTGACCGTCAGGTTACGGTCGACCGTCCGGACGTGAAGGGCCGCGAGCAGATCTTGCGCGTGCATGCTGAGAACAAGCCGATGGACGAGGACGTTAAGTTTGAGAAGCTCGCCCAGATGACCGTTGGCTTTACTGGTGCCGATTTGGCGAACCTGCTCAACGAGTCTGCGCTGCTGGCCGCTCGCCGTCATCGTTCTGTGATCTCGATGGACGAGGTCGAGGAGTCGATGGAGCGCGTGATTGCCGGACCGCAACGCAAGGGTCGCGTGATGACCGAAGCCGAGCGCACCACGATTGCCTACCATGAGAGCGGCCATGCCCTGGTGGGTCACATCCTGGAGCACTCCGATCCGGTTCATAAGATTTCGATTGTCAGCCGCGGCCAGGCTCTGGGCTACACGTTGCAGCTTCCGCAGGAGGATCACTTCCTCAAGACCAAAAACGAGATGCTCGACGAGCTCGCCGTGTTCTTGGGCGGTCGCGTTGCCGAGGAGCTCATGTGCGACGACATCACGTCGGGCGCGAGCAACGATCTGGAGCGCGCGACCAAGATGGCGCGCGAGATGGTCACACGTCTGGGCATGAGCGAGGAGCTGGGCACTCAGGTCTTTGGCGAGGCGCAGCATCAGGTATTCCTGGGCCGTGACTATGCCGATCATCAGGATTACTCCGAGGAGACGGCGCGCCGCATTGATATCGAGGTTCAGCGCATCATGCGCGAGGCCCATCGTCGTGCGGTCGAGATCCTGGACGCCCGTCGCGATCAGCTCGATCTGATGGCGAAGGTGCTGCTTGAGCGCGAGACCGTCGAAGGCGACGCCGTGAACGCCCTGCTCGACAACGAGTGGGATGCCTACCTTGAGCGCGAGGGCGATATCCTGGCGGCCAAGGAGGAGCGCAACGCCAAGGCGGCTGGCATGCCGACCAAGAAGCGCTCGCTTCGCATGAGCGAGGAGGAGTTGGCGGCTGATGCCGCGGCCTTTGCGCAGGCGGCCATGCAGGAGGATGCCGAAGCCGCATCCGATGATGCCGGTGATGGCAATGCTGTCAACGCTGACGGCAACACCGACGCCGACAAATAGTTCTTGTAGCGAAAGCCTCTGCGGGGAAACCTGTGGAGGCTTTTCTTTTGTTGATTGGGGACAGACTTAAATGAGCGTTTTCACGCATTTAAGTCTGTCCCCAATCAACATTGCTGCGGCACTTTGCTCAGCTAAAGCGTACAATAGCGCCTATGCGAAAGGGGAACAGATGATCAACGAAACTATGTATGCTCGCGGTGCGGAAAGCTCCATCATCCGTGAGATTTTTAGCTATGGCCTTGAGCGCAAGGCGCAAATCGGCGCGGAAAACGTGTTCGATTTTTCGCTGGGCAACCCGAGCGTTCCGGCGCCTGCTGCCGTGGCTGAATCCATTAAGAAGGCTTTGGAGCTGCCGAGCGATCAGTTGCATGGATACACGCCTGCACCGGGACTGCCGCAGTGCCGTTCCGCTGTGGCCGTGTCGCTCAACCGCCGTTTTGGCACGAGCTACGAGGGCAAGGATGTCTTTATGACGGTGGGTGCCGCGGCTTCGCTCACCTGCACGCTCAACGCGATTACCAATCCGGGCGACGAGGTCATCGTTATCGCTCCGTACTTCCCGGAGTATCGCGTGTGGATCGAGAAAGCTGGTTGCACGTGCGTCGAGGCGCTCGCCGATGAAGATACGTTCCAGCTGAGCGTGGATAACGTGCTCAAGGCGATTACCGA